>JAPXLT010000008.1:0-38205 GCA_033809415.1 Lentisphaeria bacterium
AGCCAAGTTGGTAACGAGTTTGGGTATGGTATTAATTCCACAAATGCAGATTCAGTGCAAAAAGTGCGGTCATAAAAAATATATTGTCAGGTCTCTGTTGGATCTGCTTCCTTATGCGCGTGTATCTGAGTTAACTGAACATCAATTGGCTCTTTGTGGTTCCCTGACTTCTTTCCGTGTCAGTGAGGTTTTTGCCCGTATTTTTGGCGCCTCTTTTCGTCGTTCAACCATCTGGCGTTGCGTACAGAAAGTGGGGCAAAAGTTATCCTTTGCCATTTCACCTGAAGAACTTGGGGAAGCGCAGGCTGATGGCACCGGCATTCCGATCAAGAGTATACCGAAGCGAGGCAAGGAGCTTAAGGTGCTCATTCAGAAAAACACAGCTAAGACGGCCAAGAAGACAGGCAGCCGTTGGCGTTTGGCTGGCCTTGACCTTGGCAGCTTTAACGGTTCCTGGGAAAAACTGATGCATCCAAGCCTGGAGGCCATCCGCACGTTCAAATCTTTTCTTCTGACCACTGATGGAGATGATTCGATTCGCAAAGGGTTGGGCAATCTTACGATCCTGTTTCAGCGCTGCCTGTGGCATATTCCGCACCAATTGAAACATTGCCTTTGGGCGGACGGGATTGCCAGAACCAGTGGACTCTGGAAGACCATCATGGGAAAAGCATATCACCTCGTTGCTTTGCGTTCGCACTTGGAAGAAGATGAAATTGATGCTTTTGTTCTGACCAAGAAAAAGGATTTGAACGACCTGCTGGATTATTGCCGAGCACGTGGATGCCTGAAATCAGTGTCTTACTTGGAAAATGCCGCGCCAGATTTTTTTACAGCATTACAGAACCGCCTGCATGGAAAAGCCACCAGTCAGGTTGAAAGAGTGATGCGCACCGTCAATTTACGCATCAATTTTGGCAAATGGTCAATCAATGGCGCTCTCAATGCAATGAAAATACGGCTGGCATTTTACTACAATGGATACGATCCAAGTCGAAATAAACTAAAACCGAAGTGATTTGGCAACAAAAAGGGTTCTTGAAAAAAAAAGGAACTTTCCTCGCTTCTGGAATGTGCCCTGAAACAGGCAAACTCCGCCAAGATTCGAAAACGCATTGAGCAAGACCAATTTTTCCTGGATGTCTTCTGGAGGAAACCTGCGGAAAAACTCAAAAAACAACTTGCAGAAACCAAAGAGCTTCAGCCGGAATTTTCTTCCGGCAAGGTTGTGATCGACGGAAAAACTTGCCTGAATCATGGCAGTATCCAGTTTCCAGTAGATCATTGTTGGGCATGCCAATACATAGCGACTGGATACAAAAAATGTTTTGCTTTCATTGTTCGTAAAACGTTGAATATCAATAGGATACATTATTTCATGTATGAGAATTGTGTTTACAGAAAAGGCAAAAAAAGGTCGTCCAGAATGCAAAAAACTTTCCAATTGGAAAGTTTTCGTATTTGACAAATAGGATTTTTCGGCCATATTCCAATAGTGTTCCATTTCGATAGTTAAGGTTATCACCTAGGATTGGAGAACATTATGGAAAAGAAAGGCACACCAGATCCCAAAATGAAAAACCCAAAAAGCAATGCAAATGATCAGACATTAACTACCACCAATACTGAAGTTCTTACTAAAGAACAATTGGAACAACAGCTGCGAGTCGCTGAGGAAAAGATCGAAAATGCAATCAAGGCTTTCTGGATAGCTGCGGATGCATTGAAGAAAATTCGGGATCAAAAATTGTTCGAAAGTGAATATAAAGATTTTCCCGAATATTTGGCTGCCCGATGGGGTTATTCTGAGTCATATGTGTCACGCTTGATTACAGCTGGATATACACGACAAAACTTATTAACTGATTCTGAAATAAAAGAGAAACAAAATCTATTGCCAATTGCCTATTCTTTTTATTATGCATTGTCGGAAGTCGACCCCGCTAAACAATTGGAAATCTTGAAGTCGCTTTTGGCAGCATTAGGAGAAGATGAAAAATTGACTGTTAAAAAACTGATGGAAGTACTTTCTTCTCCAGAAGATAAAGAAAAAAATAAGAACCTGAGATTGAGTACGGCAATTTCTACAATTAAATCACTGGCTAGCGAATTTGATCCTGATAAGTTTTTCAAAAAGGGCAATAAAAATGAATCCGTAGAAAAAGCTAAGAAAAAATTCATCGATGCCCTGCGCATAATTTTGGAAAAAATGGAAGCGGATATCAAGGATACCAAAGCAAAATAATCTTTTTGAGAAGAAGGTTCTGAATAAATAGTTCTTTGTTATTGATTCATGACCTGTTCATGGTCTTTATAAACAAGAGTACCCAGAAGTCCATACTGTGCTATCCGCAGTATGGACTTCTGTATTTAATCATGTCATTTGCTGTCAATTCTGTGGGTATCCGGAAAACAAATTCCCATCAAAACGGAATGCCTCAAATTGAATTTTGGCTTCGATCACCAAATTGCTGCAAAAAGTTCCGATGCAAGGTGAAAAACTGGGATAAGGGGTTACATTTACCGGAGGATTGTCGTTGTCCATAGGAATTGCGATTATGCAGCCCAAAGCGAAAAGTTGTTTTGACACGATAAACATCCAGGCAATTGCAGTGAAGACCGGATGATGATAAAAAAATAGCAGGGAAGAATATGGCAAACAAGAATCTTACCAGCGCTAAGAGGGCCAAAAACGACGAGTTTTATACCCAATATGGCGATATTCAGAAAGAGATCGAAGCATATTTGGAATTCAATCCCGATGTTTTTCGTGGCAAGGTGGTTTATTGCAACTGTGACGATCCATATGAGAGCAATTTCTTCCGATATTTCACGCTCAATTTCAATAAACTCGGCTTGAAACAGCTTATCACAACCAGCTTCAAACCCTCACCTATTGCCAATACTCAAC
Source organism: Lentisphaeria bacterium (assembly GCA_033809415.1). Lineage (GTDB taxonomy): Bacteria > Verrucomicrobiota > Lentisphaeria > Oligosphaerales > Oligosphaeraceae > JAQVUB01. The sequence continues at coordinate 2,912 of JAPXLT010000008.1, forward strand.
TGGAATTGTTTGACTTTGGCGATGATAATAACGAAAAGCCCAAAGGCCGTCCAAAGGTAACTGCCAATAAATTTATTATCAATCAAGTGCATGACATCGACGATGACGGCGAGTTTAACCTGAAAGATATTGCCATGCAGTTGAAGGCTAACAAGCAGAACGAATGGATGCCGTTGAAAGATGATGGCGATTTTCGTAGCAATGAGTGTATCGCATTATTGAAACAAGCGGATATCGTGGTAACAAACCCGCCGTTTAGCTTATTCCGTGAGTATGTGAAACAACTTTTTTATTTCAATAAGCTGTTCGTCATTATCGGCAGTATGAACGCAATTACCTATAAAGAGATATTTCCAAATATTATGAAAAACAAGATGTGGCTTGGTGCAACTGGGAACGGAAGCGATATGGTTTTTGCTGTACCAAATGGAGCAGAGATTGCAGATAGCGATAGAAAAAAAGCGGCTCGCCTTGGTTATGTAGGCAATTATACCAGGCTAGGAAATTCATGTTGGTTTAGCTGCCTTGATCACGGAAGACGTCACCAACCGCTTCCGCTGATGACCATGGAAGAAAATTTGAAGTATAGCAAGCACAAGGAAATCAAGGGAAAAAAGGCATACGACCAATACGATAATTACAAGGCCATAGAAGTGCCGTTTACTGATGCTATCCCAAGCGATTATGATGGCGTAATGGGTGTCCCAATTAGTTTTTTGGATAAATATTGTCCTGATCAGTTTGAGATTATTGGTCTTACAAAAACGTGGTTCGGCGCAGCAACGAAGACTTATCCGCCGCAGATTCAAGTCAACTCTAATGGGATGAAAAGTGAGGTAACAAAACTCAACGATGGGGCTACATTGAGATTAAGTTCACCGCCAATTGATCAAACTCACTACATTGTCGATGGGCGATACTACATTCAACTCTATGCGCGAGTACTTATCCAACACAAGAAGGCTAAAAAGTGAAAACAACCTTAATCACTGACATTACAATTAAAGATGTATGCGATGGGTTTGTCTACAACGAGCTAGAGGGAAAAGGTCTCTTTGGACTCTCTGGCAAGCTCACCATTCAGCCGGAGTATCAACGCAATTATATATATGCTTTGGATGGTGGCAAAAAAGAGATTGCCGTTATCGACTCTATTCTCAAGGGTTACCCTATTGGCTTGATTTACTTTAACAAAGTTTCAGACGATAAACTGGAGGTATTGGATGGGCAACAACGTATTACCAGTTTCGGACGTTTTGTAAAAGATAAGTTTGCCATTAAAGACGCAAATGGTTTGGAGCAGTATTTCAGTGGGATGGCACAAGACAAAAAGGCTCTGATATTGGACACAAAACTGCTCATTTATGAATGTGAAGGCGCGGAAAGTGAAATCAAAGAGTGGTTTAAGACAATCAACATCGCTGGGATACCGCTGAATGCTCAGGAATTGCTCAATGCAATCTATTCTGGATCATTTGTGACACTTGGCAAAGAAGAGTTCAGTAATAGCCAAAACGCAAATATTCAGAAATGGAGCGCATACGTAAAAGGCAGCGCCAACCGTCAGGAATTCTTGGAATGTGCGCTTGATTGGGTAAGCAAGGGAGATATTGATGGTTACATGAGTCGTCATCGCAAAGATACGAATATAAATGAACTCAAAAAATACTTTAACAGCGTGATTGATTGGGTGTCCAGTGTATTTACAGATGTTGAGAGCGAGATGCGTGGGCTTGAGTGGGGGCGATTGTATGAAGAGTATCATAACACGTCCTACGATCCTGCCAAGGTTTCTGCAGCCGTACACACGCTCTTCGGTGATCCGTATGTCAAGAACAGGAGAGGAGTTTTCGAGTACATTCTTGGAGGATCAACGGATACAAAACTGCTGGAAGTCCGTGTGTTTGACGAAGCCACAAAGAAAATGGTGTATGCTTCTCAAACCAAGGCAGCGCACGCCAAAGAAGAATCAAATTGTCCTCTCTGTGCTCATGGACACGATGCCAACAAAACCAAAATCTGGAAAATCGCAGAGATGGATGCAGATCATGTAACTGCCTGGAGCAATGGCGGTGGTACAAATATCAAGAATTGCCAGATGCTATGCAAGACTCATAATCGCGCAAAGGGAAATCGTTGAGGGATTTTTTTTGCTGTGAACGACGCATTTCAGAGTATTTTGTTTATTCTCGTGCTTTACGGTTGGCTGCCCTTGGGTATCATTGCGATTCAGCGTGTGCTTGGGAGGAAGCGTCATGCAGCGCTGTTCTCCATACTATCGGTTCTCTGGTTTCTGTTCTACATCCTTGTCCACACCGTTTCAAAGCCCTGATGTGTAACGCTAACCTTACGACCATTCCCCATCATGAATGCCGGCCATCTGCTCATGCTCTGGCATTTGGAGCGCTACGCCATCGGCTGCATCATAACCGATGCAGGTGGCCTAACCAAGGCACTTGATGACAAGCCTGGCGAAAAGGAAACACCGCACCAACGCATTCTTTACGCCATGTCTGGCATGGTTTTGGCTGGAGATTTTGACCTGCTCAGCGGCCTGCGTCAGAATGCTACGGAGCCAGATTTCTTTGATGAGCACAGTGATGCACATTACATCGTAAAGGCATTACCCCATATCGGAGAAAATCCAAAGGTCGTTCTCAGTCTATATCAGGACATCATTCTGCGTTTAGGCATCAGATTCAGAAAAGCACATAGGCAGGCCACAAAACTGCTCCTGGAACGGCGGGAGATTGCTTTCGATACGATTCACAGCCTGTTCAGCCAATGGGACGTTAAGTATGGGCTTGTCAGCCGGCCAAAATCTGATATAGTATGTCGGATAATCGCCAGAGCTTTTCATTGGCCCATGCCACGAGGGAAGTTCATCGGATGGGATTTTAAGACTATGCCGAGTGAATACATTGTACCAGCGCGCATAAGTCTCATGCAGCTGGCTGAGAGGATTAAAGGCCAAATGAGTAATGGTGTGAAGATGCAAAGATGAATATTAGTTGTGATTAGAAAAAAATAGTATTGGGCATATCTTATGCAATTGGTGTAAACGTAAATTTTCATGAAAAGGGACAGAGAAATGGAATGTAAAACTTTTTTTTCGGTGTCGCTTGGCCGGGAAGGATTCTCCACAAAGCAGGAGATTGTTCCACTGGAACAGATTAACATAAGAAATGGTATTGCATATAAGGTCAATTCAGATACCCCGTTTTCGGGGGTTATGGTTGAATATTATGAAAACGGACAGATAAATAGGAAGGAAAACTGTAAAGATGGCAAGTTGAATGGAGAATGGGTTAAATATTATGAAAACGGACAGATAGAGTCGAAGGGAAACTGTAAAGATGGCAAGTTGGATGGAGAATGGGTTAAATATTATGAAAACGGACAGATAGAGTCGAAGGGAAAATACATAGACGGAGAGATGGTAGAATAACTGACTCAGCAGTAGAACACCTCAAGCTTCAATTGGGGAAGCCCATGCAATATAATCAAAATCGGTCATTTCATTCTGGCTTTTCGCTTATTGCGCGGTTTCCTCTCTCTTTCCCCATATACACCTTTTTTTGTGCCTGCAATGATCCTCGCAGAAATATGTGAAGCAATCGGGCGTGAGATTATTTAGCCTCCCATCACGAGAATTTTATTGTCTAATCTAAAAGCAATATCTGATTCCAGCTGACAAAAATATTCTATGTATAATCCCCATTTGGGAGAGTCGTTTGGGCTTTTCCCAGATGGGGTTCGTTGTTTAATCCTTGTCGATGATTTTCAGCAATCCCAGCACACAGGCTGCGCCTGCAATGAATCCTGCAATTATGGCACCAAGAATGCCGTCTGTTTTCTCCGGTATTTTGATGATTTCAGGTTCTTCTTCCATGCTATCCTCCTTTCTGTTTTGGGTTCAGGTTATTCGCAAGTTTTTCCAGAGAAAGAGTCCAGGCAACAGATTGCTTTCCTCCCTGTACTCTTCCGCTTCGATGATGATTTCCATTGTGTCTCTCCAGCCTTTCCGGATCATTTGAAGAATCCGTTTTCCCTCATGCTGCACCAGAAGGGTTTTTCCTCGGAAGGCTTGCCGATGATGATGTGATCCAAAACATCAATTCCGACAACTTTGCCTGCATTAATCAGCATACTGGTCGATGAGATGTCCTGCGGGCTTGGGTCTGGATCACCGCTGGGGTGGTTATGCGCCAAAATGATTCTCGAACAGGATGCTTGTATTGCATATCGAAAAATTTCCCTGGCGTGAATCTGAGTCGAGTCTACAAGTCCACGAGTCACCATGCAGTCTTTGATCAGCCGGTGTTTTGTGCTCAAGAGAAGAGCATGAAATTCCTCCTGCCGCAGATGGCCAATGACTGCATGCATGTATTGAGCGACTGTTTGCGGGTTGGTCATTATTGGTTTATCAGTGGGATCGCCACGCTGAAGACGTCTGGCCAAAGCCAAGGCGCTCTGAATGGCCTCTGCTCCACATTCTCCGATGCCAGTAAACTTGATCAGATCAGTGTAGGTCAGCGTCGCCAGGTTGGAAATTCCTCCGCAGACAGCAATCACTTCCCGAGCAATTTGCAGGCTTCTTTCTGTCCCAGCATACCCTTTCAGAAGGAGCGATAGCAACTCCGCATCGGAAAGGTAATCCGGAGAATGTTCAGCCAATCGAAAGCCTGGAGTTTCATGTTTAGGCATGAGCGGAATCTCTTCTTCACGCCCGGATGTTTTTTCTCTGTTCAATGTCAGTTCCTCCGTTTTTTCGTAAAAACCTTTTGAAGAATCACAAGGGCAAAAATTGTCCCGTATGGCAACAAGTTTTTGCCCCAGGAAACATGATTTTTTACGATCCAGTATAATCCCCCTGATCCGCTAAAATCAGGGGGATATATGAGCTGGATATTGCAAGTCGATTTTGCCGTCACTGGACAAGTTGTGAGCTGCCAATAACTGCATTTGCATCTTTTGAGCCACAGAAGAAAATGGCTCCATCGTTCTTGCTTTGTTCCTCGCTGACCCAGTCGATGACCATGCCGCCACTACGAGCGTAGTAGGGCGATACCAGGTAGTTCCGGTTTTCTTCACGGATGACCTTGAAATCGCCGACCCGGAAGCGTTTGTTTTCATGGATATCGAATATCGTCTCGTTGATCTCTGGGGGAGTAGCAAAAGGGTACAAGTCACGGAGGACTTGGGCTTTGTCGTCAGCCGGAATTACAAATTCCTCAACATCCGGACCAATGGACATTGCCAGGGTTTTGGTGGGGTAAGGCAAAGGTTCTGATTCAGGAATGACGCTGCGCAGGATGCGCTTTTCCATTTCGGACATGATCGCAGGGGTTTCTTCTACAGCAGTTTGTTCATTCATTTTCGTTTTTTCCTTTCTTGGGATGAAATGCGTCACGATGCTGTAGCCGATGTGCTACAGCAGCGTGATTCGTGTTTGCGTACAGGATGTGGTAGTCTTAAGCGTTCATGGGTTCAGTTGCAAGGAGGGTCTGTTTCCATCCAAGCCGAAAAGCCTGGTCAGTTTACGATGGCAGCGATCTGCTCTGGCTGGAGCGTACTTATGCGCTGTTTCCGTGATAGCGTTCAGCAGACTCCAGCAACTCGGGTCGCCAAACTCATTATGACGTGGCGACTGGAATTCGCTGAACACCGAGAGAATATCACAGGATGGAATGGCATCTTCTTCTGCTATCCGAACAATCAAAGATCGTGCCTGGTTATCACTGATGTAGACATCCTTCAGGCGATCCAAAGCGATTTCCAGAGTCAGGAAACTGTCTGCCAGCGATTGTAATCCGGCATCGATCATTTCAGCAATGTCAATGCCGCTCGTATGCCGCCTTTGGAGAACTGTGGTTCCACCGAAAGCAAGATTCGAGCAGACCAGCACATTGACGCCGGCGGTGATGCCGACGCAGAGAGACTTGTCATGCGAATTGCGGATTCCGATGGTGCGTGACCAACCGGAATTGTCGGAGTCAGCAATGGACACGACACCGAAAAGCTTCTGGTTGTCACGCGCCAAGCCATATTGCTCGTCGTTGATCCGCCATCCTTGCTTTCGAATGCTGCTTTCCAGTGCTTCAACAACCTGAATGTGCGGAACCGGATGCCATGTGTCTGTGCAACCAGGCGTCTGCACCATGGCGATTTCATCTCGCCCGACGAATTTTTCATTTGAACTGAGAATGAGTCCCATGTTGTTTCTCCTTTTATTTCTTGCCTTCCATCAGGATTTTGAGGATATCTATCAGAATTTTAATCATGCGGCCACCACTCTTCTGACTGCAGCCGTTTTCGCACTGCAATGCCATTGAGCACAACTGCCTGCATAAGGACAATCTCCACAGGCAAACGAGGTCTCATTGGGAAGAAACACGCCAGCCTGTATGGCACTTTGGGCTGCATGAACCAGCTTCTCAAGACGGTTGTAATCGTTCTGCTGCCGTTCTGTGTAAAAGCGCTTAACTGCAGGCGTTTTGGTCTTGGTTATGACGTCGAAGCGGAACATCGGCTTCCTGCGGTAAATCTTCTCGAACGCGTAACTGAAGACCGTTGCCTGGAGATCCTTGCCAGCCTTGTCATCAGGCCACATTCGTGCTGCGGTCTTGAAATCAACAATGCAAGGCGTTTCTGGGTCATCATCGAAGGGGTTGCTTTCCGAAACAACCATGTCCATTTCGCCGATCAGAGGGATGTCTATACCAGGCATTTCTATTTGGAATGGAAGAGCGACGGCCTCAATGTTCCAGTAATCGCGCCAGTCAGAGAGTGCGGCATCAAGCATTTTGCCCGCCAGAAGGATCAGATCATCCCGTGTGTCTTCCCGCTTGAAAACCACATTTTCAGAGCTGTTGCAACTGGCATTGAAGTAGGTGGCAAATGCGTCGGTCAACTGCGCTACAGACAGCTTTTCCCCAATCCTGGCAGCCTGGGCTTGTTCTGACAATGCCGCGTGAAATGCGCTTCCGAATGGCAGCGCCACCGGAGTTTGTTCAGGTTCAAGCTTTGCAACATACCGGAAGAAAAACTGCAACTGGCAGATATTCAGGTACGTGTTCAAAGCGGAGTACGAGAGATGAGGAGCTGCACGAAGCTGCTCCAGGGTGAAGTTTGCTTTTACCATTATGCGACCCTCCCTGAGAATTGTTCGATGAGTTGCGAGCAGATGCGCTTATCAATCTCTTCCAGCCGATTGACCTGGCAGTGATTGAGGATGTCTTGAGCTTTCCAACCCACACGCTTGGCCAGATTCAGCAGGTAATCGATTTGCTTTCCAGAAGCGGGCTGATATGCACGAGTATGCTGTTTGTTGCGATTGGGATTCTGGGTGTTCTGAGGCTGGTAGGCACTATTCACGTTCTGCTGATCCACGATAGGCTGCTGCTGAACTTGGATGGTTGCAGGGGGTGTTGTGGGAGTTGTAACAGGCTGCTGGCCTCCATGCAATTCAGCTTCCACAGCCTGTTTGACCATCGCGAAGGTCGCATGGATGCGCTCCTGCAGCTGCTGGTGGGTCAATCCATCCGGAAGCTCGGATTCGATGGTGCAATGGTAGCTCTGGCTGCTGTATTCAGTTTCAGCAGGCACTTTCTTCGAGTAGGATGCGTTAATTTTCAACATGGCGATCTCCTTTTGGGTTGGTTGGGATGGATACAAAAAGGCCTATAGCGAGAGTAATCCCGCTATAGGCCGATGAATCGATTGTTGGTTTGGATCAGAAGCCGGATGCCTGGCGGATACGTTCCAGTTTCTTCACGGCATCGAAGTACTGACGTTCCTTCTGGCGCTGCTGAAGCAACGCTTCCTTGAGCTTGCGAGCCGCCAGCTGGAATCCTTCGTTGATGTTCTTGATATCATCGCGGATCAAGTCGAGGTATTTATTTGCCTCCTCGATGGGATTGATTTCCGCTTCTGTCTTTTCCGGAGTGGATTGGGGAGCAGTGATTGCGGTCGGTGAAGGGATGGTTTTTTCCATGTTCGGGACTCCTTTCGTTCGGGGGTTGATACTGGGATTTTTTGGGGTTGTGTGGGATTGGACTGGAGGCTTGATTTTCGTTGTTTCTGGGGATGCAATCTCCTTGGTTTGTGGGGGATTTTCTGCGGTTTTTTCGGCAATGACAGTCTGAGCCTGATTTTCTGTTTCGACTGATTTGGGTTCTTGGACTGGGACCGTTACAGATTGATTTTTCGGGTTATCAGGAATGGCGCCCATGAAGATATAGAAGCCTTTTCCCCCAGTGGCTTTCATAGGCTTTTGTTCGCTTGGAGCAAGGAGCAGCTTGTTGTGCCCAAGCTTTAACATTCTGCCAAGGAATTCGGCCTTCATCGAAACAGAACCCGGACTCTGCATACCTTTGGTTTCGACATGCAGAAAAAGTTTCCTGTTGGCGGCATCTGTGGCGGTGATCTGATCCTGCTCAAAGGCGAGTTCAACGTATTCCCCGATGCGCTTATCGACACTCTGCAGAAATTCTTTTAGCTGCAGGCATTGTGGGTCAGCAAACTGGATGGACACATCGAGATCCTTTTCATCGGGGATTACGTTCCGCCAGTTGGGATACTTGCCATTAGAAATTTTGGCAAAATACGAAAAACCATCGCCGCGGATGATGACAAAGCGCCGGTCTTCCTTCACCCAGGTGGAAATGGAACGCCATGGGCGTTTGATCGAAGCCAATGCTGGCGTGATAATCACCGAAATTTCAGAATGCAGTTCGGCAAGTGGCAGAGGCACATGGAAAAGTTCCTTTCCATCGGTGGCAGTGATGCCGTCTTTGCTGAAGCAGACGCCATGGACCTGAACTCGCGTCGGGTCTTTGCTGACGCAGAGAGAAGCATCCGCTACCAATGCAGCAAAGTTTGCCGGGAGAACAATGGTTTCTGCATCATCAGGTGCTTTTGGACATGAGAAAGCAATTTCTTCGTCGGCAAGCGGCAGCTGTCCCAGACTTCTGCCATTTTCAAGAATCTCAAGGGTGTCGGATGCAATCGCGAGCGTCAACTCTCCGTCTTTTCTGGAGGATTTTACAAGGTTTCTCAGCTGAGAACAAGATACCGCGATATCCAGATCGCCTTCAACTTGGGCTTCCGGCAGATCAAACTGCAGCACCTGGTCAAGATCACAGGCGCTCAGGCACACGGACTGTTTGCTCACATTCGCCTTGATCTGGACATACTTGAAGTTTGGGAATGCAATTTTGAGGTTCCTGCCGAGTTTTTCCATCGAGGCAACGGCTTCAAGGAATGGGTTTTTCGTGATGGTAATCTTCATGGTTCTTCTCCTTAAGGTGAGGGTTGACGCAACAAAAAAGCCCTCCACTGCCCAACATGGACAATGGAAGGCCTTCACAAAGGAAACGAAATGCTCATTTCATAGATGTTATTTATACGCAAGATTCTACGAACTGCATCAGGTTGGGCATCTTGCGATGCCCAACCTTCCTTTCGATGCAGAAAATTGTGATTGAGATCGATTGACTCAACGGGAATTCATTCCCAGGCTGGGCAATTCTCAACGGTAATTATATGCGCGAATGGCTCGTTCAGGATGTTCCCGCATAAAAGCGACATATTTCGCTTTGATCTCTCTGACTTGCTTGTGAGTCAGCTGGGAGAGTGACGTGACATGATATTCCAGGTAAATTTCTCGTTCAGTCTTGAACATCATCGGCAGAATTGCCTCGATCATGTTTACCTGCCAAGGTGTTGCCATCTTGATCGGCTTTTCCGGTTTGGAATTATTACTTATTCTATCGTTTGGATTGGATGAATTTTGCATTTGATTCTCCTTATTGATAATATTATTCAGTGGCTTTTCTCTCTGATCATATCAGGAAATGATTTTTACATCCGTCACAATGACAAAGTCTTTTCGTTCAAAAATGATGGATTTCCACAGGTGGGACATTTCAACTTGAAACTCGTCCAAGTTCATGCCAGAATCATCGTGTAGTTCCTTGATATCTATCGTATAATTCGCGCTGTAGCCATGCTGAGCGTCTTTTGTAATCACGGATTTGATTTTATCACAGTACAAATCAGGTGTGAATACATTGCAGAGCTTACTGCTGAATTCATTGACCATCATCAACTGTTCTTCATGATTAGAAAATGCCTTTGGAAACACTAATTTTAGACTGACCTGAAACGTTTTCAACTTTTCGCTGTTTTCCATAACTACCTCTTTTGACATTAATGTTGAATTATTTGGGATGTTTTTTTCCCCTATTTAATGTCCGAAGTGAGTTATTTTTTACAGGGGATTTTCCGGGTATTTTAGGAGAGGGTATGAATGGTTGGTCAATGGCAATGTCGTTGCCACTCAAACGATGTCGGGGATGCTGAATAAATGCCTGTTTTGAACGGCAGGCAGAGTTTTGGGAAAGAGGAGATGGACATAGCTCGAAAATCCGTTTTTGGGGCGTTACAAGCGTTTTCAAGGCACAGCTACTGGAGACTCAGATGTTGAGCGCAGGGAGCATGAAATCTTCCGTGTGCAGCAACGTTTTTGGCGGTAGATGCAGCTATGACGAAAATCATGGGCTTTCACGATTCGATCGACCTGGCGTCGTTTTCAGTAGAGAAAATTCTGCAAGCGAAAAAAATAATTCCATTTTGCATTTGAAAATCTATCAAGAGGCGATTAGTTTACTTGTGCAGAACGTCTTGATGCAAAGTCAATTGATTCATGATTGAATGACCCAATAGAATTCAACAGTTTTTCCTGTCGATATCAACCATATGGCTTAGGAGGCGTGTTGTGAGTTCAAGTGGAAAAATGAGATTGGCAAGAGATTTTGACTCAATCGTTGAGTTTATGAATGAGCACACGACTGGCATCGTGGATAACTGGTGCAGAGATGAGGTATTTGCTGAAGAGCATTGTGCTAAAGAAAAAGCCCGGCTGTTAATTAATGCCAACTGCACAAAAGACAGTTTTTTCGGTTATATGCCATCTGGAAAAAGCTTAAAATCGTTTAACTTCTTTTCGAATACAGGCTTGACAATACCCTTTGATAAGGCTGCATCGCCCATTGTATATACTGAAAGAAATGAATATGGAAATACCTGGCAGGAAGATGCCAGGATGGAAATTACAATTGAAGATTGGGCTTGTTTTACTGGAAGTTTTAACAACATTCCGGATCAGTTTGATAAAAGTTTATGCAATCTTACCGAGACGAAACCCAAAAGTACACTTCCAACCATGGTTTTAATGACTGAGATGGATGATATACAACTGTATACGCGATTAAGACCTGGTACTTTATATTTTAAGTTTTTTGCTTTGGACAATGCTGTCGTGACGCCTAATGGACCAGTTGCTGAAAAAGATACAAAATCCAGAATTTTAGGTTGGTTAAAGAATAACTGGGTAAGGGTTTTTCTGCATTTTTACAATAAATATCCAGATGAGCTTACTCTTTGTGGTAAATCTGCGAATGCTGCTGCAACTTGTCGATATTTTCAAAATTCAGGAAAGCCTTATGATAAATTCAAGGAAATACGAGGGATTACCCAGGAATTTTTTAATGAAAATGACGATAAAATTCCTGATTTCCCGATGAAAGAATGTAATTTCCCTGACTTGGTCGAATCAATAACAGCAAAAGATTTGGATCACTATTTAAATGTTATTATTGACAAGCCAATACTGCGATATTATGCCCTTCCGTCAGCCATAGAAAAGCGCTTTGGAAGCACAAAAATGGTCTATTCATTCAAGAATGAATACGGTCAAACGATGATGAAAGTCATAAAATGTCTTTCTGAAAAACATCAGTGTATCTGCATGGTTCCAATTACGTGCTGGCGATATAGAAGTTGTTACTATCATCAACTGTACGCGCTGCCTTGGGCTTCAGGTAAGCAGCCCTTGTACAATCTTGACCTGCTCATGAAAGATCGTGATGAAGATAAATATGTTGTCATAACGGATAGCATTGAAATTGCGGATTACATGCAGGAGAAATGCAGATATAAGAATGTTGTTTTCACCAGTTTTATCTGTCAGCCCGGAAGATATGACCAAGTTGACTGGTCGCCGTTGAAACCGCAAATAACCGAAGATGAGAATCGTGCTCCTGGGCAAATATACATTGCCTGCCTGGTTACCAATCATACAGGTAAAAAGCTCGAGCAACAGTACCTTGAAGCACAGAAACTCGTTCGCTATCTTCAAGAAAATGAGGAACTGGATATTCAAAATTTTCTTGAAAGACCTGTCAGTTATACTGATGACGACACGGGTGTGATAGAAGACATTGACGATCTTTTGGATAAGAAACATACTGGTTTTGCTGGACAGGCAAAACTTTTAACTACATTTCAATTTAATGCGATGTGTAACAAGGCAGAGGCACTGTTACAAGAGAAAAAACTGGAGTTTTCGTCAGAGAACTTTCTGGGCGATTCGATAGAGACTAAAAATGACGTCACAAAAGAGAAAGGAAAAACTGCCCCTCCTGAATTTGTTTTTTTCCCAATTTTGATGCGTGGGGATTGGACTGCATTAGTGGGGCCACAAAAGAGCATGAAAAGTTTTCTTGCGTTGAGTATCGCTATGTTGGCTACAAATGCAGGTGGTCAGAGAGTGAAGTCACTATTCCATGAAATGCTGTGGAAAGCATCCAAACCAAACAATGTTGGAGGTTCCCGAGGCCATAAAGTGCTGTATTTGGACTTTGAAAACGGCGAGAGAACGATGTTAAGACGAATAGCACGTCTCAAAAATCATTACTGGCCCCAAAAAAACGAGGATATTGAAAAATGTCAATCTAACTTGATCATAAAATACCTTGATAAAAGGACTAAGTATCCTGAACCTGCTAACTTGAGAAAACTATATGATATGATTGAAGAAGCGAATAATCAAGGTGATCCTGACCATGATGTTGATTTGCTGATTATTGACAGTTTTGAAGGCTTTAATGGAAATGATATGAATTTTTCAAATGTAAACGATATTAATAACTTTATCGACGACATACGTAGTAAGTTCAAAAATATGGCGATTTTGTCGATAAACCATTTATCTACACAAGCTGGAAAAGGAAAAGAATCTGCAAGTAGAGGAAACTCTGCAGCCTTTAATAATATTCAAAATGAGGTAGTTATTCAAATTGATGAAGCATTGAAGAAGATAACAACAAAACGTGAAGAAACTTCAGAAGACGAAAAAGATGAAGCCATATATGAAGGAAGGCAGATAAATATAACATATCGCCAGAATAGAGAGGGATACGTTATTGATGAAATAATGAAATTTGTGGGAATCTTGCCCAAGGCGAAAGATGAAGCATATTTTCAGGTAGCTGGTTTAGAACGTGAAGTAAATTTGAACAAAGAAGAAAAAGACAAATTGTATAAAAATAATTTAAAGAAATTGAAGAAGTGGTTATGTGACGATATGGATGTTGATAAAGATTCATTCGAAAGTATGATCAATATGACTGAAAATACGTTAAGAGATCATATGAAGTAGGTACACTAACGAAAGTCAGAATTTCTATCCCGATCCAGTAGTACAATCCAATCACAAAGGACAGAACCCATGGCAAAAGCAACCAAGAGTAAGAAGCCCGAGACAAGTACTGAGGAGACAACAGCGCTGGCTACAAATGAAAACGAAACTGAAGTGCTTGATCCCAAGGTGGAAAAGGAAAAGCAGCTTAAAAATTGCGAAAAGATCATCCATGCTAAAACGGATGCGTTCCTTGATGTCGTCGTTCAGCTGGCTATTATTAAAGAAGAGAATTTATATAAGTTGAAAGTTGGCAAGGACAATAAGCCTCTGTATAAGACTTTCGAGAGTTATATCGATGCGGAATTCGGGTTCAAACGTGCGTACTATTCTCGGTTGAATGCAGCATTTGCAACGTATGAGCAGATAAAAAAAACACTTCCACAAAATGAAATGAAACAACTTCCAAAATATCCGACGTTTTACATAGCGTTATCAGAAATCAAAGATGAGAAAAGGATAGATGCCATCAACGAGGTGGTTAAGAAGAAAGCAGGAACAAATAAACGTATGAAGGGAAGTGATATCACCAGATGGGGCAAAGCAAACGAGGTGTTGAAGAAGGAAAAGAATAACATGCCCAGTGGCAACAAGAAGAAAGTTCAAATATTTGCTGGGTTGGTTAAAGATATTGCGAAACTGGAATCGATCGCAAAAGAACTTAAAAGCCTGAAAAAGTATGATGAAAACACACAGCAAACATTGATCAATAATCTCCAAAAGATATTGACGAATTTGAAGTAAGAGGAAGGGATTCAGATGCTATAAGAAGGCTGCTTGTGTGTGCAAGCAGCTTTCTTCGTATATGGGTTATTGGACTTCTGGCTCTTCTGATTGATTCTGAGTTGTATCTTCCGTTGACATGATGTATTCAATGACTGAAAGGTTGCTATAGCGAACTGATCCGCCGATAGTCTTACGCTTGAATGGAAATGCGTTGTTTTTCTCCAGAGTTTTGAAGTTGGACAGGCTCAAACCCAGCATTTCAGCGACTTCAGGTTGAGATAAAAGGCGTGGAGCTATAGCAGGGATTAATTCGTTGTGTTTAATAAGATTATTCAGGTTGCTTACGATATGGTTGGCTTCGAGGTTAGAGATGTAACCGATTTCGATCCATGGCTGCATAAGACGTTTCAATAGTTTGACTGTACGAGGAAGTAAGAGTTGATTTGAGTTCATAATTGTTATCCTTTTTTTTGTGTAGCAGAATAGCTGCACAGGATGGCAATCATGAATTATTTTTAAAAGAAGGGAGTTTAATTTTCCCCGGAAAAAGGCTTGAAACGTATACTTTTTGTAAACGTTTTTGGAGGTTGAAAAGGGATCATTGCTTAAATTAAAAATATTAAAATGATATAATAAATGGAAAGAAAATTGAATGGATAAAGTGTAGAATGGAGACGGATTTTTGGTGATCCGTCTCCATATTCGATAATAGGGTAAAAGGGAAATATGAATGATATTGACATCCTGAAAGTAGAAGAATGATATCAAGGAGAACTGAATTCAGAGAATGAATTAAAAGAGAATGAAAGAATATCAGGTCTTTTGGTGGAAGGCCTGATATGATGGAATGGTTAAATAAGAAAGAATGTAACTATAATATATGGGATGTTAAAATGATTAAAGAGAAGTAAATAGTAATTCGGAGTATGTCCTTCTGAGGATAGAATATTAAGTGTTTACTATTAAGGGGTTACTTGTAAGGATAATATACTTGAGGATGACATATTGCTATGGATATGATAATAAGGATATAATAATACTATATACGCCTTATTAACAGGGAAATTCCATCCATGTTTCTGGACATGTTATTTAAAAATTGAGCATAATGATTTTATGTGGAGATCATGTATCTCTAAAATATTCATAATGTTTCAAGAAAGGAAAAATGTCATGTCAAGATTTACAAAGGTTGATGGAAATGAGTATGATGGCTTTCAACTTTACAATGGGGAAAAGGCCAGCGAGGGATTCTCAAGGGAGATTTTGGACAAAATTATTAAGATGATGAATGTGAAACTGCAGAGGCATAGCCAGGTTTTGATGGTGCTCCTGCAATTCAATTTCCCAGTAGTAATCAGCGCAGAAGGGATTAATAATCAGTGCTTTCAGAATTTTATTGAATCCTACCAAAGAAGGTTAACGAACCAGGGTTTCAACCCTGACTACCTCTGGGTGAGAGAGGTCGGTGAAATTAATAATCGTGTCCATTATCATCTGATATTGTTATTCAACGGTAATAAGATACGATATTTCAGTGAATTATATGAGGTGAGGAAATACTGGCTTCACGCACTCCAACAGTTTTTTGAATATAATGATTGTATTGCTCCAATCCATCAGGCCTTGCCCCAGATGAAGCGCGGTATCATGCTGAGAAGAAATGACCCTTCATCAATGGAACAGGGCATCGGGATCGCATCGTATCTTGCGAAGATCGCAACAAAAGACATTTCTGGGAAATTCCATAAATCTTTCAGTTGCTCCCAGTTTGAGAAAGGGGGAAGCAATGATTGATTTAGATAATATTGTTTTAAGTCCTCAGCAGAAGATCGTATTTGATGCCATGATGGAAGGGAAAAATGTTGCTTTGTTTGGAGATGCAGGATCAGGCAAGAGCGTAATTGTTAAGAAATTCCTGCAGGAAAAAGCTCGTTCAGGTGATGTTGTGTGCCTCACGCCGACCGGATTGGCAGCACGAAACATCGGTCAAGCCCAAACAATACATTCGTTCTTTTCGATTGATCCTGGCTGTGTTGGTGATTTATCTCCTCTTAATCGTCGTTTATTGAATATTCTGCCAAAAGTCAGAACGATCCTCATAGACGAGATTTCCATGGTGCGCAGTGATTTGTTCGACATAATGGAGCAGTGCTTAAGACTAGTTCCCATTGACGATAATTTTGCACCATTTGGCGGAAGGCAAATCATAGTGGTTGGTGATTTCAAACAGCTACCGCCTGTTGTGAGCGATGAGCATATTGCAGAATTTCTCGAATATTATTATAATGGTGAATATGCCTTCAAGTCAAAAGCATGGCTACAGGCTGATTTTTTGAATTATTATCTTGAAGGGACTTTTCGTCAGGATTCTGATAATTATTATCATATTTTGCAGAATATTCGTTACGGCATAAACATTGTGGCATCATTTCGTGAATTAAACCAGCAGGTATTCCCCCTAAGTCCTGGCTCAGGCTTGCTTGCAAATCCCAAGACATTGGCGTTATGCAGCAGAAAAGTGCTTGCATCCGAAATTAATCGTAAATTGATGTCGTATATCCCTGGGAAGGAATATTTATTTGAGGCATCTGTCAAAGGGAAATTTCCAATCAATGAATACCCAACGGATCATAATCTCAAGCTCAAAATCGGCACCAAAGTTATGATTCTGGCGAATAAAAAAGAAACGATTCAAGCAAACGATCTGGAGTATGAATATGTCAATGGTGACATCGGTAAAATTGTCGCTATGTATGATGATGCCATCATCGTTAGGTTGGGCAATGACAAAAGTATTACTGTTCAGAAAAACACCTGGAATTATTATGAATATGATCTTGTTGAAGTCAATGGGGAAGTCAAGATAGAAGCGCGTATCGTTGGCAGTTTTTGCCAATTTCCAGTAGCCATAGCTTATGCCAGCACCATACACAAAGCCCAAGGACAAACCCTCAATTCCGTTTATGTTGTTTTGGGGAAGGGGTGCTTCGCTCCGGGCCAGCTGTATACTGCTCTTTCACGTGTCCGTAATCTTGATTGTTTGTTTCTGGCATCGGATTTGCGAATGACGGACATTATACCAGACCCGATGGTAGACGAGTTCTATCATACACGTATCTGGGAACCTTTGTAATAACTTATTATGATGATCATGGTAACCATCGATGGTTACCATGATCACTATTGTTCTTTTTATGTTTTTACAGAGCAATCCAACTATATTGGCACGATGATATTTATATCTTGTTCAGAGAATAAATGCCATGATTGTGGCTGCTTTTGATGATTGTTTTTCGTTCGTAATGTTTCTATTGAATTATTCGGAAGCCATATTCTCTCGGATCGTTTTATATCGTTTGATGATGATAATGCTGTGGTGAAAAATGCGATGCGAGAAGTTCTTGGGGCAAAGTCCAATTACCAGTTTTTCATAATAAAAACGTCCATCCTGGCCTAAGGTTTTCTTTCTGGTTTTCGCATATAATCATGATCAATCCATCCCTATTGCTGGCCTAGGATTTGTGTGAACCTGTTGATGTCTCATGTCTGGCAAAGGTATCAGAATGACTTTCCGAGGTCAAACAAACGAGCCATAAACTGCCTCTTGGAGGGTATGCTAATCTGTATCGCCTGCAGCGTGTTGTCAGCAGAGATCGTTTGAAGTCAAAAAAAAAAGGATAATTAACTGGAAACCATTTTTTCGAGTTGCGGTTGCGTTTATCTGGGGAAAACCGCAACTCATCGAACGCAACTCATGGGGGGAAAAGCACAGTTAAAGTCACGCTTTCCGCAACTGAAGGCCCGCAAAACGCAACTGCAGCGCCTGACTGCGCAACTCGAATACGCGAAAAAATATTCGTATGTTTAATGCGTTCGTGTATTGGCAACAAAGAGCGACTTTTCTTTGTGTTTGGGTTTGCTTGTATATCATATAATACATGTGATATTATACGCATGACAAGCGAACATGAACAATTGATTGAAGAACGGTCGGCGTTGTTGAATGAACTCCGATTACTATCGCATATGGTTCACGGATCCATTCTTGAGCGTCTTACAGTTTGCTCACGGCCAAACTGTCAATGCAAACAAGGCAAAAAGCATGGCCCGATAACCTGCATCGTAATCAATGAGAATGGAAAACAGCGCCAGAAATATGTGCCCAAGAAGATGGGAAAAAACGCAGCTGAAGCGATCAATGAATACCACCGTGCAATTGAAATAATTGACCGAATCAGCCATATCAATTTGAAGCTTATTTCAGCAAAGATCGAGGCTTAACTGGACCGTTTGTGAATCAGTCAGGTTCGTTGTTGTCGGTAAGGATCTGCCTGATTTTTTTTGTTTCTGCGGTTGGAGGCAGCGTATCAAGATATTCCAAAACCTGCTCGATTTTATCTTGGGGAGAAAGCACTCCGATTTCGCCAGCGATTGCCACCATAGCCTTGTGCTGGGCTTCTTCTCCGATATGCGTGTAGTATTTGTCGACGATGTCAGAGTCTGTTCCAAGGATGGACAGCACGACTGCTTTAGGTACTCCGGCTTCAGCACAGTGAGAAGCGAAGCTGTGCCGAAGCGAATGGAATCCGTATACAGTGACCGCTTTTTTTCGTCCATCGATTTTGACGGATGGTTTCATTCCTGCCCACTTTATGACTCGCAGTACATCGATATTGACCAGATTGTTGCCGACATTTTTTCCCCTGCTGTCTTCACGGTTGTAACGTGCAGCCACATTGGGACAAACGAAATCATGGTCATTATTTTTTGTGGCCTGAGCTTCCAGCAGAATGTTGAATAACTGGGGGGCAATTGGGATACTGACTTCCTTGCCGGTTTTGAACTGTTTGACCTCGATTGTTCGCCGTTGCAGATTGATTCGGTTCCAGCGAAGCATGATGCAGTCTTTCATGCGTTGCCCAGTGTACATGCCCAAGTAATAAATGATTTTGATCTCCGGCTTGTGCATGACCTTTTTCTTGGGATCTTCCAGAACGCGCAACAACAGCTGTTCCTGCTCACGGGTAAACGACAGGCGTCTGATGCCCTGATTCTGCTCCTCACGGCTTTTTCTGAGCAATGTGGATGAGACGAACGGGTTTTTGGTGTCTCCGCAATATACGTTAAGGACTTTGAAGATTTTTCGCAATCGCTTAATTTTCCGGTTATGGGTATCAACGGCCAGCTGATTGTTTTTCATAAAGTCAGAAAAATTCAAGGCATCGGCATGCGTCACCTCATGCATTTGAAGAGCCGGTTTTTTGGCAATAAGCCCGCTGGCGAATTCTTCGAAGGTAGATTTGTACGCAAGCTGCTCGCTTACAGTTGAAGGCATGGCTCGATCAGGATGCTGTGAATATTTTTCCCATGCGTTCGATAATAAAAGCCAGTTGTTTGAATAAGCCTCCATGCCTTTGGCTTGTTTGACATGGGCAGCGATCACTTCCGAACTGGAAGCGTTGATCATCGGAAGATGGTCTTGAAAAACCTCTTTTTTGGCGGCTTCGTAATCGTCGGTTTTCAATGCAACGTTCTTACGTTGCTTGTTCAGTTGGTATCTAAAATAAAAGTTTCCACCTGGCCTCACCTGGTATAGAGTACCACGGGCAAACTTTTCTTTGATAAGCTCGTTTTTGTCACTCATTTTTTTTCTTCGCATCCTTCACCTCGTTTTTTTTGTTTGGCCAGCATTGTCCAAAAAACGAGTGAGAAGGGTACAAAAAAAGCCCAAGTGGCAAAAAATGGCAAAAAAACTGGGCTTTTTCTCCTTAAAATGGCGGAGAGGCAGGGATTCGAACCCTGGGTACCTTGCGGGTACACAGCATTTCCAGTGCTGCACAATCGACCACTCTGTCACCTCTCCGGAAGTGCTTGCAAAGTCGATTTCATTACAATAATCCCATCCACCGGATTTTCAAGTGGCGAAAAGCACATGACCTGGGCAGTTTCCGTATTTTTTAACAACGAAAAGACACGAACAAGCACGAAAATTTTATAGGGTGGTTGCTTGGGCGGATGAGATGACTTGGGGTGGACATTGTGGACAGTGTGGACGGTGTGGACGGTGTGGACGGTGTGGACGGTGTGGACGGTGTGGACGGTGTGGACAGTGTGGACAGGGTGGACGGTGTGGACGGTGTGGACGGTGTGGACGGTGTGGACGGTGTGGACAGGGTGGACAGAAGACGAACACACCCTGCACCCTGTCCCCTGCACCCTGTCCCCTGCACCCTGTCCCCTGCACCCTGTCCCCTGCGCCCTGTCTTAAGCGTTTGCAAAGAAGGGTATTTTGATTATAGTATGTGAAGAGCGGATTTTGTTTGCGTCAGCGATGACGAGTACAAAATCCTTTTTTTATTATTTCATTTTTTCGAGGGGGTTTGCTGTGAGTCAACGTCGTGTAATGTTTATTGGTGCTCATCCTGATGATGCGGATCTTTCCTTTGGTGGAACTGCCCTGCAGCTGGTTCGAGCCGGGCATCTGGTGAAATTTGTTTCCATGACCAATGGCGATACCGGGCATTTTCAGATGTCGCGGAAGGAAACCGCCGCGCGTCGAAAACTGGAGGCTGAAGCTTCGGGGCGCACTTGTGGTCTGGTTGAATATGAAGTGATGGATAACAACTGCGGGCTAGAACCCACTGTGGCTAACCGGGAGAAAATCCTCCGTGTCATCCGTCGGTTTCAGCCTGACATCGTCCTTACGAACCGCACTTGTGATTACCATCCCGATCATCGTGCCACTGCGCAACTAGTCATGGACACTGCCTATATCGTGACCGTGCCGCACAATTGCGAAGACACCCCGATTCCTCCGCAAGTGCCGGTGTATGGCTATTGCTATGATTCCTTTGAGGACCCCCGTCCGCACCGTCCGGACGCCGCTGTTTCCATAGATTCTGTGGTGGACGACAAGCTAAATCTGCTGCGCTGCCATCCTTCGCAATTTTATGAATGGCTCCCTTGGAATAAGGGGTTTAAAGATTTTGATGTGAATAAATTGACTCCTGAACAAGAACGCAATTTCTTGCTTGAGCACTGGTTTGGACGTCATATCGAGGCTGCGCAGAAAGCACGGAAAGTACTTTGTGAAATCTATGGTGAAGAAGCCGGCAATAAAGTACAATATGCAGAGAGTTTTGAATTCTCTCCTTATGGCAGGCAGTGCAGCATTGAGGAGTTCAGGCGATTGCTGCTGCCCTGAAAAGACCGTGTCCAAAAAGGATTTTTTAACCACGAACCACACGAAAAGACACGAAAATTTTCGTGCCTTTTCGTGTCTTTTCGTTGTTAAAAATTAAAAATCAGTCAATGATTTTCCCGGGATTGAGGATGTTATTCGGATCGAGGGCTTTTTTGATTGCCTTCATCATCTGAATAAAGCCGGGATCGACCGTCTCTGCAAGGTCTTTTTTCCGCTTGTGCCCGATGCCATGTTCGCCGGAAATGCGTCCGCCGAGGTTTTTCGTTTCCTGGTAGAGATCATGCAGCAACTCGGGCAGGACTTTCTCCCAAGTTTCCATCGTCCATTCCGGCGGCATGACTGGCGTGGCATGCAGATTCCCGTCACCGGCGTGCCCATAGCAGGGAATCAAAACGTCGTATTTTTTAGAAAGCTTGTCGATGGCTTCCGACATGGCTGGAATGGATGCGATGGGCACGACAATATCCTCGAGGCTCTGATTCGGCGAAAAGACCTTGAAGGCCTCTGCAATCGAGCGTCGGATGCGCCAGATGCGTTCGCTATTTGCCTTGGTGTCAGCCACATAGACTGCACTGGCGCCCGCTTTCAGGCATTGCTCGCCGATGATATCATATTCCGTTTCCACCTGTTCGGGGTTGGCGCCGTCAACGGTGATCAGCAGCATGGCGCCCGTATCCTCGCAGGGCAGGGTTTCATTCAGGTATTGACATGACGTCTGGAAGGAGAGGCGATCCATAAACTCGATGGCCGTGGGAATGATCCCGCCATCAGTCATGATCTTCGGAACTACCGAAATTGCGGTTTGGACGCTGTCAAAGAGGCAGAGCAGATCGACACTGGCCTTGGGCAGCGGCAGCAGCTTCAGAATGATCTTGCTGAAAATGCCGAGAATGCCTTCAGAACCGACCATCAGCTGCAACAGGTTCAACCCGGAGACATCCTTGACCAGCTTGCCACCCAGAGTGACAATTTCGCCGTCAGCAGTGACTACTTCGAGTCCGAGCACATAACGTCCCGTGACGCCATATTTAACCGCTTTGCCGCCGCCGGCATTTTCCGCGACATTTCCGGCAATCATGCAGGTCTCGAGACTCATCGGGTAGCCGGCATAAAACAGACCGTATGGGCGCAGCAATTCATTGATCTCGGACGTGATTACCCCGGGTTCGACGGTGATCGTCATATTCTCACGGTCGATCTCGATAATCCGGCTCATCCTCGAACAATCCAGCACGATCCCGCGATACAGCGGAACTGCACCGCCGGACAGACCAGAGCCGGCACCGCGTGCGGTCACGGCAATATGATGGCGATTGGCAAAGCGCAATATTGCAGAAATTTCCTGTGCATTGGCAGGGCGGACGACTGCTTCCGGCATGACGCTTTGGCAATGGGCTGCCTCATCATGGCTGAATGCTTGCAGGCGTTCCGGATCATCATAGATCAGATTGGCTTTGCCGACGATATCTGTCAACTCCTTGACATGGGCATCTGTCAAGGGAGTGTATGTGGGTTCAGAAGTCTTATTCATGGCTGCCTCCCTCTGTCGAGTTTTCTGCTTTCAGCGCGGTAATCTTTTCGCACAGCATTGGGAGAATCGTAAACAAATCACCGCAAATGCCAAGTTCGGAATATTGAAAGATTGGTGCTTCCGGGTCGGAGTTGATGGCAATGATTGTCTCGGAAGTCTGCATCCCGGCCAGGTGCTGAATGGCGCCCGAGATGCCGGCCGCAATATATACTTTCGGCGAAACCGTTTTGCCGGAAAGTCCGATCTGCGCGGGGTAGGGCAGCCAGCCGCGGTCAACCACTTCCCGGCTCGCACCAACGGCAGCACCCAGCAGACTGGCCAGCTGACGCAGCATCGATAAATTATCCGCTTTCTTGAAGCCGCGCCCGGCAGCAAGGACAACATCGGCATCCTGTACGCCGCGTTCTTCTGTGCTGGGGGTGAAAGCAACCCGGCGTGTGCGGCTGCGCAGCAACTCCTCCGGTGGATTCCATCGCTCGATGCTGCCCTGGCGATGTCCAGGCAGCGGCAGGGCTGGTTTCCGTGCATGCGGGCGCACCGTGGCCATTTGCGGGCGGCAGTCCGGGGTTTTGATGGTGGCCATAATGTTGCCACCGGCAGCGGGCCTGGTTTGCAGCAACAATCCGCTTTCTGGTTCGATATCGAGTTTGGTGCAATCCGCCGTCAGTCCAGTGCGCAGTTTCCCGGCGGCATAGGGCAGGAGGGTGCGTCCAGTTGTCGTTGCTGCCGCGATCAGGATTTCCGGTTTTTCACGGTTGATCAGTTCCATCAGGCAGGCCGAGTAGGGTTCCGGCTGAAAAACCGCCAGCTGGGGAGCACTGACGTGCAGTACCCGGTCGGCTCCGCGCTGGATCAACTTCTGCAATTCCGTATCGCTAAGCTGATCACCAAAGACTAGTGCAGTCAGTGGCTGCTGTTTTTTTTCAGCCAGGGGGATAGCCCAGTTCAGCAGTTCGAAACTCACTTCATTGAGCTGCCCGTTTTTCTGTTCCGCTAAAATCCATATTCCAGAGTTGTTCATTTTCACAAGACCCCCTTTTCGCAGAGCAGGTGTATGATACGGTCAACGGCCTGTTCGGCACC
Organism: Lentisphaeria bacterium; assembly: GCA_033809415.1. GTDB lineage: Bacteria > Verrucomicrobiota > Lentisphaeria > Oligosphaerales > Oligosphaeraceae > JAQVUB01. Next base: position 27,002 of record JAPXLT010000008.1, read on the forward strand.
GGCGGGATCATGTGCAGAAATCCGCTCGCATTGCTTGAAATGACTCGGCTTGAAAATGGTCGTGACCCTGGTCGGAGAGGCTTTTAACCCCGTGTCCTCGAGCGGAAGGTTCAATCCGGATGCGTTGATGATCCGCACCTCGACTTGTCGGGCTTTTCGCTTGCCCTGCAAGGTCGGCAGGCGCGGAACCGAGGCCTCTTTCAGAACGCAAATCAGTGCCGGACCGTCAATCTCAACCGTTTCATAGCCATCCTCGAGTAGGCGCCGCACTTCCCAGCCACCCGGCTTGGCTTGGATTGCACTGGCAAAGGAAACGACCGGCAGATCGAGCAGCGCCGCCAATGCCGGACCAGTCTGCCCGGTTTCACCATCGGTGGCACGTTCGCCGCAGAGGATCAGGTCATATTCGCCCAGCTGCTCGATGCCGGCAGCCAGTGTCCGGGCAGTGCACCAGGTGTCGGAGCCGGCAAAGGCACGGTCGCTGAGCAGGATGCCTTGGTCGGCGCCAAGTGCCAGAGCCTCCTTCAAGACCGCAGTGGCTGCCGTCGGCCCCATGCACAAACAGTCCAGACGACTATTTTCGCCGCTTTGATCGCGCAACTGCAAAGCGCATTCGAGTGCATGCAGATCGAGTGGATTGATGACTGAACTTGCCGCTTCGCGGATCAGCGTGCCCGTTGTCTCATCCATGCGGATGGCCTGACTTTCGGGCACCTGCTTGATTAACACCAGAATGTTCATTTCTTTGCTCCAGAGTCGTAATGCGTCAATAAACCCGGATGATAGGGGATTTTTTTACCACGAAAGACACTAACGGACACGAAATTTTCGTATTGTCCAACTTCTTCTTTTTTGTGAAAGATTTTTCAGAAAAGAAACCTACAAGCCATTGGCACACAATCACTTGTAAAGCTGATCCGTCTGGTTGTGGTGCCTTTACAAGGCACTGCCTTTGGGGGATTCCTCACCCCAGGCTAAAGCCTGGGGTTAAGCATGGTTAAGCGCCTACGGCGCAAAGCATTGTGCCGATCTGGCTGATCTGACCGATCCGTCGGAGAAAGCAACAGCCAAAACCACAAATTCGCGTGCCATTTCATCCGTCGAAGCAGCAACCCTACAAGTTTTCCGCGCTTTCCGTGCTTTCCGTGGACAAAAAAATGGGTTGCGGGCGATCAGTCCGCGCCAAGCCTTTTCGTGTGGTTCGTGGTTCAAAAAGAAGTCCTCGGCTACCCAGTTTCACTCAGGGATTGCTCATTTCACCTTCACAGAGTTTGCTTAATTCATTAAACTTGAAGTCCAAGTCCATGACTGCAATCATATTGCCATTCTGATCATAGATCGGCTCGGCAAAGGTCATGATCAGGCGTCCGGTAAAGCGGGAGAAGAACAGGTCCGAGCAATAAGGCTCCCCGGTCGTCTTCACGTTGACAAACCATTCCTTCTCGTTGAAATTCACATTCAGAAGTGATCGGAAAAGTCCCTTGTCACCACGCTGAGTGTGCACATTGCAGATCTGGTGCCCGTCCAGATTGGTCAGGGCGAGGAACTGCAAGGAAGGTTCGGTGCGGATGATTTTTTTCAGGAAACGTTCGAGGATACGGGGATCGAGCGACTGAATTTCCGGCGCGGCACAGATGCTTTGAGCCAAAGCGCGGCCTTTCTCGATCGCCTTCTTTCTGACCTTTTCGAAATTGGACTCGAACATGCTGGGGATATGGCGTTTGGCCTGGGCGATCATCTCATCGCTCGAGATGCTCGAGGTGCGCCCTTGTGCATATTGCTCCATAACCCAATCGTAAATGCTGCGCACGCCAGGATGGCGTTTGCTCAAGGGTTCGTGATTAGCCTCCGGAGTATCCTTGACATATTCATTGAGCCATTGCGCAATGCCCGACATGCCGGATTTGTCAGTGACCGTGACTTTGATCGGACGCTTCAGCAGTTTTTCCGTATCAAAAATGCTGTAGATTTCCGGGTTTTTGAGCAGGCCGTCGGCATGGATACCGGCGCGAGTGGTGTTGCATTCCAATCCCACGAAGGGATAATTTTCCGGGATGGGCGCCTGCACCTCATTGCGATAGAAATCGGCAATGTCGGTGATGACCGTGGTGTCGATGCCCGCATGCGTTCCTTTCAAAGAAAGGTATTCGATGACGGCTGCCTCGAGCGGCGGATTCCCAGTGCGTTCACCGTATCCTAACAGTGATGCATTCAGGCTCGAGATTCCATACATCCAAGCTGTGACTGCGTTGACATGCACCTTGTGGAAGTCATTGTGCCCGTGCCATTCGAGCAATTCGGAGGGGTAGCCCAGTTCCCGGTGGAAGGCATGTCCCAGCCGGGGAACACTACGGGGCAGACAGGCACCAGGATAGGTGACCCCATAACCCATGGTGTCACACAGGCGGATTTTGATTGGCATTCCGCTTTCCTGTGACAGCTTCAGGAGTTCCTCTGCGAAAGGCAGGCAGAATCCATAGATGTCAGCCCGGGTGATATCCTCGAAGTGGCAGCGTGGAACGATGCCGGCGGCAAGGGCTTCCTTGACAATGCCGAGATATTCATCCAGTATTTTCTCCCGGTTTTTTTTCAGCTTCAGGAAAATGTGATAGTCGGAGACGGAAGTGAGGATGCCGGTTTCCTTGAGTCCCAGTTCCTTGACTATTGCGAAGTCCTGTGCATTGGCCCGGATCCATCCGGTGATTTCCGGATAGCGGTGGCCGAGTGCCTGGCATCCTTCGATGGCTTCGCGATCTCGTTTGCTGTAGACAAAAAACTCGCTTTGCCGAATGATTCCTTTTTCTCCGCCCAGGCGATGCAAACCATCAAAAATCTTTACGATATGCTGGGGGTTGTAAGGGGGTCTGGCCTGCTGTCCATCCCGGAAAGTCGTATCCGTAATCCAGATTTCCTTCGGGAAACTGGGCGGCACTTCGACTCCATCAAAAAAGATCCGCGGCACTTCCGTATACGGGAATTGCTCACGAAGCAGGTTCGCCTCCTTGACACTCTCGAGCGGAAAGTGCCGGGGCGGACCGGATAATACTTTGAAATGCGTGGTCATTTTGAACTCCTTTGCATTTTATGGCTGAAAAGCCACATAACTTAATTTATTTTGTAAAAAATGCAAGTCAGAGAACATGAATTTGACAAAAAAGCCGTGTTTTTGTCAAAAAGATGTCCTGGCAGATCAAAAAAATGGTTCGAGTGAAAAGTTTTTCGTCCATTCCATTCTCAAATATCGTGTTCATAGATATTTGTCAAAAGTAGTGCTGGGGCGTATATTCTATAATGTTTCGAGATGGACGAAAGGCAATATGTCAGTGAAACTAGGTAGCAATAGGATTTTTTTTCGGGTCTTTTCGGGCATTTCGTTGTTTCAAAAGAATTCCACTGTTACTGGCGCATTACGACGAAAGGTACGCGATGAAAAAAACACCAGTTTCCCAAGCTCGTCGGAAGCATGGTTTTGCCGTCTTCAAGTGGGGCTGCCTGACCATCATTATTCTGGGGCTGCTTTGCCTGCTGAGTGCATGGTTGTTTTTCCGTGCGCAACGGCGGAAGTGGACCGATGAACAGCCCATGACCGTGGAGTTATCCAGGGAGGATTCTACCCGTCCGCCGGATGGTGCCCGGATTTACCGTGACACTCGGCGTGCTCTGGAAAGCGGTTCTGCTCAAACCCTGCAATTTGACGACCGGGAGTTGAATGCCCTGATGAATCAGGCGCCGGAGTTCAAGTCGGTCGCCTCCAAAATGGCTCTGCAATTGCAGGGGGACAGTCTGCTGACCCGGATGTCGCTGCCACTGCAAGGCATCCCCGGCTTTGAAGGACGCTACCTGAATGGAGACTTTGTCTTTACCGTGCAAATTGACCAGGGAGTGCCGCAACTGAACCTGCGCTCCGGAACTGTCCGTGGAAAACCAGTCCCGGAACGATTCCTGAACCAGATGAACCAATATGGCCAGAAAGAACTGCTTCGACGCCTGGAAACGCAGACTGATCTCAAGCGGATCGAAAGCCTGCGCATCGAAAACGGGAAACTGATCCTGAAACTCCGCGAAAAAGCCAAGTGAACCAGGACACATTTTTTAACAACGAAAAGACACGAAAAAGCACGAAAATTTTTCGTGTCTTTTCGTGTCTTTTCGTTGTTAAAAAATAGGTTGTGGACGTTAGTCCACGCCAAGAATGTTCAGGGATGTTTCTGCCAGGCTTCTTTGATTTCCTGATGACTGAGTTTCCGGCAGAAGACCCGCAGGTCGGCAATAGCGCTGTTCTCTTTTCCGGGGACACCGGTCTCATACCCGATTTTGATCACTTTGTCATCAAAATCTTTCTGTGAATATGGCTCAGCAAGCTGTTTTCTGGCGGCGACAAGGGCGTCAATATAGAGGATCATTTCCCGGTCATCCCAAGTTAATCCAATCAGGTGCCATTCCTGATTTTTCCAAGTGCGTGGTTGAGCCGTGCCTAAAAACAAGTCTTTTCGATTTGGGAAGCGGATCGAGATCAGCGCCAAAGTGGCTTTGTCTTGATCACGTTGCAACTGCAAGCCCCAGCGGTTCTTTTCTTGCCCACCAGTCAAGTAGAAAAGCTGGTAGATGCCTTTTGGAGCAGAGGCCAGATCCTGAAAATCCAGCGGCTTGATCCAGAAAAGCACGGTTCCCTCGGCAGCATAAAAGTTGTTTTTTGCCGGATAGCTGATGGATTCGATGCCGCCTTCGCCGATTTGCAATGCATTTTGCGCTTCGGTGAAGCTGACAGTTCCGCGGGTGTTGAGTACGTTTCCGTTCCCCAGGCTGCTGAAAGCTTGTAAGTCACCACGAAAAGGCAACCGAAACAGCAAATCATTTTCCGCCTGGGGGCGTTCAATAGTCTCGGGGAGTTGTTCTTGTTCCGGCTGTGCAGGCGAGAGCCGCACCGGCGCTGTTGCGCGGCTGGTGATTGCCGGGATGCTGCTCTTCCCGGCAAAGAGGATGCGGAAATCATGTCTTGGTATTGGCACCTGGATGCGGTTATCCTGTACAGTAAATTCCTGCCGGCTTTCATAATCGACTGTCAGCCCCGGCAGGAAACCGATCTGTTCAGGGAGATATTCGATCTCCGCAAGCAGACCTTGCTCACCAAGATTGGCGGCGACAATAAAGAGCTGCTCTGCATTTTTCCAGGCGCTGATTTTGATGGCATCCTGTTTGCAGTTGAACAGCTGCCGGGAAGGTTCGGCCCAGTATGGATGAAAGCGCACAGATTCTGCTCCCAGATTGAAGTCGCTTTTTGCCCGATGCACCAGTTCCCGTGTAGGAGGATGCACATTCCAGGCATGCCAGGTGATAATATCATGCAGGAGCGTCAAAGTCAGCAGAGAACGGTTGGCTTGGCGGACTTTCTCTTCGCCATGCTCCGCCATGCTCAGACGGACTTCACTTAGGAATACCGGCACAACCCCGAACTGACGTCCCATTACATGCGCCCGGATAAAATCCAGAGGCCAGTTGTCGATATAGTCTCGATTGGGATTATCGAGGAAGCGCTGTTCGCCGTCGATGGAAATGGCCGCAAAGGAATGGCATGGAGTCATAGTGACCCCGCTTTTGTGAACGGCGTAATAATTCGGCATGCCGTTTTCAATCCAGACTGCCGCATTGCGCCGCAATGTTTCACGCAGGCCACGGATGCCAAATTCCGCCTGGATTTCGCCATCGGGACGCAGGTATCCGGCATCGAGGGCGAGATCGCACATGGGGCGCAGGTAGGCCTCATCTTCGTAGACAGTAAACATGCCGACGTTTTTTAGGTACTGGTCATAGTGATACGCCTTGAAATCCTGGAAGCTTTTGGTGTAGCTGTTCGTCCAGACGCGTTCCCATTCTCCCCGATAGACACGTCCTTCCGGAGTTTCCAGCATGTGGCGTATCCAGTCTACGAGCTGATAGCGCAAGAAGACATATCCCTGGTTGCGGTATTTATCCATGGCTTCCTTAGCTTCCGCATAGGAATCCGGATAGGGGTTGTAGGAGCAAAATGCATGGTACTTACTGGTCTCAGAATTGCGGGAGATCGCCGCACTGTAATAAAAACTGCGGACGTTGGGCAGCGCCGGATTGGCACCTACCAGCCAGGAGCGCCAGCCAGTCGGCAGAGGTTTGCTCGGGCTAGGCTGAAGGCCAAAGGAAATCGTGCGGGGCTTGGACAATGCAAAAGGCTTGTTGACAAAATGCACTCGGAGAACCACGCGGTCCTGCTCCCGCACCAGTTCGAGGGCAGGCTGGCGCTCATCCAGCGACCAGTACCGGTCGCTTTCCGCAAACCAAGTCAACCCGCGATCCTCGTTGCCGACCCAGACCATCGGCTTGAAGTTGCCGAATGTTCCGGCTGTATTGGGTTGTTGCATGCTGTCCCAGATGACACCTTGTTGGGGTGCAGTCGCACCAGCGCAGAAACCTAGCCGCTTGTCGCTGATTTCATACATCAAGGTGGCTTGTTCGGGCAGCAGCGGGATGTCCAGCGTCAGCTTCTCGAGGTTCATCGGGCGCTTGGGCTGCAGGGTGAGTTCTATCCAGGCAAAACCGTCATATTCCAGAGAATTGCTGACCAAGGCATCCAGTTTACCCAGTCGGGCTTTTGCTGTAAACTCCATATTGCTGCGGGTCTGTTTGCGGACTTTATATCTGCTGCTTTCCAGCTGAACGTTGCGTCCGTCGATGATGCCGGAAAGCGTGATCGGCGCCGCCAGCAAATTCTCGATTTCTTTGCCGACAGTCGGTTCGGTCTGTTTGGCGGCGATCTGGTCAAAGAGAGCGGTTTTTCCCAAGGTCATAAAGCTGGACACCATAGACGCGGTGTGTTTTTTCCAAGTGATTGGCAGAAACTCCGGGAAGATTTCCACGCTGGTGCCGGCTTTGGAGCCGACAAAGGGAAAGTTTTTATATTCATAGTCATAAAATTCGCGGGCAATCTCCTTCTTGTCAGCTGACAATATGATCAGGAAGCGATATGTCCCGTCCTTTTTGATCAGCCCCGGCAATAGGATTTCCGTATGCTCGAACTTGCTGGAATGCAAGGGCAGTTCCTTTGCAAAAATTTTGCTGTTGTCGGGATCGAGCAATTCGATTCGTGCCCGATTCACTTGCGCCGCCAGCTCGAGGTTTGAAAAGTCGACAAGATCAATCCAGGCCTTTTCAAAATATGGCAGGTAGCGCATCATGCAGATAAACTGTTTTTCGCGCAGGTCAGCCGATATTTTCGGCAGCACGGGGATTTTGCGAAAGGGTATTTCCGCTTGATACAACTGGGTGTTTCCGCTGTGCAGACGCAGTTTGAGCAAGTTGCTTTCTGCCAGAGTGGGCGACATCGTCAATTCAAGAGCTTTATTGACTGCGTCCAGAGTCTTTTCAGATTGCGCGATGACTGCTCCGTCAGCAAGGACTTCGCCGGAAAAGGTGGTTTTACCGAGCAAAGTGCCATGCAACCGGGCAGTAGCTTTGACAGTTCCTTCGGGTTGCTGGAAGTCGATCTGATAGCCGGGAACCTGTTCCTTGAAGATCATCACTGCACCGGCATTATGAGAATTCAGGATACTGGCTGCCGGCGATAGGGTTGTCCAGCTGCCAAAGTCACTCCAGTAACGCGACATCTGCAAAAGCCAGCGGGTGTCGTCGCTGATTTCCTTGACGCCCAGTTCGGCAAAGGGGATGGCGCATTCACCTTCCCAGAATTCTTCTGTGACACGGCTTTTGCTGACCGCATCGAGGTTCCAGTCTTTCTGCACGCCTTCAGCTACAGTCCATTGCTGGTCATAGACAATCGTTCCGGCGGCATTGATGAAAACCATGAAGTGTCCCTTTTCGACCGTGTGCTGGCCAAAATGCGGGTCCAGCAGAATTTCAATGCGATCTTCTTCAAACCCCGCTGGCGGAAATTGGTCACGACGGTTCCAGTTGGCTTTCGGCTTTTTGCCGGCAGGATAATAGCTCAAGCGCCAAGCAATGTACAAATGCGTGGCATCATAGGCCATATACATGGACATGGGACGGCTGTCCAAATGCCGAGCGGTGACAAAACCGCTGAGCATCGCAGCAGGTGCCCATTCTTCCGGATCAATTGTGCCGTCAATCTGCGGTGCCGACGAAAGCCGTGGAACGGCAAATTGTGGCGGAACGGCAGACTTGCTATCGGCATATAGCTGGAAGGCAACACAGAATAGGAGCAGTATTGAAGCAATGATTCGTTTTTTCATCATCGGGATATTTCCTGGTCGTAAATTTGATGCGTAGTGCCAAAAATCTTCATCGAGCAATTACGGATACAGCGGATCGGGCAGCTTGTTAAAATACCAGCGCCCTGAAGTGCGCGCTGTGCTGCTGACGGTATTGACCCATTGCCTGGCTTCATTCAACGATGGCGTCATGACATTGCCGCCCAGCGCCAGAAAATTGATGCTGTTGCGATGATGAGGATAATAACTCTGCGCATGGCTGGGATGAATATACGGGTAGGATATGTTCACCTGACTGTTGGCGTTACGGGGATTGTAGAAGCTGGTGTTGCTGCCGGTGGCATCCCCGGCGTAGACAAGACGGGAAGCATTCGTAATCCGGCTGAGCTTCTGCTCCGAATAATAAAAGGCGCGCGTGGCATTGCTACCATAGCTATTGATACCGATCGTCTGGACAGCAGCTAGGCTCGATAGGGTCTCACTCATGTTGCGAATGCCACGGCTCTTCAACAGGGCGGCATTCGAAGTGCCGGCATCCGGAGACGCCGGGCAAACCCAGTAAATGGCATTGTTGGTGTAAGGAACCAATACCCCAACCCAACGATAAATTCCACTCTCACCAACGGCTTTCTGCAACCATCCCGGAATGGTATCGTTGTTTTCATCACAATACATGTGGACAGCCAGGCCAATTTGCTTGAGATTATTGACACAACTGATGGATTGGGCACGGGCGCGGGCTTGAGCCAGAGCCGGAAGTAGCATGCTGGCAAGGATTGCAATGATGGCAATCACGACCAACAGTTCAATTAATGTAAAAAATGCCTGTAACCGCTTGCCGGTTAGCGTAATCCGATTCCCGTTAACTTGCTGATTTCTGCTCATGTTTGCTTCCTTTTGTTTTTGCTGACAAGTAAACTTTCTGCTGAAAAAACTATGAATTGGTTGAAGAAATTTTTGTTCCGCTGGAGTTTCGAATGACTAGTTCCGGTTTGACGAGAATCGTTTCATTTTTCCACTTTTCTTGCAGTGCCTGTGCGGTAAGATGTCCTATTTCGCGTTCATTGATGGAAATGGAGCTGAGTGTTGGTTCCATCAGTTCACAGGTGGCAACAGTATTCAGCATTCCCATTACTGCAATATCCTGCCCGACCGTGACATTCATCTCCTTTGCCATTCGATAGATGGCTGGCGCACGGAAGTCACCGACAGCCAGGAACGCTTCGCATTCATCTTCAAAACAGCCGCGCAATTCGTCATGGAAACGTTCATCATTTGCGCGAATGCCACTGGCAGGGCCATCGATCAGGCGCACCAGCTGGTAAAAGTCCAGGCCGGCTTCATCGTATGCGCATTCAACGCCGTCCAGCAGAAGATGGACATAATTGTCGTTGCGGATGCCAAATCTTCGACAGTACATGTCATCCAGGCGCTGCAATCCAAGCACAGCCAGTTTCCGGCGTCCCTGCTCAAGAAAATATCGTCCGGCAAGATAACCGGCCTGCTTCATATCCGATAAAATCCGGTTGACGTTGCCAAAGGGCACCGCGCAGCTGTCAAAAATAACAAAGTTAAGCTGCTCAAAATCTGTCAGGTAGTTACGCAGATGCCGATAGGGAAAGTGGCGGTCCCCGTAAATTACCAGCGAATGATAGCGGTTTTTCATCGCCTGGTCCAGCCATTCCTCAGCCTGCTCGATTGGAGTTCCGGAACCAAAACTGGTGTGCAAAGGAATGTTGTAAAAGGGCTGCCCATTCAAAACTTCTTGTATCGCCGCAAACAACTTCCCGAAAGTGGATATGTTGATGTCAACCAAATACCCGACTTGCGTCTTACCCTCCACAGTGGCAGCCTGGGGATCGGTCACAAAGGTACCCTTGCCCTGCAAACGCTTCACATAACCATCACCCTCCAACACCTGCAAAATATTTGATACGGTCAGATAACTGACCCCAAAACGCGAACATAACTCACGAACCCCAGGCAATTGACTGCCACGAGCATACTTCCCAGAACGTATCTCACCCTTCAGCTGCTCACTGAAAGCAATATACTTCGGAACTCGCTTGCTCATCACCATAGCACCCATAGATGAAGACTGAAACAAAAAAAACAGAGCCGATGTGAATCTGTTGAAAAAAAGGTGATATATATCACTTGCACACTATAAAACGGCAAGTCGTGTTTGTCAAGTGAATAAAAAAAAGAGACTGGCGCGATTTGCCCCGCGATTTGCCCCGATTTTTTCTTCTTTTTCCAGAAAGATTTTTTATGGACGATGGACAGGGACAAGAATGGACACGATGGACTGAATGGACAAGAATGGACTGCTGAATGGACAATGGACGATGGACAATGGACAATGGACGATGGACAGAGATTATGTACCTTTCAGGGCTAATCCCAACATCGCCGATCCGACCGATCCGTCCGATTTGTTGTCCGTGTCCCGTCCGTGTCCCGTCCGTGTCCCGTCCGTGTCCCGTCCGTGTCCCGTCCGTGTAAAGTCCGTGTAAAGTCCGTGTGGGTTGTGGGCAGCAGCCCACGCCAAGTCCGTTAGTGTCTTTCATTGTAAAAAAACTGTCGCACAGCTTTACTGACGCATTACACAGGAACAATTTTTAAACAATTTTTTTCAGTTTGCTACTTGAAATACTTTTTATTATGATGTATAATATATTTCAAATCGAAATAAAACACAAAAAAAAGGAACAATTAAGGTACAACTTATGGCGCGGTTGCAAAAAAGTCGAAAATCCGCTGGAACTCTTTTGGAAGAGGATTTGCGGCGGGAGATTTTCACCAAGCGGTTGAGTGACGGACAGGCGATTACGCCGGAGTTGGAGTTGGCACGGCGCTATCGGATCAGTCGGAATACGGTACGCAAGACCATTGATAAATTGGTAGCCAGCGGATTGTTGTACCGTCAGCAGGGCAGCGGGACTTTTGTTGCCCAAGGTGCTTCCGGATCCGGGACAGCGCGTC
>JAPXLT010000009.1:0-36550 GCA_033809415.1 Lentisphaeria bacterium
ATTTTTGGTGGTAAGGGTGCAGGGTGCAGGGTGCAGGGTGCAGGGTGCAGGGTGCAGGGTGCAGGGTGCAGGGGGCAGGGTGCAGGGTGCGGGGTGCGGGGTGCGGGGTGCAGGGTGCAGGGTGCAGGGGGCGTTGAAGACGTCCGTGTCCTGTCCGTGTCGAGTCCGTGTCGAGTCCGTGTCGAGTCCGTGTCGAGTCCGTGTTAGAGTGAGATAAGTTTTATGGCCGAAGTATTTTTACAATTGACCAATCCGGGCAGTGCCGCTCTGGCAGATCTGCCGGTGCTCTCCTTTTCGGAATTCAGCAGCCAGGCTCTTCGCGTCATTGGCGAGCGCGGCGGGAGGGTATCGGCCTTTTTTGCTGTTCCGCAGGGGACAAAGTTCCGCCTGATTCTCGTATTGGCAGTAGATGCGGAAGGAAAATTACTGCTGTCTGCTGCCGATATAGGCTCGGAATATCCATCGCTGACGCCGGATTGCCCGCAATTCCACTGGTTCGAGCGGGAACTCTTCGAGCAGCACGGAATCCGTCCGCATGGGCATCCCTGGTTGAAACCGATCCGCTTCAACCAGCCCGAGGATATTCCGGGGGTGACGGATTATTTCACGATGGGTGGCGATGGTGCCCATGAAGTAGCGGTAGGTCCAGTCCACGCTGGGGTTATCGAGCCGGGCCACTTCCGCTTCCAGTGCCTTGGCGAAGATGTCTTTTCGCTTGAAATATCGCTGGGCTATCAGCATCGCGGTATTGAAAAACGCCTGGTCGGAGGACCGGACAAGCAAACCATTCATCTGCTCGAGACGACGGCCGGCGACAGCAGCTGCTCATATACGGGAGCTTATTGCCAGATTCTCGAAACACTTTCGCCTGATTGCAGGGTCTCCGAGCGCAACCAGGCTCTGCGGGTGGTAGCCTGGGAACTCGAACGCATTGCCAACCACACCGGCGACTTGGGAGCGCTTGCCGGTGACGTCGCATTCCGACCGACGATGGCCTATTGCGGACGCATCCGCGGAGACTTTCTGAATATGACGGCGGCGCTTTGCGGCAATCGCTTTGGACGCGGCTTGATCGTCCCCGGCGGGATTGGCTATGAAGTCGATCAGGCTATCTGCAGCAAAGTGCTGCCATGGCTGAATAAAACGGGGGATGAACTGAAGAATGCGGTTGACTTGCTGCTTACTGCATCAACCGTGTTGGACCGCTTTGAAAATACCGGAACCGTCAGCCCGGAAACCGCTCGCGAAGCCGGTTTGGTCGGTGTGGCTGCCAGAGCCTGCGGACAACGCCAGGATGTGAGGCATTTCCATCCCTATGGCTGGTATTGCCAGAATAACATGCCATTAGCGGTCTTTGACAGCGGCGATGTCCTGGCAAGGGCAAAAGTACGGCAGCAGGAATTGAAGGCCTCTCTGGAAACAGTACGCATGCTGTTGGAAAACCTGCCCGCGTCCGAAAAGGCGTCGGCGCAGTGTTGCTTGCCGGGCAACCACATTGCAGTATCGCTGGTCGAGGCTTGGCGCGGCGAACTTTGCCATGTGGCTTTGACCGATGCGTCCGGCAAATTCAGCAAATACAAGGTGGTGGACCCCTCCTTTCATAACTGGTTCGGGCTGGCTATGGCTTTGCGAGGCGAGCAGATCTCCCATTTTCCGATATGCAACAAAAGTTTCAATCTGTCCTACTGCGGGCATGATCTCTGACAAGGGGGATTTATCATATGTGGAGTATTATTAAAGCACGGCTAAAACAAGGTTTCCGCACAGGCACCTTCCCACGCACACTACCGGTGCTGCCGGAACGCTTCCAGGGCTTGCCTTGCCTCGATAATGCACGCTGCAAGAAGGATTGTCAGGCATGCATCGAAGCCTGCCCGGCAAATGCCATCAGCCGTTCGAGTGACGGCATTGTGCTGGACACTGGCAAATGCCTGTTCTGCGGCAAATGCGCGTCTCTTTGCCCGGAGGGAGTGATCCGTTTCAGCAAAGAACACGATATGGCCACATTCAGCCGCGAAGAGCTGTTGCGCAAGGACAGTAGTGAAGCCACACATGAACTGCAACCCCGCGACGAAATCCGTAAGCTCTGCAAGAGATCGTTGCGAATCCGCCAGGTGTCTGCGGGAGGATGTGCTGCTTGCGAACTGGATTTCAATGTGCTTAATACGCTGGCCTGGGATATGGCTCGATTGCATATCCAAGTGGTTGCTTCACCGAGACATGCGGATTGCCTGCTGGTGACTGGACCAATCAGCAAAAACATGCTGCTGGCTCTGCAGAAGACGTATGCCGCCGTGCCGGAACCATGCTTCGTCATCGCCTGCGGCGCCTGCGCAATCTCCGGTGGAATCCATGCTGAAAGCCCAGAAGTCCGTAGCGGTCTCGAGGGGATTCTGCCGGTGGACCTGTATGTGCCGGGCTGTCCGCCGCATCCAGCCACCTTGCTCGAGGCGATGATCCGATTCATGGGACTGAAAATGCGGTGACGCGACCGGTTTTTTAACCACGAAATACACAAAAAGACTTGGCGCGGACTGATCGCCCGCAACCCACACGGACGGGACACGGACTTTACACGGACGGGACACGGACTTTACACGGACGACAGATCGGACGGATCGCCATGTGCCAAGGTCGGCTTTACTTTTTTAGTCGGAGGCGATATGGAGCGCCGGCGGCTCGCCGGCATGAAGCTGGTTTCCCTTTCCCATCACCGAAAACTTAAAATGTTCAAAAATTTTTAAATGAGAAAGAGATTCAAGGCCAGCAACTTGCGCACCTGGTTTTTGAAAATCTTTCTGAAAAAACAAGAAGTTTGAAGATAGTGCGGAAATTTTTTATATGGAAAGTTACAGTTATCAGGATCAGGGTGAGCGGAAAAAGGTCTTGTCATCGGTCAAGCGGGTGGTGATTAAAGTCGGCACCCAACTTTTGCAGGGCGGGAAGAATACTACGTCTGAAAAGCGGATCGAAGAATTGGTTGTGGCTCTGGCGAACCTGAAAAAGCAGGGGTTCGAGATCATCCTGGTCAGTTCGGGGGCGGTTGGTTTCGGCATGGCGGCTTTGCAGACGTCTGTCCGTCCTAAGAAGATTGCGTACTTGCAGGCTTTGGCTGCTGTTGGTCAATCTCATCTGATGAGCTGTTACGGGGCGGCTTGCGAGAAGCATGGCTTTCACTGTGCTCAGCTGCTGCTGACGGCCGCAGACTTGCATAACCAGGTGCGCAACCGCCATGTCGCGCAATGCGTCAATGCATTGCTGGAAAATGACGTGTTGCCGATTATCAATGAAAATGATTCAGTCTGCGTCGATGAAATCCGGGTGGGAGACAATGACACGCTGGCTGCATACGTGGCAACCATGCTGCGGGCGGACTTGACGGTTATTCTGACGAAGGTCGATGGCATGCTCTACTGCAAAGCCGGTGAGGATGAGCTGGGCGAACGCCTGAGCGTGGTGACGGCTCTCAACGAAGAGGTTTTCCAGATGGCGCAGGGTACGGACGGGAATCAGTATTCGGTCGGTGGCATGATTACCAAATTACGAGCCGCGCATATTGTCAATCTGAGTGGAGAGGCCTTGCTGATTGCCAGCGGAAAGGATTTCAGTAACCTGCAAAAGGTCATGGATGGCGAAGATGTCGGTACCCTGTTTCTGCCGGCACGCAAGAACCGTCTGCATGCACGGCAACGTTTCCTGGCTTTCTTCTCCGAACCGGCCGGTAGCTTGATTGTCGATGCCGGCGCCGAGAATGCAATCACCCAGCAGAACAAAAGCCTGCTGCCAGGCGGTGTGCTGGGACTGACCGGCACCTTCCACCGCGGAGATACGGTCTGCATTGTCAATAGCGAGCGCAAGGAACTCGCCCGCGGAATCGTCAATTTCGCGTTCGATGAAGTCGCTAAAATCTGTGGTGCGCAAAGCAGCGAAATCGAAAAAGTCCTCGGGCGCGAAGTCGATAACAAGGAAATCGTCCATCGAGATTTCCTAGTCGTTACTCTCTGATTATTCGGTTATTTTTTAACCACGAAAAGCACGAAAAGACACGAAAAATATGGAATTATTATCGCCTGCGGGCACCCTCGAGTGTGGTGTGGCTGCTTTTCATTATGGTGCCGATGCGGTCTATCTGGGCATGAACCAGTTTTCCGCAAGGGCGGATGCCGGTAATTTTTCGTTCGAGGACTTGGCTGTTCTGCTGGGCTTGGCGCACCAGGATCCAATCCGGCGCCGCAAAGTCTATGTCGCAGTCAATACGCTTTTACGGGATGACGAGCTGCCTGCCTTGATCGAACTTCTGGCGGAACTTCGAGACTTGGGTGTCGATGCCCTGATTGTTCAGGATCTCGGAGTCTACGGCATTGCCAGACGCTATTTCCCGGAACTGGACTTGCATGCCAGTACTCAGCTGGCGGTGCATAACGTTGCCGGTATGCTGCAAGCACGGGAAATGGGTTTCAAACGAGTGATTGCCGCACGGGAAATCTGTGCGCGCGAAGCGGCTGCTATGGCGGCTGTGCCAGATATCGAGCTGGAAGTCTTTGTGCACGGAGCACTCTGCCACAGCTACAGTGGGCTTTGCCTGCTGTCATCCTGCTTGCGCGGCTCGAGTGGAAACCGCGGAGAATGTTCCTATCTTTGCCGAAACAGCTTCCGAATCGAAAAAGACGGGCGGCGTATCGAGGAAAACTGCGCACTGATGTCAATGAAGGATCTCGCATTGGGCGAGATGCTTTCACAGCTGCGCAAAGCCAGCGTCCATTCGCTGAAAATCGAAGGCCGCAAAAAAACGCCTTTGTATGTGGCGGCAGTGACGAATTATTATCGCAAGCTGCTTGATCATTCGTTTGCGGAAGGCGAAAAAGAGGAATGTGAACGCCATATCCGGACTATTTTTTCGCGGGAATGGTGCAGCTTTCACTGGAAGGGAACCCAGATGGCCGGCGTGACGGACCCGCAGACAGCCGGCCCACGAGGTGCCGAAATCGGGCGGGTGCTCGCAGTGCTGCCGGGATTGGCCGGACAGCCCGACCGCCTACGCTTCGTGCTGAAAAATCAGGTGCTGGAAAAGCATGATGGCATCCAGGTGGATTTAAATGAACGTGAGAGACCCTTTGGATTTGCAGTCGAGGAAATCCGGGTGTTCCAGCAGGGCAGCAGTGAAGATGGCGTACTGGTCTTCAGCGCGGAACCTGAAAGCACATTGGAAATTCCTCTGCCGGAATCGCATCCCCGCATTCCGGTGGGGTTGCCGCTGTTTTGCACTTCTTCCCAGGTTGTCAAACAGGCCTACAACTGGCCTGCAGTGCGCCCGGCTTTGCAACGAAAACGTCACTCGTTGTCCTTTGCTCTTCAGGTGACACCGGACGCTCTCGAAGTGACTGCGCAAGTATTTGCCAACGTGCAGGTTCAGGTGAAACTGCCCCTAGCTGAAAAACTGCCTGTTGCCCAGAAACCGGAACTTTTCGCAGAAACAGCACGAAAATGTTTTGCCAAACTCGGCGATTCCGATTTTACCATGGAGAAATTCACCCTGCAGAATCCGGACGGACTCTTTGTTCCAACGGCAATCTTGAACGAATGCCGCCGCCAGACAGTCGCGGAGGTGGAGCAGAACTTGCTCGATGGCCGCCAGCAGCTGACCA
The DNA here is from genome assembly GCA_033809415.1 of Lentisphaeria bacterium. Lineage (GTDB taxonomy): Bacteria > Verrucomicrobiota > Lentisphaeria > Oligosphaerales > Oligosphaeraceae > JAQVUB01. Next base: position 5,646 of record JAPXLT010000009.1, read on the forward strand.
GAAATATCATCGCGGAAACGATGGAAGACGCTGTAGGGCAAACGACTCCGAAAGAACCCCGCTGGGCACTCAAAATCGACCAGCCTTTTTACCTGAATTTGTTTTCTCCGCAAGATTTGCAGCGCATTGATGAACTGATCTTTGATCTTGGTCTGATCGATCCGGAGGAATTGCCGGAAGCTCTATCGAGTCTTGCCGAGCTGCTCGGGCGCAACCGTCTGCGCTTGGCGTTGCCGGTGATTCTGCGCGATGAAGGTTCCCGTCGGGATTGGCGTGTGGCAGTCGGTGAGCTGATCCGCTCGGGCTGGCATCGCTGGCAGATCGGCAATATTGGCGCACTGGCATTGCTGCGCGAGGCCGGCTTGCCGGAAACCAGTGCAGACTTGACGGCAGACTGGCCTCTTTACGCCATGAACCGCGCCGCCGTTAAAACCCTGCGCGGACTTGGCCTGAAACGGGCTACACTCAGTCCGGATGACACGCTCGAGAACTGGTCGGCATTGTTGGCTCGGCATTCCGGCATGGCTGAAATCCTCGCCTATGGGGATATTCCCTTGGCAATATCGGCAGTCTGTGCGGAAGTCAGCCGGCGCGGCTTCTGTCCTGGCAAAAAGGATTGTGATTTCAGTGAATTGCAACTGACTTCCCGCAAAGGAGAACGTCTTCTAGCCATTAATCGGCACTGTCAAACCGTTTATCTCAATGAACAGCCTTTCTGCCTTCGAGGACATCTCGCCGAACTGCAACAGCGTGGCGCGCATTTCTTCCGGGCGGATTTCCTGTTGCGCAACTACGCACCAACCCAGGTCAAGCAAATCTGGGATGAACTGATGCTGGATAAACGAACACCGGATGCTTGGAACGCAAACCTGCGATTCCCTTGATAATGCGTCGAATTCTTTTTGAACAACGAAATGCACGAAAAGACCCGACGCCGGAGCAAAAGACAGCCGAACAAATGCTGATCGTGATCGGTCGCCTGATGGCTGCTGTGGCTCTGGTGGTCTGTTTGCCGCTGTTTGTTCTGATTGCTCTGGTGGTCAAATGTTCGAGTCGCGGTCCGGTCTTCCATGTCTCTGAACGCCTGGGACAATTCGGTATCCCGTTCCGGATTTATAAATTTCGTACGATGTATCTTGGCGCAGAGACCGCCCTCGAACAGATTCTCGAGGAAAACCCCGACCGCCGCCTCGAGTGGCAGAGCAGCGCCAAGCTTTCCACCGATCCAAGGGTGACACCGTTCGGACGCTTTTTGCGCCATAGCAGCCTGGATGAACTGCCGCAACTCTATAATATTCTGAAGGGCGATATGGTCTGGGTTGGGCCGAGACCCATCCTGCAGAAGGAAACGGTGCGTTATGGCGAATCCTGCGACATCCTGCACAGCGTAAAACCCGGACTGACTGGACTCTGGCAGGTCTCCGGACGCTCGACATTATCTTATCCGCAACGCGTCCAACTTGATCTCGAGTATATTGCCCGCCGAACTCCTTGGCTCGATCTCAAAATCCTGCTGAAAACCGTCCTGGAAATCTTCCGTGCACGCGGAGCATGTTGAAGATAGGGTGCAGGGTGCAGGGTGCAGGGTGCAGGGGGCAGGGTGCAGGGTGCAGGGTGCAGGGTGCGGGGTGCGGGGTGCGGGGTGCAGGGTGCGGGGTGCGTTTGTCTTCTGTCCACCCCGTCCACCCTGTCCACCCTGTCCACCCTGTCCACTATGTCCACAAAAGATATAATCTGAGAAAAGGCTAACGCTGCTGGGATGTTATGGGCAGCAAGGTTTCTGTGCTGGCAAGATGATCGAACCGCCTTTTTCAAGGAGACTCCTGATTTGCGCATAATCCAGATTGTGGATGGAAACGTTTTGCTGCAATGCCTGAAAGGCGGCTACCCCGACCGCTTCACCGCATTGGTTGAGGTTGACCATGACCCGCACGGCGCCAAAGGCTTCACGGTCGGCGTCAAGCATGCGTCCGGCAGCGAGCAGATTCGGAATTTTAGCGGGGATGTGGCAGCGCAGGTGAATTTGATAATACGGTAGGACCTGTCCTTCAGGCAACCAGCGTCCGGTGGGTATGGATTTGCCTTTTGTATGGATGATTTGGGAGCCATCCATGAATTTGAAGGTGAGGCTGTCATCCTGGTCACTGTGGACGTCGCTTGGGTAGGTGCCATTGGCGATGGCATCCGGGAAATGCTTGCCGCTGAGCATGTCAGCGCCTTTCAGCTGGTTGACGGCCTGTATATGCAAGCCTTCACGGATTCCCAAGGCGGCAGGAAGAGTTTCCAGTGCTATAGGCAGGTCGGGCAGCTCTTTTTTCAGCATTTTAAGAACGGCATAGATTTGCCTTCTTGCTTCCATTTCTGCTGCGGTAATTTGATCGGCATCATCGCAATCGCAGTTGAAAATACGGGTGCCGGCCAGCATGTGCAGAGCACTGCCGGGTATATCCATGCCCCAATAATATCCACAAGGCAAATCAGGCAGCTCAGCCCGATATTTCTCCATGCAAGCGCGCAAGTCAAAGCCCGGCGGGAACTTCCAGCCACTGAAACGAGCACAACTGGTAGGTGGCTGCGGAGACTCAACGCGCCGCATGGCAACACCAGCCTTTTTGCAAAGTACTCCATCGCCGGAGGCATCAATAAACATCTTCGCCCGTATGGCAAAGCGAGCCGATTTGTTTTCTGCAATGACCGCCTCGATACTGCCATCCGGATTTGTTATCGCAGTCGAGAAAGCGCAGTTTAGGAAGACCCGGATATTGGGTTGTTCCTGAATCAACCGGTCGAGTTCCATGGTCAGTATTTCGGTATTGATTCGGATTCCGTTTGGTGCTGCTTTCCGGAATGGGCTTGCCCCTTGCATTTTTTCCATTCTTTCCAGCATTTCGAAGGTCAGCCCGGCAATGATCTGCTTCTTTCCAGTGATGTCGAAAAGCGTATGCCACATTCCGACCAGACCCAGGGTAGCTACTCCGCCAAAGCGGTTTTGACGTTCCAGTAGGATGACTTTTGCGCCAAGGCGCGCAGCCCGTACGGCAGCAAAAACTCCAGTGCAACTACCGCCAACTACACAGATATCAGCTTCAGCAGCGACTTTCACCCGCTCAGCAGGCAACAAAATTTCATTCATGGAAATCCCCCTTCAACAACCAGAAACTTTTTAACCACGAACCACACAAAAACAAGATTCAGGTGATAGAATCAAGTTAATGCAGCAATGTCGGTTTATCAAGCTGAAAATGGCGCCTGGGAAAAAATTGGTCGTGTGATTGCGGGGTGCAGGGTGCAGGGTATAATGTTCGTTACTTTTTTAACCACGAAATACACGAAAAGGCTTGGCGCGGACTGATCGCCCGCAACCCACACGGACTTTACACGGACGGGACACGGACTTTACACGGACGGGACACGGACGGGACACGGACAACAAATCGGACGGATCAGTCGGATCGGACGGATCGGACGGATCAAGTAGATCGGTCGGATCGGTCGGATCAGTCGGAGAAAAAAGACAGGAATTGGCGGTACCTTAAAAGGGCTGTATGCCAATGACTTGTCAAGCTAATCCGTCTGATTGTGGTGCCTTTACAAGGCACTGTCTTTTGGTGGGGTCCTCACCCCAGGTTAAAACGGGGTTAAGCATGGTTAAGCACCTACGGCGCAAAGCATTGTGTCGATCCGGCTGATCTGACCGATCCGTCGGAGAAAACAACAGCCAAAACCGCAAATCCGCGTGCAATCCCATCACTCAAAGCAACAACCCTACAAAAAATTTTCCGCGCTTTCCGTGCTTTCCGTGGACAAAAAATAGGTTGTGGACGTTAGTCCGCGCCAAGTTTTTTCGGGCATTTCGTTGTTCAAAAAGAATTCCGCGCCTAACTAGGTTCACTGACGTCTTACATTTTTTTTCTTAAAAACGCAATTTATCCGTGTAAGTTATTTTGAATTATACACGATAACGTGTAAATTAGGACGTGTTGCTTGAAGCATTCATTCTGCATACTAAAGCTTTGGAGGTTTGAAATGCTTGTATCCCTTGCTGAATATGCAAAAAAACATAACAAAAGCAGCGACACTATTCGACGTTATGCGGAAAATGGCCATATCCATTCAGCTCGCAAAATTGGAAGGAATTGGGTAGTGGAACTGGAAGAGCCTTATCCTATGACAAAACGTCCGAAGGCTGCACCCATTACATTGGTGTCGCTTTTCAGCGGATGTGGCGGCATGGACATGGGGTTTCGAGGCGATTTCAATTTTTTAGGCAAACATTATGATAAAACTGGGATTGACATTATCTGGGCCAATGAAATCGACCATAGTGCCTGCATCACATACAGGCGGAACTTGGGCGAAATCATCGAGGGCGACATCAACGAGGTAATCGGGCAACTTCCCGAATACGCGGACATAGTAATCGGCGGCTTCCCATGCCAGGATATCTCCATCAACGGCAAGATGGCTGGAATCAGCGGTAAGCGAAGCAGTCTCTATTCGGCAATCGTCGAGGCAGTTGAGAAAATTCATCCTAAAGTGTTTGTGGTGGAAAATGTGGGGGGCCTGATGCTGCGCAAGCATGACGAGTCACGCAGAAAAATTCTTGCTGATTTCAGTGCGCTCGGCTATAAAATACACTACCAAGTCTATCATGCGGAGGACTATGGGGTTCCGCAGACGAGAGAACGCGTTTTCATAGTGGGTACACGTGAGGGCATGCCTGCATATGTTCCACCGCAGGAGACAACTCTGTTCAAACCGCTTACTGCCCGTGAAGCACTGGAAGACCTCGAGGATCATCCTCGTGACAAGGCTTTCTCGCATATCTGGAGCGAAGCCAAGGCCAGTGGGGAACAGGGTAACCGCAAATTGGTCGCTGACCGTCCTGGTTACACAATACGCGCCGAATGCCACGGGAACATCCAGTTCCACTATTCTCTGCCAAGGCGCATTTCCATGCGCGAGGCTGCCCGGCTTCAGTCTTTTCCCGATTCCTTTGTATTCCCTGCCGGCCTCAGGGCAACGGAACGCCAGATAGGCAATGCAGTTCCACCTGTTTTGGCATGGCATGTGGCGCAGTCAGTGCTGGCGGTCTTACGGAATGGGTAAGGTAGAATTATGGAAAAAGCTGCATTTGAAAATCTTTTGGATGGTATTTGTTCACAACTTACAGCCGAGGCGAGGGAAAAGGTATTTACTTCGGCATCCGAATTCGAGAGCCGCGTCAGGTGTTTGATGCATGAACGGTCGCAGAATGGCAAACTGTTTCAGATTGACCTGAATCCACATCCACAGGCTTTTCCCGACATCGCCGCTGGTGAATACGGCGTCGAGGTCAAGTTTACGTCCGATGACACTTGGCGAGCAGTGGGAAACAGCATACAGGAAAATCAGCGTATCTAGACAGTCAGATACATCTATCTGGTATTCGGAAAGATGGGCAATATTCCCGATGTCCGTTGGAGCGAGTATGAAGCAAGTGTCATTCATGTCCGCACCTCCCATGTGCCAAGATTCGAGGTTGAGGTTCGGCAGAAAGACGAATCCGCCCGTGAATCTCTTTTTGACCTGATGGGCATACGGTATGATGATTTCCGGAAACTTGAAATGCATGAGAAAATGAAGTACATCCGCCAGTATGCCAGAAAAATCCATCCCGACGGCAAGCTCTGGTGGCTTGAGGGGCTTGAAGAACATACGCTTCCTGTACAAGTTCGTTTATATACCAATCTTTCGTCCGAGGAAAAAGTCCGCCTCCGTGCCGAGGCTGCTCTCCTATGTCCTGAAATCGTCAAGTCAGGCAGAAGCCGAGACAAGTACGATGGGCTTGTCCTCTTTTTGCTCACCTATCATGGTGTGGTCTGTCACCAGGCAAGAGATCTGTACTCTGCAGGCAGTGTTGCGAATCCCGCAAATGACGATACCGGTGGAATCTATATTGCACGCGCTCTTAAACTGCTTGAGAGCGAGATGTGTCAAGCCGCTGAACGCCTCCCTGACAGCCTTTTTGTAGAATATTGGGGGGAAAGTGTCCCGAAGGATAAGCGCATTGACAGGTGGCTTGAGAAGGCGGATGAGTTAGCTACAAAGTGGACACCCTCGCAGGTTCTATTTTTGGACAGACGTCGATGAATCATAGCGAACTGTTCCGAATGATTGCAGCGCCTTCACAAGGCACTGTCGTTGGGTGGGTTCCATAACAGGGGTTAAGCATGGTTAAGCGACTACGGTGCAAAGCATTATGCCGGACTCAGGCCGATCCGCCCTGTCTGATCCAGCCAACCTGTCCCCTGTCCCCTGTCCATCACAACCGGGACGGTTGCGCTACTTTTTCAACTGCGTGCCATCCCACCCGTCAAAGCAGCAACCCTATAAATAATTTTCGTGTTTTTTCGTGTGGTTCGTGGTTAAAAAATCCTTTTTGGACACGGGCGAATTATGGCGGTATTTTGCGGGTGTTGTGCCGGTGATTTGCCGGAAGACCCGGGAAAAGTGGTATCGGTCGGCGAAGCCCGATTCTGCGGCAATGGTTTCGATACTGGCTGTGGAATAGCGCAACATGTGGCAGGCTCTTTCGATGCGTTGTTCACGGTAGTATTGTTGCGGAGATTTATGGAACGTTTTTGAAAACAATCGGATGAAGCCGTTTTCACTCATGCCGACACGCTCGGCAAGTTGGCGGTTATTGAAGTGTCCAACCACGGTACTATTCATTAATTTGAGAATGGCGCGGAGCCTGGGGTCCAATTCTTCGACATTCAGAAACGTACTGGGTGGCAGTTTGGATAATGCAGTATGCAGAAATCCGAGTGCTGCCAGCAAATCACGCCGATAGTCCTGTTTTTGCTGATGCGCAAGGTCTCGTAGCAATTTGGTGGCTTCCTCCCAAACCGGCAGTGCAAAAATATGATTCCTGACAGGGCTATTTGACCATTCTACGGTAAAATGGAAGTATAGCTGGTGGAATGCCTGCGTGGAATGGGAACTCAACGATGTACCCGGAGCGATTATATATACCTTTTGCGGAGACATGGGAATCGTCTTCAATCCATGCTGAATCGAGGCTCCAGCCTGGTCATTTAGATAGCAGCGCCAGTAGGAAGTCTGCATCAGTTGCTGCGGATAATTCCAGTCGGCAACAGCAGCATGTCCCCAGCTGTGCAGACGGATCGGAGACTGATTGATCTTGAAGTTAGAATTATACATTTTATTTCAAAAAAAAGACATTTTCTTACGTCTGAAATGAAGTTATAATAACATATATACACTTGGGAACAAAGCAAGTTTCAGGCATTTTTCGAAAATACTTGAGCGGCAGTGTCAAAATATATCCTGTTCTGTGGTTGATGGATACGCGGGGAGGCAGCTGGGCAATTCATAAAGGAGCAGACAGATGGCAACAACGATTACGAGGGGAAAAGGCATCGGTTGCGGGTACTTTGGTTTTACATTGATTGAATTGCTGGTCGTCATTGCGATTATCGCCATTTTAGCGGCCATGTTGCTGCCGGCACTCGGGCGTGCTCGAAGCAGGGCGGTTGCCGCAACTTGCCAATCCAATCTGCGGCAGTTGAGTCTTGTATTGAATTTCTACATGAATGACTACGAGGACTGGCTGCCGGCGATCATTTATTCCTATACGCCGGGACGACTCTGGTATAGCGACCTTTATTCGGGTGGCTATTTGCGCCATAATGAAAAAACCAATTTGGTGGTAACCCATGCCAAGATCGTGTATTGTCCGCATCCTGGCATGAAATACTCCGACAATGGCACCTATGGCATGCGTCGGCCCGGACAGGCTGCCGATCGGACGTTTCTGCGTATCGGTGGCAAGCCGTGCAGTGTGCGCAATGGGATCATCGCCAGAACCTGGAAATCGGCCAGTGAGATGATCTTGATGGGGGATTCTGCCCAAAAGAATAATCCGGCGGTGCAGCATTATCTTTTTGACGACAACAATTATGCCCAGGCAGCAGGTGGTTTGCCGCATTTCCGGCATGACCGCAAATGCAATGTCCTTTATGGGGATGGGCGGGGTGAAGCGGTTGCGGAAGGTCGTCTGGCTGACTCGGTGAAAAGCGCAGATGGCTGGACCTGGTTTGATATGTTTAACGTGAAACGAGGCAAATATCCGTGAGTAGAGGGCATCCAAAAAAAATTTTAACCACGAACCACACGAAAAGGCTTGGCGCGGGCTAACGCCCACAACCCATTTTTTAACAACGAACCACACGAAAAGGCACGAAAATTCCCAAGAAGTCGCGGGATAGTAACACAAAAAGAAAGGAGTTTGAACATGTTGGTTTCTACAAAGGTACATTCATTTTTTTATCGCTGGTTTTTCTTGCTTCTGCTTTGTTCAGGAGTTGCATTTGCAAACGAATTTTCATTGCAGTTGGCGTCTGAAAAAGACAATGTTTTGGTCGGGGAATCAATTCCGGTCACGCTCACGCTTGCGTATCCGCCGGAATATGAGCCATGCGCTTGGATTTTGACATTCTTCGAGTCGAATGTCCCCAAGGAATTCCTGGAAGCCCTGAACTTGACCGAAAAGCTATCCAAGGCGGCTCGTCCGGAATGGCGCTATGTCAATTATTCAACCAACTGGTTCCCTAAGGGGAAGCGGGATTTTCAGGAAAAGACAGTCCAGATCAAAACGACAGACAAGTGGCCTGCCGGCGATTACAAGTGCTTGATACAAATCCTTTACAGGAACAAGACCGCCCCGAGTACCACCACGGATAAGTACATTTCACAATCTTTCAGTTTTACCGTTGAAGCGAAAAAAGAAGGCGAAAAAGCCGGACAGTGAGGATGTTAACGATGTCATATTCCAAACTGACGCTGTTTGTAGTTTTTATTTCAGGCCTTTTCCTGTGGAGTGCATCGGAAAAGCAAGCCATTTCGCTGCCTTACCAAAGCACCGCGCCGGTAATTGACGGGGATTTGTCTGATGACTGCTGGCAGTCGCTGCCATGGCATTCCGGCTTCCTCTATCACCGTACGTTGCAGGCAGCCGAAAAAGACACCCGCTTCCGAATGTTCCATGATGGGTACCATCTTTTCGTAGCCGTGGAAGCGTTCGAACCGTTACCGGAAAAATTGCGCCGCGAAAAATATCCTTTTGACTCCTCGATCATCTGGATGAATGACTCCATCGAGTTCTTTATCTGTACGGACCCGTTGAAACGCTCTTTTCATCAGATCATCATAGATGCGGCTGGGCAACGCTATGATACGCGTTATGAAGATAATAATGCTGGTGGATACAAGGGAAATGCAACTTGGGACAGCGGCGCTGAGGTGGGTTGTGCCGCAGGGGATGACCGCTGGTGCATCGAGCTTGCGCTGCCTCTGGCATTGCTGAATGCCAGCGCACCGGAATGGTCTTTCAACCTGGTGCGCAATCGCAATAGTGTTTCGCCGCGTCAGCTGAGCTCATTCGCGGCTAATTCCGAAAGCAAAAATGCCCGTCCGGAAATTTTCCTGCCTCTGCTTCCTGAACAATGGCAGGCGGACGTTTATGCTTTCGCCGTCAATTTGATTGGAACGGAATACAAGCGTCTCGATGAGAATCATTTTGTTGCCGACGTCTCCGTGCATGCCAGCAGCCGTTCCGACCGTTTTCGGATTTTGCGGCAGCATCTCCGCCTTCTGAATTTGCAAGGCGAATTGGTGGCGGAGCAAGAAAATAAGATTGAGGTGCCTGCCGGCAAGTTCACCGAATTGCTGGTGAAGTTGCAAAATGTTGACGCAGGCACTTATCTGCTGGATATACGGCTCTATGACAACCTCTCCGCACGGAACCTGCTGGCTGGAGTTCGGGAAAAAATCTTGCTCGAATATGCCCCGTTTTCCATTAGGCTCATTAATCCGCCATACCGAAACGCGATTTTCGCCAGTATGCCGGAACAGAATATTGAAGCAGCAATCGATTTCAAGGATTTTCTTGGCAAGCCTCTGACAGTGACACTTTCAGGCAAAGACGGCAAGGTGGATGAATTCCATATTGCAGCCGCACAAGCCACCCAGACAGTGCAGTTCCAGGCCAAGGATCTGCCCATTGGCGATTACCGGCTCAGCGCAAGCGTTGGCGGCCTTGACTTCAAGCCGGAAATCGTCCTGCCCATCCGCAAACTGAAAGCGCTGAAAGGAGAAGTCTGGGTTGACCGGGAAGGCATAACCCATGTTGACGGCAAGCGTTTTTTCCCCTTTGGCTGGTATGGCCATGATGACAGTGACGCTCCCAAGCCGCACCTCAACTCCGTGCTGGATACCAGTTTGTATTCCACCAGGGAAGGCTTGCTGCAAGCCTTTGACCGGCGGCAGCAGCTGGGGGAGAAAATGATGTTATTCCCTTATCAAGAATTCAACGCTAACTGGGGCAGCAAGGTCTTTGCGACAAAAAACCGCAGTGGTGGATTGACGCCGGAGCAGCGTGAGCTTCTCACCGCTTTCATTCCGACAATCAGGGAGCACCCCGCCCTGCTGGGCTATTACATGGCCGATGAGCCTGAAGCCCACGATGACAACCCGCGCTGGTATCTGGAGGTCTATGAGCTGCTCCGCGAGCTGGACCCCTGGCACCCCTGCTTCATGCTTAACTACGGCCTGTACGGAATCCGCCGTTTTTATCAGACCTGTGACATTCTTTTGCCGGACTGCTATCCCACCTACTTCGAAGATGGCAGCACCGGCAAGCCAAGACATTGCTCCTCCGAATGGGCCATGGCCGCAACCGCCTTGCGTCCTTCCTGGTTTATGCCACTGGTGGCCAGCTGGCCGGCGAGGAATCGCAGGAACGTGCGCGGCGTGCCGCCTAACTATGATGAGTTGCGAAGCCAGTTCTTCCAGGCTTTGATCCATAATGTCAAAGGCTTTAATCTGTACGCATATTTCGAGTCCCAACGCTTCGCATCGCTAATATTGGGGCCAGATGATATCGGAAAGACCTTGCAAACCCTACAAGACTTCCTGCTGCCGAATTCGCGGCAACAAGCCTTGAAAGTAACCACCAAGCCGGAATCAGAGTTTTTTCAGGCTGGATTCAAGATGGAAGGCGACAAGCAATGTCTGCTTGCCGTCAATACGGAAATGCGTCCTATTAAGGCGACTTTTGTGATCCAGGAACCCGTTGCTGACAAGTTGTATGTGGCCGGTGAAAAGCGCTTTGTCAAGCTGAACCGAGGCGTCTTCAGCGACACCTTCCTTCCCGGGGAGACGCATGTCTACGTCAATTCCGAGGCAGCGGCAGCGGCAGTGCCGATGGTCGAGGGAACCCGCCAAGCCATTGATGCGCTGCGCCGCAGTCGCAAAAAACCAGGCAACCTGATCGGCATGGGCGAGATGTTGGTGGCGGATTATCTGGATTATTCCGCCGGGAAACTTCCGCCGGGGGTGCCGAAGATCGAGGCTTCGAGCGATCCGAAAAGCTTTTTTGCCACCGCCAAAACCGGCTCGAGGTATTACCTGATTGACGGCTTGACCGCCCCGAAGCGGGTGGAATACACCTGGTCTCCGGCCAAAAGCGATCAAAGCCCGTTCATTGAAATCACCCTGCCGGAAGCGGCCACCCTCCGGGAATTGGTGCTCTATACTCCAAGTGGAAATCTGCGGAGCGGATCGGTTGACGTAGCCGATAGGCGCATAGACTTCACCCGCCCGCAAACCGAAGTGGCGGACCGGGAAGTCGTTAAAATCTCAGTGCCTCTGCCGGAAATTGTCGCAGATAAAATTCGCATTGACTTTAAGGATTTCGATATCGATTTCCATACCCAACGACCTGAACGGCGCCTGCTTTCGGAAATAGAATTGTATTGAGAAAGGGTAAGGCGTCAGTGAACCCGGGTAGGCAAAAAATTCTTTTTTGAACAACGAAATGCCCGAAAGGACTCGAAAAATTTTCATGGAAATGGCTTTGTCTGCGAGAGCAAGTCGTATTTGCCATGAAATTTTTTTCGTGTCCATTCGTGTTTTTAGTTGTAAAAAAACTATCACCCAGTTTACTGACGTATTACTGTGAAAGGACTTGGAAAAATGAAATTGCGTACATCTGACATTGTCATAAAGTTGCCGGAGAGGCCGCAAATCTGGGAGAAGAAAGCAGCAGAGGAACTGCGCGATTACCTGAAGAAGACTTGCCTGTCCGTCACCGCGCATGGCATGAAGCCGGTGTTTTGCATTGGCGACACGGAGGTTGCCCTGTCGGCCGGTTATTCGTCCAAGACGATGGCGGAAGAGGAATGGGTGGTCAAGACGCTGCCGGACGGCGGTATCATTTTCTGCGGCGGCGGCACCCGCGGAACCCTCTACAGCGTCTTCTGCTTTCTGGAGAACCATGTGGGAGTGCGCTGGTTTACTCCGACCGAAGAATTCCTGCCCAAGGCAAGACGCCTTGACCTGAGCGGACTGCATCTCTCCGGACGCCCGTTTTTTCGCATTCGAAATGTTTACCGCAAGCCGAAAGCAGCCTTTGACCGGGGGCGTTTTGCCGCCCGGAACCGCTTGAACCAGGACGGCGAATGGCCCCTGATTGATCCAGCCTACGGCTCCTGCATCGATTTTGGCTCTCCTGAACATTGCCATACTATAGAACACGGCTATCTGCCAGCAGAAAAATACTTTCGCAAACATCCTGAGTACTACGCTTTGATTGATGGGAAGCGCAATTCGGATATGTTTTTCGGGCAGGTCTGCCTGTCGCATCCCGATCTGCCGGAATTGTTTATCAGCAAGCTGAAGGCCTATATTCTGGCCGATGAGAAAAAAGCCGCCAAAAGCGGCAGGGTTCCCCCGCGGATTTACGATATATCAATGAACGACAGCCGCGGGTTCTGCCAATGCCCTGACTGTGCAAAGAAAGTTGCCCGTTACGGCGAAAGCGGCACATTGCTTCTGGTGTTGAATCAAGTTGCCGCCATGCTGAAAGAATTTCGCCCGGAGTATTTTTTGCAGACACTGGCTTATTTTGCCACAACCTCGTCGCCCCGGGGCGGCATCAAGGCTATGGACAACATGATCATCCGCACCTGCAATACGGAAACTTATCTGCATCAAAGTATTCTTTCGCCATTGAATGAGAAGTTCCGCAGGCAGGTGGAAGGCTGGGCGGCATGTGCCGAGAAGCTCTTCCCCTGGGAGTATTCCATCACTTACGGCGCCGCAGGGCCGCTGCCGTATCCCAGTGAATATACCTTGGCCGAAAATGTCCGCTTCTATGCCGCCAACAAGGGCATAGGAATTTTCTTCGAGCATGAAAACCCGCATCTGAATGACATGTATGACCTCAAAGTCTACATGGAGGCAAAGCTGATGGAGAATCCAGAGCTTGATAGCCGTGCGCTGATGTCGGATTTCTGTACGAAATACTACGGGCCGGGCGCAAAGGCAATTCTGGAATATCGTCAGGTTTTGAACCGGACTGCTACCGAAAACCAGGCTCAAGTTCGCTATTTCTTCCCGGCAGCACAGGATTTCCGCTATATTGATTGGCCGGCCATGAAAAAAATGCAGGGGATTCTTGATGTCGGCCAGAGGAAAGTCAGCAGAAATCCTGTTTTACGGCATCGTTTCAATCGTGCCAGGACCAGTTTAGATTTTGCGTTAGTCTGCACGCTTTCCTGGTGGTATCGCAATCAGGCGACAAAATGTGATGAAGAAGAGCTTTTCAAAAAACTCTTTGTGACTTCCAGGCGAAGGCTTTTTTCCTGTTGGCGGCAAAGTATCGACCACTTGCAGGATGTGGAAAGGCGGGAGGTGCCGCAAAAACAGCTTACGTATTTGGAGGTCTGTGAAAAAAGAAGCAGCCGGGCAATGGTCAGCCGGAAGGACTTGTGCCATGCGCAACTCGAGTTTTTCACTCCGGATTGCTGGCGTATCGTCGGAGGTGACGAGATTTGCATGCGCTCTTCAAAAGCAGCAGCAGGAGCTTTTTACCGGGTTTTCCCGGAGCTTCAAAAGGACGAGAAAATACGCCTGATTGCCTCGCGGTTCAATAATTCTTCCCAGACGGAACAGCTCATCTGCACTGCTGAGTATTCCGAGGCGGATTTCCATGCCACGGATTTTGTCTGGTTGCCGGTAGGTTGTCTTAAGCTTACGCATAACGATCTTATGCTGTCACTTCTACATCGGCTCAAGATCAACTGGCGCTTCGGTTTTCTGCTGGACCAATATCGAGACAAAGAAGTCAAGCTGTGGGTGGAAATGCGTTATCGGGGAGGAAAGAAGCCTTGCCTCGATATCGGCGCCATCCTGGTGACCGATGCCGGGCAAAACGAAATTCCGCGTACATAACCGCACTTTTTAACAACGAAAAGACACGAAAAGGCACGAAAATTTTTATAGGGATTGCTGCTTTGACGGAAGGGATTGCTCTGGCGAAGTTCTTGTGTGCCAAGGTCGGCTTTACGCAATTGCGTCGGAGGCGATATGGAGCGCCGGCGGCTCGCCGGCATTGACATCGTGGTTCGCTTTCATCACAGAAAACAGCGGGACTTATGGAGTGCGGCGGCAAGCTCCCGCATTCCAAATTTGCCTCTCTCCATAAAAAATCTTTCACGAAAAATAAGAAGTTGGGTGCTAGTGTGAAGAAAATGATTCGAGCATATTATCAGGAACTGTCAGAGAAAAAAGGAGTTTGCTTTATGTGTCTCGGATGGATGCTTTGCTTCCTTCTCGTATGTTGCCTGCTTTTCACGGCTTGTTCCTCACTCAAGCTTTGCAAGCAGGGCAAATTCGAGCGTTTTTTTGTCTGGAGCATGCCGACTACCGACGAGTTGGCAACTGTTTCTGCTGAGCTTGGCGTCACGGATGTGGTGATCAGCCATGGCAATCGCCGGCAGAAGGAACTGGCGAAACAGCACCAATTCCGTATGTATCCCTGCATTATGCCAACCGTTGCTCTTTGGAAACAATATAACAAGGATGCCGCTGCCCCGTTACAAGTCATGCTGCCGGAGGAGGAGGCTATTCACAAATTCCGCTGGATTGACAGGGCGGAAGGGACGCGTAATCCATCACATTATGGGGGTGAACCTGTCTTTGATCCTTCAACTGGGCGGCATCTGACAGATCCACTGAGTACCCGACTGCTTTGCTTGAACCATCCGGAAGTGCGAACGGTTTTTGAAAAACAGATTTTGGAATACTGCGCAATTCCAGAATATGATGGGATTGCCTTTGATTTTATCGGCTACATGAATGGGAGGGGCTGTTATTGCGAACATTGCCGCCAGCTTTATCAACAATATCTGGAACAATCCGGCAAAGCGGATTCAGCAGCGGTTCAGGATGCTTTCTATCTCGAACAGCTGGTGAATTTCTGTAATTATTTGCACCGCTTTATAAAAGAGAAACGACCACAGATGCTGACAACATCGCACCTGTATCCGGTATTTCTGCCGAAGCCACTTTATGGGTGCCTGCTCGAATATGATTTTACCCAGGAGACGGCCGCATGGTATTTCCCCTGGAGCGAAGAAAAAATACTGGATTATTCACGGGCGATCAGCCGCTATCCCGGAGGCGTGCATTTTATCGGCTATTATGACCACAACAAACGCCCGGCTTTCCCGGAAAAGACGGCGGCTCGGATCGAACTCGAACTTAGCACCATGTTACGTGGAGGAGCACGCCACCTTTCCGTCTGCGGATTTCAGGACGTGCTGGAGAGTCCGGAAATCCGGCAGGCTTTCAAAAAATATCTTCGTGGGGCAAAATAAGAGGCGGGGTGGTTACTGACCCATTACGTTCCTGAATCCGTAATGTGTCTTCTGTGGTGCGTGGTGCGTGGTGCGTGGTGCGGGTCAGACGTGGTGGACAGTGTGGACGGTGTGGACTGTGTGGACTGTGTGGACAGTGTGGACGGTGCGGACTGTGTGGACTGTGTGGACGGTGCGGACTGTGTGGACGGTGCGGACAGGACAAGGACATCTCCCCGTACCCCACGACAGTCAGAATAATCACAACCGGGACGGTTGCGCTACTTTTTAAACCGCATGCACCACCATCCGTCAAAGCAGCGACCCTACAAAATTTTCGTGCCTTTTCGTGTCTTTTCGTTGTTAAAAAATAGGTTGTGTGTGGTGCGTCTGGGATCATGCCGGCAGGGCTGGCAGGTTATCGAGGCCGACCAGTTCGACATCGAGGTGTTCCTGGATCGTCAGTTTTGGATCAGCGATCAGCTTTTGCATGGCCTGGAATGCTTCCCGCCCGATCTGCTGCGGGTGTTGATCCACGGTGGCAATTGGCAGCAAGTCGCTGATGCCTGCAACGTTCCCGAACCCGGTCATGGCGATCTTTCCGCGCCAGGGGATTCCCAATTGGTCGGCTGCTTTGACAATCTTGGCAATATCGTCATCGGCAGCAGATACGATCGCGGTCAGCCTGGGATATTGTTGCAGCATTTTCTGCAGAATACGCTGTCCCTCAAAGCTTGAAATTATATCACTATCATAGGTCCAGAAGGTGCGTTCCCGGGTATCCTGGATTCCGGCCTCCTGCATGGCGGCGTAGAAGCCTTTCAGGCGTCCGGGCGCATGGCTGCTGCGGAAGAGAATGACGATGTCGCGGTGATTTCTTTTCAGCAGCTCCTGCATGATCTGATAGGCGCCCCGATAGCTGTCGCAGGCGACATAATGGCTGTCCATGCCCGGTGGGGTACTGTTTTCCTCCAGATAAATCACCGGAATCGAGCCGACATCAACAGATCCGTAGCCGCAACTGAAAAAGCCGGATATCTTGGCGGTGGAGAGCCTTGACAGGACGTAAGACAGCTGATCCGGGGGAGGGGCAACGACGCTCATCAGGCAGTGATGCGCCAGAGCGGCTTGTTGTAAGCCATACAGCAACAAAGTATAATAGGGATGCCGGAAGTTACCGATGTAGGCAAACTGCTTGACCGGAAAAGCTTGCAGTTGCTCGACCAGGGTGCCGGCTCCCCGCCCGGCCCTGGACAGCAAGCCCTCGGATACCAGCGCGGATACGGCTTTGTTCGCGGTCGTCTTGTTCACACCATATTTTTCAGCTATGCGGTATTCCGAAGGAAAGCGGCTGCCGGGCGGATACGTCCCGGCCTTCAACTCTTCCCGCAAAGCATCTGTCAAAGCCATTAATTTACTCAATTCTTTCTCCTTCAGGGCTTACCCAAAATCTTGTTTTTCGTAATAGATTTTTTATGGACGATGGACAGGGACAGGAATGGACAAGATGGACCGAATGGACAGGAATGGAATGCTGAATGGACAATGGACAATGGACAAGGGACAAGGGACAGGGAACAACCGATTCGACCGATCTGTCGTCCGTGCAAAGTCCGTGCAAAGTCCGTGCAAAGTCCGTGCAAAGTCCGTGTACGGCAATCGGAATGGACATACCTGCTAATATAACACGAAAAGTGAATGAGTCAAAAAAACCTTAAAAAATAATTTGACTTTTGTTTGATATAGGTTTATAATCAAGATGGCGACATTTTTTACGTTTTTTCCTACTCGCTAAAGTGAATCATTCACAGTGCTTTTCGCGGGAATGGATTTCTGGGTTGCATTTATACAAAGGAGGTATCAACATGAAACGTTTTTTTACTCTTATAGAATTGCTGGTGGTGATCGCGATCATCGCGATTCTTGCTTCGATGCTGCTGCCGGCACTAGGCAAGGCTCGCAGCAAGGCGGTTGCCACGACCTGCCAATCCAATCTGCGGCAGATGGGTCTTGTGTTGAATTTCTATATGAGTGACTACGATGACTGGCTGCCATCGATCGTTTATTCCTATACGCCGGGGCGGCTCTGGTATAGTGACCTTTATTCAGGGAATTATTTGCGCCACAATGAAAAAACCAATCTGGTGGTAACTCATGCCAAGATCGTGTATTGCCCGCTTCCTTCCTTGCAATACTCCGACATAGGCACCTATGGCATGCGCCGTCCCGGACAGGCTGACGTACGGACATTTCTGCGCATCGGTGACAAGCCGCGCAGCGTGCGCGACGGGCGCATCGGCAAAACCTGGAAATCGGCCAGTGAGATGATCTTGATGGGGGATTCTGCCCAAAAGAATAATCCGAAGGCGCAGCATTATCTTTTTGACGACAACAATTGGGGCGGGGGTGCGGCTGCTTTGCCGCATTTCCGTCATGACCGCAAATGCAATGTCCTTTATGGTGATGGACGGGTTGAGGCGGTGGCGGAAGGCCGCCTGGGTGATTCGGTGGTAGGGGCCGGTTCATGGACTTGGTTTGATATGTCCAATGTGAAGCAAGGAAAATATCCGTAAGCATTTTCCTGAGGATAAGC
The DNA here is from genome assembly GCA_033809415.1 of Lentisphaeria bacterium. Lineage (GTDB taxonomy): Bacteria > Verrucomicrobiota > Lentisphaeria > Oligosphaerales > Oligosphaeraceae > JAQVUB01. The sequence continues at coordinate 23,943 of JAPXLT010000009.1, forward strand.
ATAATGGGTCGGGATCAAAGATACCATTAGCGAGAAAGAAGGTAATGTGTCAGTAAACTGGGTGACAGTTTTTTTACAACTAAAGACACTAACGGACACGAAAAAATTTCATGGCAAGTACGCCGCATTTGCGCAGACAAAGCCATTTCCATGAAATTTTTTCGTGTCCATTCGGGCATTTCGTTGTTCAAAAAGAATTTCTCGCCTACCCAGTTCACTGACGCCTCACGAAAGGAGTTTTTGCATGAGAAATTTCTGGATGTCATTGTTCTTTTTCTGTGCCGCCATTCCGGTATTGACTGCGGCTGAAGGAGGTTTTTCCATGGAGGCGGTGCCGGTTGAAAAGGTCATCCACGGCTCCGATCCGCTGAAGATCAAGCTATCGAGCAGCTGTCCTGACGGATATTCTGCGAGGGCCTGGCGGCTGGTTGCCTATGTGCCCAACCTTCCCGCTGACTTTATTGCGGTGACCGGCGCCAAAGTCACTCCGTCCACACTGAGGGAGTGGGATACAGTTTTCATCATGAATTGGGAATGGACAATCCCCACAGACGGGATCCTGGTGAAAAGCACGGATCAGTACCCATCTGGCGACTATAAAATGTCACTCTATATTCATTTTTCCGGGAAAACCCCGGACGGCGAAAAGCTGCCGGATAAAATGATTTCGCAGGATGTCCTATTCACACTCAAAAAAGGAGACCGCCGTGATACCCAGTAAATCCGCTTTCCTGCTGTTTCTTTTCTGCGGGGTTCTTTTCTGTGGTCAGTCTTTTGCATTGGAGGTGCCGTATCTCCCGAAAGCCCCGCTGATAGACGGCAAGATCGAGGAACCCGCCTGGGCGGAAGTCCCCTGGCAGAGCGGCTTCACCACTTATCGCAACAACGCAGAGCCGGAGGCGCAAACCCGTTTCAAGACCGCTTATGATGAAAATCACCTTTATTTTGCGGTTGAATTGGAAGAGCCGAACATGGAGAGCATCTCAGAGCGAAAGAATCTCCGGCGCGATTCAGAAGACTTCTGGCTTACGGAAACCATCGAATTCTGCCTTGTCAATGATCCGACGCTCCTGAGCTTTTATAAAATCCTTGTCAATGCAGCCGGCAGAATTCAAGAGATCACACTTATTGACGACAATACCGGGCGCGGCGTATTCACGCCTTTTTTTGACTGGAAGAGCCATGCGGCTGTAAAGACACTGCGTCATGCGGATAAATGGGTCGTCGAGGCGGCTATTCCCTTCGGTTCGTTCTGCCGGAACGAGGCGAACCAGTGGCGGATCAACCTCAACCGCAACCGCCGCACGGTTTCACCAATCGAGCTGTCCTCGTTTGCCAGAGTGAAAGGCGCCGCCGATATTCAACAGTATCCGCAAGTCAGCTTGCCGAAGCTCGATGAAAGCCAGCATCGCTGGGAGATTGTGAATGTCAGCGGAAAGGTCTCCCAAGTCAAAGGCGTCCTGACCTATGATGTGTATGCGGACCTGGTCAATCGAACCGGGAACTTTCGCATTGTGAAGTGCATGGCAAGCCTGCTGGATTCCGAATTCAGAAACATCCTGTCCGTGTCCCACGATGACAATTTGCAAGACAAGAAGTTTTCTCGGCGGCAGTTTTCGCTTGCCCCGATCATTCCCGGGAAATATTTTCTTTCGCTGGATTATTTTGCCGCCGATGGTGCCCTGCTTAAAACTTCCCTCCAAGAGGTCAAGCTGGAGTACCAGCCTGTGGTCATCAACCTGCTGCGCCCCGCCTACCGCAACAACCTGTATGCCACCATGCCGGATAAGACCATCGAGGCGGAAATATCCCTGGACGGAGTGGAGGCCAGGAAGATCACGGCTGTCCTGAAAGACGCGGACGGCAAAGTCTATGAGCAGAAAGAGTTCGACACCCGGGAGCTTCCGGCCAAAATGATCTTTGACGGCGCAAAGCTTCCGGACGGCGCCTATTTTCTGGAGGCGGTCACCGACCAGGGCGTTGCCGCCAAGACCCGGATCCGGAAATTGCCGCATCGTGCAGGTGAAGTCTGGCTGGATAAAGACGGCATAACGCATGTTGACGGCAAACGATTCCTGCCTTACGGCTGGTTTATATTTCAGCTGGAAGACCAGAAAGACCCCTGTTTCAATTCTCAATTGACCTATAACATCGGATATTCTTCCCTAGAGTCATTCCATAAGAATGTTGGCGCCTATGAAAAACTTGGCATGAAGAGCATTCTTTTCCCCTATCAGGAGTTCAGTGGAAAGCATGATTGGAAAATCTTCGCCCACGACACCCGTTTTGGCGCCATCAACGAAGAACAGAGGGAGCACCTGAAAAAGACGATCCCCGAAATGAGTAAAAACCAGGCTGTTCTGGCATGGTATTTTGCCGACGAGCCGGAGAGTCGCGGGGGCAACAACCCGCAGTGGTTCGTTCAGACCGGAGAACTGATTGCGGAACTGGACCCCTATCATCCAAATCTCATGCTGAACTGGGGTCCCCAGGGGATGCGTCAGTTCTATGAAGGTTGTGATATCCTGATGCCGGACTGCTATCCTCAATATTTTGAAAACGGTCGTACCGCAAAGCCTCGATGGGCGACCAGCGAATGGATGAAAACCGCCATGGAGCTGAAGCGTCCGGCATGGTTGGTGCCGCAGGCGTTTGCGTGGGGGGGAGAAGGGGTCGTTCCACCTTCGATGGATGATTTCCGGGCCGAGATTTATCAAGCCTTGATTCACAACTGCAAAGGGTTCCAGCTTTACGACTTCCCAGAGTCCAGGATGCATTCATCGCTGACGATCGCCCCGTCTTCAGTCGGCGAGGAGCTGATGCGCATCAAGGACCTGGTTCTGGAAAGAACCCTTCCCGGGATGGTGCGGGTGGTGACGTCCCCCGAAAAAGAACATTTCCAGGCAGGTCTGAAGACCTGGCAGGGGCAATATTGCCTGATAGCCGTAAATACTTCCATGGATAGGATCACGGCAAATTTTACGCTGGAAGGTAACTTGCCCGCTCTTTGGCATGTTCTGGGGGAAGAACGCTCCGTCTCCCTGAAGAATGGAACCTTCTCCGACGAATTCGGCCCGGCGGAGACACACGTCTATCTTACCGACAAGGCGACGGCGGATTCCGTCGAACCCCTGCATTCAGTCCGTCAGAGGATCGTTGATTTGCGCAATTCGCGTAAAAAGGCGGGCAATCTTGTCGGGCTGGGGGAGGTGGATGACGTGCGGGTTTATGGCCGTTACGAGAAAGGGGACAGGCCATCCCATGTCCCGGAAATCAAGGCTTCCTCCGACGCCAGGCTTTGGTTTGTTTCCCATTATTACAAGATGAGCACGCTGTATTTCCTGCTGGATGGCGCGACCGAATATTCCGCCAATTATATGATCTGGTCGCCGACCCCGGATGACAAGGACCCATGGATCGAGATTACCCTTCCTCAGGAAGCCGTTGTCGGAAGAGTGGCTGTCCACACTCCGCTTGACAAGGAGAAAAGGCCGAAACTTTCCGATGTGGCAGTATCCGTTTGGGATGGGCAGAAATTCGTTCGCGTGGGAGAATGCAAGGGGAACACCGCTGCGGCTGCCGAGGTGACTTTTACACCGGTAAGCACAAGCAAGGTTCGTATTGAAAATATTCGCTTGAACAAGAATCATCCATTGCGAGCCATTTCAGAAGTGGAAATATTCCAGAAGTGATCGTGACCAAAGGGCGACAACCCATTTTTTGTCCACGGAAAGCACGGAAAGCTTGGCGTGGGCTGACGCCCACAACCTATTTTTTAACCACGAACCACACGAACAGGCACGAAAATTTTTGTAGGGTTGCTGCTTCGACGGATGGGCTTGCACTGCCAAAATTCTTGTGTGTCAAGGTCGGCTTTACTTTTTCAGTCGGAGGCGATATGGAGCGCCGGCGGCTCGCCGGCATGAAGCCGGTTTTCCTCTTCCATCACCGAAAAATCAAAAAACTCAAAAAAGTTTCTCAAAAATGAGAAAGAGCTTCAAGGTCAGTAACTTGCGCACCTGGTTTTTGAAAATCTTTTACAAAAAAGAAGAAGTTGGGCAATAGTAGCACGGAAAATTTTATAGGGTTGTCGCTTTGGCGGATGAGCCTGCAGGCGGATTTGCGGTCTGGTCTTGTTTCCTTTTACTTGGCTTCTCTTTATTGAACCGCCAAGCCGCCAAGAGCGCCAAGGGGATGGCAAATCGCTGGGCTTCAGCATTTTCCTGAAATGATGCTGCGATACCAGTCTCCGGTTCTGACAACGCCGTTGTCCAGTGCTGCCAGCGGCACCATCAGGCTGCTCAAAATCCGTTCCGGCCAGCGCGGCTTCTGCACACCCTGATCCAAGTAGTCAAAGAAATCCCGCAGGATTTTCGTATCTGCGCCATAATGCCCCAAAGTAGCCTGTGGAGGCAGTTTCACTGTTTCCTCCCCCTGGTCGATTTTTGTTACGTGAATCTCATCTCCATACAGGTTGGCGCTGATTTCACCATCAACCCCAAAAATATCGACTTGCCGACGGGTGCTGCCGGTAGAGGTCAGGGTCTGGGTGAATAGTGCTCCGTTATGGTAGCGCCCGGCAATCACCACCGTGTCATTGAAGACTGGCGCCTCTCCATTACGACGCCACCGGAAGTTATCCGCCAGTCCCCAGACTTCTTCCGCATAGGTATCCAGGAGCCATTGGGTTAAATCCGTATCATGGGTGATTTTCGCGCAGGTGAAATCGATGCGAGGTTCGGCAAACTTGTGCATGATGTGATGACGCATAAAAGACGCATTAAGATCGCAGACCGCACGAACGCAGATAACACGCCCTATCGTATTCTTATCCAACAGTTCCTTCAATTTCAAGGATACCGGGAAATACGGCAAATTCAGGCCGATCTGAAAATAACAGTTCCGACTGGTGACAAACTTATAAAGTTGTTCGGCCTGCTCGAGGTCCTGTACCACAGGCTTGTCGCAATATACTGCTTTGCCGGCGTTTAACGCATCGATCGTAAATTGCAGGTGAGTGTCCTCATAGGTAGTGATGAAAACCACATCAATCTGGGGGTCGGCCAGCATTTCGTGATGGTCTTTATAAAAACGAAAATGCTTGCAGCGCGAGGCGATATCATCCGGGAAAGCTATCTCACGCACGTCAAAACCGGCAACCACTTCCGCATACTCCGGCAATGTCGTAGCAATCGTCCTGGCAAGTCCCTGGGCACGCTCGCCAAAACCGATAAAAGCAACCCGATGAAATTTCTGTGACATCCACTACCTCCTTTGTTTATACCGACTCCTGCCGTTTTTTCCCAACCGGACAAACCTGCAAGCACCTTTCAACCACCATATCCACCTGATTGGCGTAATGGTATCCTTTTAACTGCAAGGCCGCTCATTCAAATGCTTCGGCCTCCAAGCACCATTCCCATTGCATAAACAGTCCTTTTCCCGAATAATATGTCTATTAACCATAAGATAAGTTAGATAGAACTCATTTCAAGAGGATAAATGTTGTCATGAAGGGGAATTATGTTTTATGTTTGTAATGGGTTAGTCTTCTGTAGTGCGGTGTGCGTGGTGCGTAGTGCGGGTCAGACGTGGTGGACAATGTGGACGGTGTGGACGGTGTGGACAGTGTGGACAGTGTGGACAGTGTGGACAGTGTGGACAGTGTGGACAGGTCAAGAACATTCCCCGCATCCCACGACAGTCAGGATAATCACAACCGGGACGGTTGCGCTACTTTTAAACCTGCGCCCTTGCACCACGTACCCCTGCACCCTGTACTACAGAGCCATTCCTGTAAAAAGATGTATTCCTTCACTGTTACGGGTTGCAAGTTGTTTTTTTGAGTGTACTTTGTTTTATCGTCATGCGGATTCGCAGTCTGCACAGTTGATTTTTCCGATGGATTCGTTGCCTAGGTACCGCAGTAAAGAAGGATGAATTATGCTGAAAATTCTGATTCCCAGGAAAGAAGGAATGTTCCGAATCGCCGCCGATGCATTTGCCGGATTATGGCAACAGGTCACTGGCAGGAAACCGGGCATAGTCTGTTCGGATGATGGGAAAAGCGATCTAATTGTGCTTGGATCAGACGCAGTCCATTCGTTTTCTCATAGCAAAATCGTTGAAAAAAATATCAAGCAATTTTCCATCCGGTCAGATATGGATGATTTTCAGCTGCTATCCCATTCCGAAAAGGGCAGGGACATGCTCTTTATCGCCGGAGGCAGGCCGAGGGCGCTCCTTTACGGAGTTTATTATTTCTTCGAGCTGCGGGCCGGCTGCCGGTATTTCTGGGACGGAGACCGCATTCCGACGGCGGATGCAGTCGATATCAGCGGCCTGAATGTTCTGGAAAAGCCCCGCTTCGAGTATCGTGGATTGCGGTATTTTGCGCATCGCAGCCTTCATCGTTTCCAGGCCGAGCACTGGAATTTCGAGGACTGGAAAAAAGAGATTGACTGGGTGCTGAAGAAGCGGTTCAATCTGTTCATGTTGCGGATCGGCCTTGATGATCTGTTTCAGAAGGCCTTTCCGGAATATGTTTCATATCCCGGTTATGAGGTTCCGGAGTCCAAAGAGCGTTCTTACGACGACCGCAATCTGTTCTGGCCTTTGCGCGACCGCGGCGAACTCCGGCGGAAAATCCTGGCTTATGCCCGGGAACGGGACTTGCTGCATCCCGAGGATGTCGGCACAATGACCCATTGGTACAGCCGCACGCCTCACGAGTATCTGGACAAGGTGCAGCCGGATTTTCTTCCACAGGCGACTTCAGGTTATGGGGAAAAGACAGGCTTGGTCTGGGATATCCGCCAGGAAAAGAATTTGGATGCCTACTTTCATTTGACGGAGACGCATATCCGCGAATATGGCGAACCGACGCTGTTTCACACCATCGGCCTGGCCGAAAGGCGCTGCTATGATGACCGCGAGGCCAATCACCAGATGAAGTTGTATACCTACCGGAGGATCATCGCGAAACTGCGGGAAAAATATCCGCATGCCCCGTTGCTCATTGGCAGCTGGGATTTTTGCATGTACTGGACGCCGGAGGAGGTTCGCAGCCTGGTGCAGGAACTGAACCCCAACAATACCATTATTTTTGATTACACCTCGGAAACGGATGATGAGCTGCGAACTTTCCAGAACTGGGACCTGGTCGGTAAATTCCCGTGGATTTTCGGGCTTTTCCATGCTTATGAACCCAACACCGAACCCCGCGGCAATTATGAGGTGATCCGGCGGCGATTGCCCATCGCCGCCGGGGACTCGATGTGCAAAGGCATGGTCCTGTGGCCGGAATGCTCCCACACTGACACCCTGCTGCTGGAGTACTTGTCCGCCAATGCTTGGAATCCTGACAGTGAAAACCTTGATATTCATGTGTTTCTGGAGAAGTTCTGTGCGGCGCGTTACGATGAAGAACAGCTGTCATCAATGTTGCCCATCTGGAAGCAGATGTTGCCGTTGATCAAAGCCCGCCATTGGAACGGCCCCGGAAACCATACCCACTTCCTGTTTTCAGAGATATTCTTCCGACCTTGCCAGTATTTGCTGAACCTGGGCAACAGGCAGCTGTTCATGCATGAATTCTATCTGCGTGAACTGGAAACACCGGTCAAGGAGGCTCCGGAAATTTTTACCCGCCTTGCAGCGCTGGATTTCGGGATCGAGGATGCATTTATCTGGCGGGATGCCATTGACCTGGCGCGAACCAGCGCGGCCCGCACGCTCCATTACGGCCTGCTGAAGATGATTTTTGCCTTCGAGAGCTGGAGAAATTTCAAGGGGCAGGAACAGGAAGTGCTCGAACGCCTCGAACTCTGTGGAAAAATGCTTGACCTTTTCGGGCAGATACTGGCCGCCCATCCGGATTACTCGATGTATGAATCCCTGCTTCTGCTGCAGAAACATCCGCGATGCAATCCGGATTTCGAAAAAACACTCAAGGGCAATGCGGAAAATGGCTATTGCCGTGCCTATATCTATGAGCTGGTCGGCGATATTTACCGTCCGGAGTTCGCTTTGGCGGCAGATATCATCCGCCAGCAGATGGCACAGAATAATCGCGAACAGCTCCTCAAGCCGGAAGAGCTTGTAAAAGACGACCTGAAGAAGATCGCTGATGCATTCTACCAGAAACCATTGCGGAAAATGGCGCCGGATATTAAGAAGGCATTGCAAAAATTACCAGCGAACCTACGCAAAATGTCGCAACTCAGCAAAAAACTCATTGCCTGATCTGGTGCCCATAACCCATTTTTTTAACAACGAAAAGACACGAAAAGACACGAAAAATTTTTTAGGGTTGTTGACTTCGACGGATGGGATTGCATGCGGTTAAAAAAACAGCGCCCCCTGCACCCGTTCCCAACGCACTACGCACCCCATTCCCCTAACCCCTATAATACAGAAGACTGAGGCTTTACTTTTTCTGCCTTATTCAGCCTGGTTGTTATTTATAGCAGTCATAGTAGTAGTTGAAAACTTCATTGGCACGACTGTTTTCGGTACGAATCCGCGGTTTTCCCTGAAGCAACGCTTTATTGGTCTCGTGTGATGCATGACCATCTGCCCAGGATATACTCATTACGGTGTATTTCTTGTGTCGTCCTTCGATCTTATTCACATTACTATACACCGAGTAACACAGCGCAGCTTGACCTGCGTTGTCAGAGAAATGATCGCTGCTTTCTCCAATGAGCAGCAATTCGCTGAGATTCTTGAGCGTGGATAATTGATTGGAGCGTTTGAGGTATCCGGGATTTTTGTAATACGGTGCGTATCCAGGACCGCAGCCAAAGTTGTAGCCGTATCCACCGGCACTGGCGGAACTTGATTTGTTATAATCCTGCATATTCGCTATTACCGATGCCTCGAGATTCATCTTCTCCAGATGCCAGGATGGGCAGCGAAAAGCCCCGTTCGACACTTGTCTTCGCAGATTGGTAGTGTAGACATCCTTGCCATGATCCACAGACAGAAACGGCTGTATCTGCAGTTTCCAGCTGGCCATACCTTGTCCGTTGGCATTGGACATCGGCAGATAGTCGTTACTGGCGTCCGTATATTGAAGCACAGCGATCCCAAGCTGCTTCATGTTTCCCAGGCATTTGACCAGTCTTGCCTGTTCCATCGCAGTTTGAAGCGCGGGCAGAAGCATCGCCGCAAGAATTGCTATTATAGCAATGACTACCAGCAGCTCGATCAGCGTAAAGCACTGCTTTCGCGGCAATGGTGAATGATGCGAAATGGACGATGAAAAGAATTTCATGATTTGTTCCCTTTCTGTTTCTGTGTTTTTACATATTTTTAGTTATGCAACTAAGGTCTTTCTGTTTTTCAGGTTTGTTTCTTGAACGGCCTCCGCGAATCGGGGACTTTTCGCGAGTTTTGTTGCCTGTTTTGACACTGTTCCGAAGAAATAATTGGAATTTTTTCGGATGAAAATCCGGGGTCAAAACAGATAAAAATCCCAGCTTGCATGCTATCATCCATTCTATGGCATATTCCAGCCCTCCTAACGCCATCTCGCCTCATTTTTCATTGCCCAGTTTCAGGATCAGCAAATCGGCTATCTTCATATCCACTTCCGCTTTTTGTCCGTTTATACGGACTTGTTGTCCGGTGATGACTCGTTCCACAGTGACGCTGTGGGGCAGCGTAATGACTTTTTTACCGTCGGTCAGCGCGGAAACGTAGAGCAAACCGGCATTGCAACCGCAGAAATCATCGGATTCCAGATAGGGGGTCAGCCCTGCTTCAATACCGAAATTCCGGCATAGCTGCGGCGTCAGACCGCAGGGTGCGCCGATATAGACCTCCGTGTGTTCTTTGTAACGCTTCACCGCCATACCGGGCAGGCCGCTGCCGTTATAACGTGCCAGAATTTTCGCATTCTTATCTACGACCTCATAGGAAACGCCGCGATTGACGGTAGGTATCCGTGAGGTCGGGATCAGAAAACCTTGCACATTCTTCAGCAGGGGATCGATGGAACTGTTTTCTGCAACCAGCGTCAGATTGTCCGCCTGTTTCAACTGGCGAAGCTGGAATCCGGTCGTCTGCCCGATGTTCTTATCGCCATTCGTCGTGAACATGCCCGGAGCCCAGTGCCAGACGATCATCCGGCGGTCGCGTCCGTACTGCTTCCGTATCTGCTCCGCCTTCTCCGGCGTCATCTCGCCAGCATTGAGGAAGATCATCACTTTGGGCGCGGAAAAATCCTTTGTCTTATGCCCGAACAATTCGTCAAGCAGATAATATTTATAGGGAATCCCGGTGCGATACAGTGCGTATGCTGGATTTTCCACCGCCGAATAGACGGTCAGCCGGTCGAGTCCGAGACTTTGATAATGCCAGAGGTTTTCCGATGAGAAGACCCCGATATGTTGATTGTTCTGCGGCAGGATCGTCCGCGCTTTCAGCAGGTCGCAGGCTTTTTCCCATGCGGCGACGGCACCGGGGCTGTTGAACCAGCCGCCATCCATATCGAAAGCATGGAAGGTACCGCCTTTTTCAATCGCAGATGCGGCAAAGCGCTGGACGTCAATGGTAAAGCGTTCTATCGGATTGTGCGAGCGCCAGAAATGCGACCCCCAGCGTCCGTAGTGCGGCAGTTCCCCGTTGCGCAGGTCCATTTCAGTGATCATCAGTTTATTGTGCAGCAGAAGCGAACCATCGTAGCCGCCCTGATGAACCGGCGCGTAAGCGTTGCGGTGATAACTCGGCACGTGTATGAAAAGGTCCACGTTCGGATCGTCGATCATATAGTTCAGGGAAAGCAGACTGAACTGTGGGAAACCGCGCAGTCCGGAGGCGCGGTGATAGCTTCCCACCAGCCAACGTCCCTCACTTCCCCGTTTCGCCGCGCCACACCATATAGAGTGACGCTGCGCGTGTCCCCAACCCAGAAATTCGCAGAAATCATGGACAGCGGAATTTTCCCGGTACAGCGTGTGAAATGCGATATTATCCAGCCACCATTCCGAACGAAGCGGCGCTCGGGCAGTATCAAAGGTCACTGCCGGCTGTTGCCACGCCTGGCGCAGTTCAGCTTCGGAATTGTGGTATTTTTGCCGGAGAAACTCCCGGAACAACTCCAACGCCGCAGGGGAATGATCCATCAGCATACCAGTATTGTCCCACAGGTCAAACCATTGTCCGTCTCTGCCGCCGTTGATATAGACCATAGCCACGGCTTTCCCTTCCGGCGCTGCGGCGATGAGGGCGCAGACGTCCTCGATTGCCTTCGCTGCTTCCAGTCGGAAGTGTCGGGAATAATCGCTCACCTTCGAGTAGCCGCCATCTTTGTCGTCGGGTAGTTCAACGATGTCTTTGCTCCAGGAACGGATTTTGCTATGGTAAAAGACGTTATAACGCCCTTCGTCATCCGTGCAAATCTCTTGCGGATGCGCCTCGGCATAACCGCGATACTGCGTAACCATGAACCGCAGCAGAATCCGAGCTGCTGGTGCCTGTTTCAGGATGGATCGGATGTCCCGGATGATCGGCGAAATGTCGTATTGGCCGGAGCCGCGCCAGATGTCTCCAGTTCCGCAGGGACGGGTCACGCCCAGCGAGAAGGAAACCCCAAAAAGATTCATCCCCGCTTTCTGATAGGCATAAACCATATTGAAATTCGAATTGTCACGATCCTTGTAATAAGATGTGTAATAGATTGAGGGAACGATCTCCTTGCCGTTGAGGTAGATTCCGTTATATTGTCCACACCGGCGGATTTCCGCCTGGACCGGGGACATTTCCGCCAGCATTTCATCCAGCTGACGGTCATCGAGGACGGGGGGATCGTTGAATTGCTTATAGACGACCGGCGGACGGCGTTCCTTCTCTTCGGAAAGTGTAAAATCGCACCGGCAGAGTTCGACTTCTCCGCAGTTCCCGTAAAATTGCATGTAAAGTGCCGCTTTTTCCGCTTGGGGTGGAATCGGGATGTATTCTTGACCATCCACGATTTCCGGTTGATCCAGCCGAGGCAGCAGTTCGCTGAATTTTGCTTCCAGGATGTTTTTTCCGGAAGTGTTCAAAAATCGGATGACCGGTGCAAAGTTGAATCCGCTCGGATAGCTTTTTAAACGGAAGCTACAATCAACGATTAGATATTTATGCCCGGCAAGTCCATTCTTGGTGGCAAAAAAATCCGTGTTGGAGTCCAGTGTTTCCCCGGAATGAACAAATGTCTGCGGGACAGCAGTTGTCTCTGCGTACAGGCGCATCCCCAGCGCACAGACCAACACAGCAGCTAAAAAATGATGAATTTTCATTTATCTTCTGTCCAGGGACATGCCTCTCTGTTTGTTCTTTGTACTATCTTCAAACTTCTTGTTTTTTCAGAAAGATTTTTCAGAAAAGAAAGCTCCAAGTCATTGGCATACAGCCCTTTTAAGGTACCGCCAATTCCTGTCTTTTTTCTCCGACTGATCCGACCGATCCGACCGATCTACTTGATCCGTCCGATCCGTCCGATCCGACAGATCAGTCGGAGAAACCAATAGACCAGATCACAAACTCGCGTGCCATTTCATCAGTCAGAGCCACAACCCTAAAAAAATTTCGTGCCTTTTCGTGTGGTTCGTTGTTAAAAA
>JAPXLT010000010.1:0-36425 GCA_033809415.1 Lentisphaeria bacterium
CCGGAAAGCAATAAAAATGATGCAAGGAAAAGGTTAAGCAATGCTAAAAATGTATCAAGGGGGGGGACTGACCCATTACTTCGTTGTTAAAAACGCCCTGTACTTTTTTATTTTCTTGGATTGCATTTTGCGATCTTCGCATTACAGTATATATCTATGATGTGCCAGAGTGGCGGAATTGGCAGACGCGCTGCGTTCAGGTCGCAGTGTCCGCAAGGACGTGAAGGTTCAAATCCTTTCTCTGGTACCAGCTCTTTTTGTTTTTGGCTTTTTGCCAGAGTGGCGGAATTGGCAGACGCGCTGCGTTCAGGTCGCAGTGTCCGCAAGGACGTGAAGGTTCAAATCCTTTCTCTGGTACCAGAAGCATAAATTCCGTCCCGGTTCGGGCGGTTTTTTTTTGCCAACTCACAACTTTCACCCCTTGGAGCTGCCATGCAATACACAGTCAACCGCGCTGCCGCAATTCCTGAACTGAAGGCCAACTGGGATGATCCCATCTGGACCAATGCCGAGACGGGTACCCTAACGCATATCCGCCCCGAGAGCAAAGACCATATTCCCCAGGTCAGCTTCCGCGTATTGCATGACGACACCAACATTTATGGCATTTTTCAGGCCCAGGATCGTTATGTGCGCTCCGTTGAAACCAAGTTTCAGGGTCAAGTCTGCAAGGATTCCTGTGTCGAGTTCTTTTTCAAGCCGCATCGCGGTGTTGGCTATTTCAATCTCGAGATGAACGCCGGGGGGACTTTTCTGCTGTACTATGTGCGCAACCACAAACGCGGTGATAAAGGCTTTGCAGACTACAGCGTCCTGACTCCACAGGAAGGCGAACTCGTCCAAGTCAAAACCAACATGCCTCGAATCATTGACCCGGAAATCACCACGCCGGTCACTTGGTGCGCACAGTTCTCGATTCCCATGAACCTGCTCGAAAACTATACGGGGGCACTTGGAAATTTCAATGGAGTCACCTGGCACGCCAATTTCTACAAATGCGCGGATAAGACCTCCCATCCGCACTGGGTCACCTGGAATCCGATCAGCGCAACAAATTATCATCTCCCCGAATGCTTCGGCACCCTGCATCTTGTCTAACGTAAATCGCCCGCGAGAGTGGCGGAATTGGCAGACGCGCTGGATTTAGGTTCCAGTGGGCAACGCCCGTGCGGGTTCGAGTCCCGCCTCTCGTACCACCTTAATAATCAAAGACTTGTGGCTTTCCACAAGTCTTTTTTTATGCCTTTTTCCCGATTTTCAATGATCCTTATTGTTCCCCATAGAATTTTGTTGTCGCAACGAATAACAAGATCATAACAAGATCACCTTTTTTCAGGGGAAAAGCGGGCTTTCAGGCTATGTTTTCCGGGCTGTAAATTCAGAGAACCGAATCTCTGTGAAGTTGCACTGGCACTGTTTTGCTTTTTGAGATGATTCATTCAAGACCTGCTGATACTTATCCGGGCGGTTCTTCCGGCGCGAAGCGCCACACAAAAATAACCCCGGGTGAGGAAGCGCGGAGCGCGACGCAACCCGGGGTAAGGGACTCCCCCAAAAACCGCGCCCGGAGGGCGCAACAACAAGTGGAAATGGATTCTTCCAGTTGCTCAAGGCTTCTCGACAAGACTGCGTTTGTGCCGCCCTCGGGCTAGAGGGCGCCACTGTATTTTCACAAGTCAAATTTCAACAATATAATTTTTCGCCACACTTAAATTCTTGCTTATTATCAGATAAAGAAAAAGCAACGCACGCTTTTTTGAACCTGAGGTTCAGTTATCTGAAGTTGCTGACCTTGAGGTTCTTTCTCATTTTTGAGAAATTTTTTGAACTTTTTGAGTTTCGATCTGACCGATCATTCGCCCATGTGGGTGCAGGCGTCAGCCCGCGCCAAGCCTTTCCATGCGGCTCGCGGTCAAGCTTCTCCAGTCTCGGAGAGACGGCACCATGAGTAACCCCGTTATGAAGCTGTGCGGAGCACTGCGGAACCTGGGATCGGAACCCACCCAAAACCATTGCGCCGCATCGAGGCGGCGCTGTCGCAGCTTGGATGTGTGGCGGCAAATGAAGACGCGCAAGCCAACGTTTTCCCATTGCTTCCAGCGCACATTGTTGGCGCATTGTTGGCGCTGGTTCATGTGCCGCCTCCGAGGCTTTGGTGGTGGGATGCCATTCCGCTTCGCTTCACCTAGTTGCTCATGGTGCCACGCCTCCGGCGTTGGATGCCTCCGACGCAATTGCGTAAAGCCGGTCTTGACACGCAAGAATTTTGGCAGAGCAGGCTCATCCGTCGAAGCAGCAACCCTAGAAAAATTTTCCGAGTTTTCCGTGCTTTCCGTGGACAAAAAATGGGTTGTGGGCGTTAGCCCACGCCAAGTCTGTTCGTGTGGTTCGTGGTTAAAAACTCCTTTTTGGACGCAGTCGAATTAGAAATCCTCACGAAGCAGCAGGACAGGTGTTTCTGAAGGCAGCGTGTGCCGCATGTAATAGAGTGCGCTGATGATTGCAAAGACAACCATAAGTTGTGCAAAATTGATGGCTTGTTTGAGCACCCACTCAAAAAGCGACTGTGCATAGGTCGCCAGCAGTCCGCCAGCAAACCCCGCTGGCAGGTAAAACAGTTCATGTTTCTCATAGATTGACAGCAGACGATAATTCATCAGAAACATCAAGACGAACCACCATAGCAGTGCACCCAGGGCGATCCAACCACATTCCGCTCCAATCAATAAATATACGGTTTCCACAATTCCCCTGTTTACCAGGAACCCTCTGGCCTCCATTTCCACATCCGCCTCATGATGGATACTATATTTGTAGGGTGGACGCATCTTCAGATTCCAATTATTGACGCCGACTCCCAGAAACTTGTCGCGCATCATATTCCAGGCAGCCTGAGCCAGTTCAATCCGTGTGATTTTTGATGCTTCCGGGGCACCTACAAAGCGTAGGACAACGGTTGGCAAGAAGAGAAGAGTTATCAACATACCAACCACTACTACCAGCATTGCAATCTGCATTTTCCGGATGCTGAAATGATATCTCAGGGAAAGTACGAGGGTCACTGCACAACCGAGCGGATAGCAGATAATCGCCCCTCTGGAATAGCTTGAGATCGTCGATGCTGTCGTAATCATAAACAGCAGGGCAAACAAATAGCCCCGTAGAAGGGAACGGGTGTTTACCCATCCTGCCAAGAAGACCGGTCCGATCAACCCCAGGTACATGGCCATGCTGTTCTGATGCGGGAAAATTCCCCGTGCCTGCCATAAGACGCCAAAGTATTTTTCCTTGATCACCAGCACGAATGAATAAAGAATCAAAGCCGACATGCCGGCGATGATAACTTCAAAATTACGAGAGGCCAGGAGGTAATTGTATATGGCCAGGTATACTAGCAGCATCATGACCATCTTCCATAACTCGAAAAAAGAAATCATCAGATCTTCGGCGTTGATAATCGAAAGCCCGGAGAAGAAAAACAAGATGATGAAAGGCAGCAACCCGGGAGCCAGCAAATGAAACTTAAAACCACGGATCAACAATCCCAAACACACCATCAAAGCAGTTAAATAGACTATGGAAATTTCCATGCCCCTGGAGGTGCCACGGTAAGCCGTTACGGTGAAAAACTCGATGCTAGTCGCCTGAAACCATACAGGAACAAATATCATCAGAAAAACACCTGCCGTCAACAGACGATAATCCATCGCGGCAAGAAAGCTGCCGGGTATGACCAGCATCAGAAAAAAGAAAAATACCAGATACTTCAGTTCCAATTCTCTGACCTTCGGGCTTTCTTGTCTTTTTTATGGATGAGGGACAGGGACAAGAATGGATAAAATAGACACGATGGACGAAAATGGACGATAGAACGGACAAGGAACTTCCCATCCGTGCAAAGTCCGTGTTTTAAGTTAGTCTTTCCAGTCTTGATACCAGTACACCGGCGCGATCAGCATGTTCAGCAGCTGCCCGGTAGGGAACAGTTTCCTGATAAAGACATTGTATTCGGATATCGCGTCCTTCGGGATATAGACAAGATCGCCGGCTTCGAGGGGGACGTTCGGCTTGGTGCCCTCTAAAATATCCTTCAAATCCGCCCGGTAGAAGCTCAGATTCCCCAGTCCGCCCCGCATGATCACAGCAGATTTCCAATGTTCCTCCCGAAGTCCTCCAGAATTCGTGATTGCTTCCAGCAAGCCCAAACCCTCGTTCCAGAGTTGGAAACGCGGCGACCTTACCTCCCCGAAAACGGCAACCATTTTTTCAGTACGGGCGGCGATATGGACATAGTCTCCCTTTTGCATGCGAATATTGTGCAAGGGATTTCCCCGTACTATCGCCTCTGTGAAATCGACTGGCAGGATATCATTGCCCCGTATCAAGTAGGAGTTTTTAAAGTCATAGGCATCGAGGACTTTACCATCGAACATCCGTGTTTGCCCCCCGCCTGCAAGGGCGAAAAAGTCTGCCAAGGTGATATTGCCATGCACGGAGTAGACGCCTGGGCTTCCGACGGCTCCGCTGATTGTTGCGGTCTGCGACTTGATTTCTGTCGGCAGAATTCCCACCACCGGATTTTTGATGTAATCAGCCAAGGCAAGCTGGACGCGTTCAACTGCCTGCGGTATGGTCAGGCCGCCGACCTTGATCTGTCCGACAAACATCAGGGCGATATAGCCATCCGGAGTCACCGGTGAAAGGACTTCCAGATCGGGATGGTTATACACCTTGATGGTAAAGACATCACCGGCATCGATATAATAATCTGGATAGGGCATGGCGGCAATCTCCCGAAGGCGATTCTCACGACGGTCGATCTCCTCCTGAGTAAGTTTTGACTCTTCGAGCATGACCGTCGAGGCGTCCGGGAGTTCTTCGTAGACACTTTTGCAGCCGTTCGAGGTCAATACGCACAAAAAAAGTGTTGAAAGACAACAAAAATAAAATATGTCACGCCCACTCATCTTTTGTTACTCCAGTAAGAAGACAGCAAAGCTGTCCGGAAAGACTATTTTTCATCCGAGCCAGCTTACGTAAAATCCGGCGGGGGGTTTTTCGAAAGCCAAAAAGAAGCACTGTACAATCGGCAAAATCGGTCAGTTGCCGGAATGCGAGTTCATTTCCGTTGAAGACAGTTTGGCGGCTGATGACAATGAGGTCATAATGTTTTTTTAGAATATTGATGTCTCTGGAAAGGATTTCGATTTCCGAGGGGAGGAGCAGGTGCGGATTATTGAGGCAGAAATGTCCAAGGCATGTGTTTATTTTTTCCACTGCAAGAAGGTCATCTTCCCAATCGGGACAATTACACCCCGGAGTTTCGGCGGCGGCATTCTTTTGCAGGTTGTCAATGGAATCGCAAATCAGGTTGAAATGCCGCATTCCGTTCATGGCAAAATTGACATTCAGCAAACTGCGGATTTTTTCCTGGTCGGCTGCACCGATGAATCCGGCTTCAAAAAGGATTTGCCCATCTTTCAAATAATCTTTCAACTGAAAAGACAGGTCATGGGAAATTTCGAGAAGGCGTTCATCATCTACGGAGGTCCCCTGAATATCTGGAAATTTGCCAAGGCAATCCATGCCGGTCAACAAGGCGATTTCATTGTTTGCCTCGATCTTTCCCGTAAAATAGAGGCCAGCCACCCAGGCTATAGCCAGGTTGACGACTAGGATGCCGGCCAAAAACAGGGCGATAACGGTTTTTTTCATCATGCCTTGTCCCGTCAAAACCACGTTTCCAGGCGGTTCGAGGATGTGCAATTCCTGCGACACCGAAGCCAGCAGGGTCTTTAATTCCGGAATATATTTATCTAATTGCCACAAGGCATTTCGGACGGAGGCAATTTTATTTTTCAGTTTGTTTTCCTCTGCAACAGCGCCAAGCAGATTTTCGGAGCGCGTTTTGTTCTGTTCAAGTTCCGGGGCATTAATTTCCTGCTGCTGAAGCAGGTCGCCCAATTCTTTGGTAATAATACGCTGGTTGTCTTTTAGTTGTTGCAGGTGCTGCGTGATATTCGGATCAAGTATATCAAGGTTCTTTTCTTTGGCAAACGCTTTTTTTTGTTCTTGGATCAGCTGCAATTCCGCCTGTGCGGCTTTGACTTTTGGATTCTGATCCGTATACAATTGCCGTGAGCGGAGTAATTCCCGGTTCAGGCGTTCCTCTTCAGAAGTATAATAATTGAGCGTATTAAGATGATCCTGAATATTTGGATCGATATTCTTTAACTGTTCATTAATCGCATCGAGTTTCTGCTGCATATTATTAGTCTTGATATTCAGTTCGGTCATTGTCATCAGCTGTCCGGAAATCGTTTGCCGCAGTTTTGTCAATTGCTGTTCCGGTGTTGTCAGGCTTACGGGATCGAGCAGCTTCTGCATTTCAAGTTCATACTCAGCCAGTTCTTTCAATCCCGACTCCTTCTGTCTTTGCAGATAATCAAGGCGATCCATCAGGTCTGCATTCCGGAATTTTTGAAATTCCTTGATCCCAAGAGCAAGAACCGCCCGGTTTAATTCGATTGCTTCCTCGGGGGTGTTGCCTTTCGTGGAAATAACGATAAAATTCGCCTTGTTTCTTGCCTGTTGAATTTCAATCCTTTTGGGCAACGCGAGTTCTTCCTTAGGTGAAAGGGCTAGTTTAGCCGCGACCTCCTTACGGACATTGTTGCAAACAAACAGCTCGGGCACTGATTTGGACTCGAGGGGATGATAGTGGACGAACCCCTTTGGATTATACATCAGGCGTGCAGTCGCGACATAGCGATCCGGGCGGTTGAGTGTTTGTTTCCAGAATATATATTCCAGTATCACAAAGAAGAGAATAAAAATCAGGACAAACAGCGGGAGTTTTTTTTACAAAGATCGCCAAAACAACCCTCTGGACATTCAGTGAATCCAGGGCATGTCCTGTATCCTCATGAAAGTTCTTATTTTCTGCTAAGTCTAGCTGCGTAACGTCTTCCATGATCAATTAAATTTTTGCCAGTGCTTGACAAATTCACCGTAGAGTTTGGCATATAAAAAAAAATTTTGATCAATATAATTTCCGTTGATGGGATTGTCAAATAGTATTTCGCATAATTTTAACAACACTCGTATCAGGGGTTGGACGGTCAGCATCCGCAAAGGCATGGGGCGACCGGTTTTCAACAGCCAGCGCAATGCGTTTCGCAAGGGAGAGTTGCAACACGCGTACTGCGAATTCAGCAAACATCTGCGCAATTCTTCGGAACTCCGGATTTGTCCGTCTTTTTCACCAGCCACTGCAAAGCTCAGGCAACGCTGCCAGAGTTGTCGAGTTTGTTCGCAGCGCTGCAACAAATCGCTTTCCCTATCGAGTCGCGGCTGTGCCTTGAACTCGAGTGCCTGTACATAGGCTTCAAGCAGTTCGTCTGCAAAGGGCAAGTGTGATTTTTTCAATTCGTTCAAGCGGTCGCTGCTTTTCCAGCGGTACCGGTGCTGGATCAGCAACAGGCCGTCAGCACAGCCTAATACAGCTTTGTGCAGATTGCGCACCGCAAAATCACGCTGTTCGTCATTCATGCCGGCTGGGTCGAGGATTCTTTGTGCTGCGAACAACAGGCCTGCCCCTCGGTTCAGGAACAGGCGGATACCTTCCACGGGCGGGAGTTCTTCCGGCAGCAGACGCGGCAATCCCTGCAGGATGTCCCGCTCGCCAAAAATCAGCTGATGGCCTTGAAGCAATTCCTGGAACATCAGAGTCGAAAAAATACGGGGTATCTTTTTTTCCGCTTTGGCAGCAGAAAACTCCACATCGACTTCGAGAATTTCAGACCATTTCACATGCAAATTCCGCAATGCACGGTCGATCTTCCGACAATGCGATGCATTTCTTCCAAAAACAAAAAAGTCAAGGTCATTATAGAGGGTTGTGCTGCCATCCTCTTTCATGGCAACCCCTCCGTCGCCCCGCCCATAGCTGCCGCCAAGATAGACCGCAAGCGGACGTTGAGCCGGTTCGAGGGCGGCCATGTCTGCGGCGATTCCGGCGAGGCCTTCAGACAGCATTTGCTCGACCACGGGGTCTGCTATTCGAGTATAATACATCGTGATACTCTCAACTCTTGCCTATGGACAAGGGACAGGGACAGGAATGGACAGGATGGACGTGAATGGACAATAATGGACTACAGAATGGACAAGGGACTTTACCGTCCGTGTAAAGTCCGTGTCCCGTCCGTGTAAAGTCCGTGTTCCGTCCGTGTCCCGTCCGTGTTTAGTCCGTGTCGTCGCTGTGCATCGGTGACAAACAATCGGTTGATCAATGCCTTGACAACGATGGAAAGCCGCATGTGGAAATGGTTGTGAAGTCTGAAATAGCTGTCATCGAGTTCTCGCTGAACATTGCTTCTTGCCAGTGAAAAACTGTCGGAGTATGAAAACACGGCAGTCTGTCCAGGGCTGCTGTCACTGCTGCCTACAAGGGGATAGCGCCAGGATAGTACCTTCAGCAAGCCGGGATATCGGTCCAATGACAATTTATAGAAAAAGCGGCTGTGCTTACCAAAAATCCACCGGAGGACGATTGAAATAAGAAATGGGATGGTCATGACAACCACCAGTGACAAAGCAATCAGATAGTCCAGTAAAACACTGGCATCCTGCTTCCAGACATTCCGCATCTCGCTGACAAAACAGTCGTCCTCAATCAGAATATAGGCAGCGGTATAGGGGTCGATGATACGCTGGGAACTGATGATTTTATTCACCAGTTCCATGCCTTCTCCGATAAAGGAATTATCAAATATGATGCAGGATTTCAGGTGACAATCCTGATCCACAATCACATTTTGGCCGATGATCACATCGCCTGTCAGTTTGCAGCCGCGTTGCAAAAGCACATTGTCGCCCAGCAATACCGGTGGAGCTATCTCCACATTCGGCATGATCACATCATTCATCCCAGTCAATACGCCAGCTTCCACTTTATAAGCCGGCAGCGTATAGCAGGCATCCTGATGCAAAACCGCGAAATTCAGGCGAAAATAATCCTGTATGGAGCGGATTGGCGTGAAAGTCAAGGGCAAACGGGATATTTTCCCGCTTTGGAACAGGAAGACACCTTCTCCCGAACAATCGTCATCATCCTGCACTACGGCGAGATTGAGCGAAGAAACCGTCCGGATGTCGTAATGCACAAAGATGAATCCGGAAATAACCAGCAGGGTATCTTGACCGCAATATTCCCGGTGCTGCTGCAACAGCTTGTGCAAATCCCGTCCATATCGTCCCCCCCGATATTCGATCTGCATGGGCCACTTATTCATTTCCCGGAGTTTCTGTGACCAATGCGGATCAAAATTGAAATCGATGATGCGCGTCGATTCAAGCCCCAGTCTACTGCACAAGTCCAAGTAGTATTCACCCAGGGGTTTTCCTGCTATCGGCAAAGTATACAGGCTGTTGTCTGGAAAGAATTCCTCCGTCCAGCAGTCAGCATCGGTATTGATGTTGAAAAGTCCTCGCATCGTGATCAGTATGCCCCCCCGTCCGCTAAATACTGCTGGGATGGTTTTTATGAGAATCCAGAGGTCTTTCAGCAGACCTTTACTGGCAATGTATTCCTTGTCAAGCTCGACCTGTTTCTGAAAGGAAGTGTCACTGCGTCCGGAGGTCTGCCAGATACAGGTGATTCCCGGGCGCACATTCAGGCGTTTCCGATCCTCCAAAGTGTATTTTTTCACTTCGTCTGGCAGGGGCGGCCGTGGTCCTACCAGACTCATGTCACCGACCAGCACATTGAAGAGTTGCGGCAGCTCATCGATGCTGAATTTACGCAAAAAACGCCCGAAGCGGGTGACGCGTGGATCATTTTTCATCTTGAATAAGACCGCGTCCTCAGATTCATTGAATTTCACCAGTTCCGGTTTCATGGCGTCGGCGTTATCACACATCGAACGGAATTTGAGAAAATTGAAATGCTTTCCGTACTGCCCCACGCGAATCTGCTGATAAATAATTGGCCCCTTCGAGTCCAGCTTGATCAGAATGGCAACTAACAGCAAGAACGGGGACAACAGAATGATTCCAAGCAGTGAAAACAGAAAATCAAAGTAGCGTTTTAGACTGTTGGATAAAGCAATGGTCAGATTCCAAAGCAACATTTTTGAAGTATGACGCCGCCCACCGCGCATGCGACGACGCAATGCACGAACTATCTGCTCATTATCCTGAATCTTTATTTTTTCCGGCATAAAAAGCACTTTCAAAAACACGGACTTTACACGGACGGGACACGGACGGGACACGGACGGGACACGGACGGGACACGGACGGGACACGGACGGGACACGGACGGGACACGGACGGGACACGGACGGAACACGGACGGAACACGGACGGAACACGGACGGGACACCGCCACTCGCCACTAACCCCGCACCCTGCACCCTGCACCCTGCACCCTGCACCCCGCACCCCGCACCCCGCACCCCGCACCCCGCACCCCGCACCCTGCACCCTGCCCCCTGCACCCTGCCCCCTGCACCCTTCTCTCACTCCCTCTTCTGGCGGATAAAATCCTTGACCAGCGTGCGGATTTCATCGGCCTCGTCACCATAGCGTTTGATGCAAAGATTGCAGTCGCTGCAACTGCGCTCGTAGCAATTCCGGTGAACCCGCGAGGGATACGTCTTGCGGAATATTTCCAGGCATTCGTCGGAGCAGAAGCAGTAGCGCTCCTGGCTGCTGCCAAAGGCCACATGCACCAAGTGAAAGCCGTCCTTGTTGGGTTCGGTCTCCACGCCGCACCAGGCACAGGGCACCTTCAATTTCCCGGTGATCTGCATCCGGCGCTGGGCGATTTCCTCTTCCCGCCAGACATATTCCACCCAGTCGTAGGCATTGGCCGGAACCTTGGCGATGACCACATCATTATGCATGACCAGGCATTCCCCGCTTTTCAGCAGATAGGCGCGCCCTCCAACTACTTCCCCGCTGTTATTGCGCAAGTGCACACGCACTTTGCCCTGCCGCGGAGTGTCATACTTGTGCCAGCCGCATGCCTCGCAAATACTCGCCGACATGTGCTGATAAAGGTGATCGCCGCAAACCGGGCAACGTCCCAGATTGATCACGTGCATGCGCCGCACCGAATCCTCTGCGGCGCTGCGCACTTCCCGCTCGGCCACCTTCTGCAAACGCTGGCTGCGGCTACCGTCCTCATCCTCGAGAAGCGACACGTCATGTTGAAGGTTTTCACGCTGCTCTGCGGGCAAACCAAGCCCGGTTGCAACGGTCTGTTCAAGTTCGTCTTCTTTTCCACGTCTTCCAAAAAAACTCATCGGCATTTTCCGTCCTCCTTCGTATATCGAGTTTTTGAGCATCCCCGGGGCTATTCAGCAGCCTCCTGGCCATCCTCAAACCCTCCGGCGTAGAGGTATTCCGTACGCGCCCGTAGCAAATCCGCCGCTGCCAGGGTCAAGCGTTGTAACATGATCGTAAGATTTTTTTGTGCATCGAGGACATCGATGCTGGCGCCTTCGCCGAGCCGGAAGCGTTCCTGCTCCGATTCCAAGGTTTCCCTGGCCGCCTTCATTCCGTTGTTGATCAGCTCGATACGACGGCGTGCCGAGGCAAAATTGAGTTCTGCGTGGCGAAGCTGCTGGCGCACCGACAATTCCGACTGCGCCAGGTTCGCTTTCAATTCGCTGATCGCCGACTGGAAACGCGTCAGCCGTTTTTTAGCGCCATGGTAATCCAGCGGGCGGCTCCAGATCAGGGTGACCTCGCCTGCCAGGTAGTCATCGCTTATCTTCCGATGCGCCTCGAAGGGGGTGTCGGTATTTTCAGCCTGGAGCGTCGCGCCGGCGTGGACATAGACATCATCCTTCATCTGCTCTTCCGTTATCGCAAAATCACATTGGATCAGGGTAATGTGGTGGAGGATGCTCAAAACCTCGCCGCGATTCTCCATCGCCTGCTGCAACGTGATGTCCGGCAGGGCGGGCATCCGCTCTCCAAACTGAACAATTGCATCAGGGCTGCCTGATATCTGCACCGGGTCTGCGCTTCCAATCAGGGTGGCCAGATCAACCAGGCTACGCTCGAGAAGATTGCGTGCCTTCTCGACATCCTCCAAGCCAATCTGAAGTTCCCGTTCCGTGGAATGCACTTCGTAATCCGGAATCGTTTTAAAGCCAGCCAGCTCCTTTGCCACTTTAACCAGAGCCTCGAATCGCTTGCTTGCCTCCTGGGCGATCGAGTAGGCCGAAAGGTTCTCGTAAGCTGCGATATAGGCAATTTCAACATCCCGGCGAAGGCTCTGCCTGAGAGCCAGCAGCTCGCTGGCACGCTGATTGTATTCGGCTATGGCCGCGCTCCTGCGATGGCCGAAGATCGAAAATCCCCGGTCGCGCAACAGCGGAACCCGCACGCGCACACCGAAAAGGTTTTGATAGAGCCGGTCATATCCTTCCGGTTCAAAAAGCAGTCGGCTGGCCGCTCCGACACTGACATAGGCACCGGGGCGTATGGGCACCTCGACCCCGCCCTGGACCTCGAAGCTATTGCTGCCAAGAACCGAATAATTGGACTGCAACGGCAATGCGCGGTAGTCCGTCGCACGCCCTGCCGCCGCAAACAGGGCCGGATCAAAAAATTCCAGCAGCTCGCTGTGCTTGAGCAGAGCCTGTTCGACCCGTTCCCGAGCCGCCTGCAAGGTAGGATTGTGTGCCTCGGCTTTTTGCAACAAGTCCCCAAGCTCGTTGGCACAGAGCGTCCCGGTGCATGCCCAGAGCAGAAAAAGAAAAAGAAACTGAAAGGAAAACCTGATCATGCAAAAACGGCAATAAATTGAATTGTGTGATATGTTGGCTGACCCATGGCAAATTGCGTTTTCCCGCAAGGCAGGCAAACAACAGGCGTAACCAGAGGCTATCCAGACTTCCTTCCGGTAATCTCTCATACTATAAAGCCTCGATCCATAATATGACAGTCCTAATAACACAGATATTCTGCAATTTAAATTTAAATTGTATCGGGTAATGCCTTCTGTAGTACAGGGTTCAAGGGAATGGGGGTGCGTAGTGCGTGGTGCGAAGTGCGTTGGGAACGGGTGCAGGGGGTGCAGGTTTAAAAAGTAGCGCAACCGTCCCGGTTGTGATTATTCTGATTGTCGTGGGGTGCGGGGGGGGGGGAATATTCTTGTCCTGTCCACACCGTCCACCACGTCCCGTTACTGTATCGGTCGGATCAGATGTCCGTGTCAAGTCCGTGTACCGTCCGTGTACCGTCCGTGTCAAGTCCGTGTACCGTCCGTGTACCGTCCGTGTCAAGTCCGTGTTCAGTTTGTCAGTGCGTGCACGATGATATTGGTTCCCAGTCGTGTATAGAATACGTGTGCAAAGTCGCTGATTTCCTGGCTGCTATAGTATCGGAAAACCCTCCAGTTTCCATCCGGCTCCTGTGCCCATGCCGGCAGTGCTCCTTCCTGGCAATAGATAACATCCTTGCCTCCATCTTCGCGGACAACTTCGAAGCGCGGTCCGCTGTATGCGGCGTTTGCCAGCAGTTCCGGCAGTCCCTTGCTACCTTCGAGGATTCGGAAGCGGATCGTCGTTTCCCACTGATTCAAGCTGTTTTTCCCCCAGCCCATCGCCACAATTGGAGTCACCAGCACAGCGATCCGCCCTCGAATGCGCAATGCGGCGGCTGAATAGGTGCCTTCCGGCCATTTTTCCTGCTCGGTATAGGAGCGCACCGTATCCGGCAGGAGCGATGTATCCGGCAAGCCCTGATAGAATGCTGTATAGAGCGGATCGGAACGCTTCAGGGGCTGAAACGTCAATTCCGGGAAAACGGCTTGGAACGCGTTGCGGATTTCTGGGGATGCTTCCCATTCGGCATAGCTGTGATGCTGGCCTAATTCCGGGCGCTCCCGCAGGAACGAGGCTGTAATTCCGGCGTCGATATACAGGAATCCGCCCCGTCTCAGATAATCCTGCAGGCTGTTGATTTCCTGCTCGCTGAAGGTCCAGTCCGCCCGGTCGGCGAAATTCGCATAGACAAAGGGGCACTGTTTCAGGCGTTCATCACTGAAATCATTCAGCATAACCGGCTCCGGAACCACGTTGAAAGTAGTCTCCTCCCGGACATGGCGCAGAAGTGACGGCAATGCCGTCGGATAATTCCGGAAAAGAGTACGTCCGTCCGGGGCAAGTTGCCCGATACGTTGCTCGATCACTGGCTGTGCGGAACAAGGCAACAACAACAGCAGAAAAAGACTGTAGAAAAAATATTTCATGTATTGCAAAGAGAATTCCTTTATAGGGGGCAGGGGGCAGGGGGCAGGGTGGACATTGTGGACGTTGTGGACAGGGTGGACGTTGTGGACGGGGTGGACGTTGTGGACAGGGTGGACGTTGTGGACAGGGTGGACGTTGTGGACAGGGTGGACAGACCAGAAGACGATACCCGCACCCCGCCCCCTGCACCCTGTCCCCTGCACCCTGTCCCCTGCACCCTGCCCCCTGCACCCTGCACCCTGCCCTTCACATTTCTGCGATAATCTGCTGCAACTGGGCATGAATTTCCGCCGCTACGGCAAAATCTTTATCCCTCGCCGCAGTTTCCAGCTTCAGGCAAAGTTCATGGATCGCTTGATGTCCCACATTACCAGAGCAACCTTTAAGCGAATGCGCTGCCCGGTAAAGCCCCTCGCCATCCGACTCCTCCAAGCTTGTCAGAATCTTGCCCAGGGATTCCTTGACAGTCAAGCAATACTCCGTTATCAGTTCATTGACCACTTCCGTATCATCGATCTCAAGATTTTCTTTGATATAAGCAAAAATTTGCTCTCTCGCAGCAGTCATTCTACAGCCCCTTTCCCTCATTTTTTTTAATCTCTGGTTGCTTTTCGGGTATCATAAACGTCGTTTCATTGAGTCCCCAGAAATGTTCCCGGGTGATCGTCTCCGCAATGCGAAGAATGATCGGCAGTCCCCGTCCACTCATATTACGTTGTTCATTGAGTTCATTCAAGATCGTATCCGCATCCTTGCCGGACAACCCTTCCTGATAATCCCAGAATCTGCCATGATCAATGACATTGACATAAATGCGCCCAGGGACAACTTTCACCCTGAGGACAATGTCTTTACGTTGCGACTGAGTCTTGTCCAGCCCATGTTTGACGATATTAGTGAGAAATTCACTCAACAAGATTTCGACTCTGGCCGACCAATCCTGGTTCCCAGTCATTTCAGCGAGTAACTCGGCCGTTTCTGCAACCGCGTTTTCGATTGACAGAAATTCTGCCTGAATATAGCGCAAAAGAACAGTCCCGCCATAATAATTGTTCTTTTTGATGGCAAAAAGGAAAATATCATCGGAGGGGCAATCAAAACCGATCTGCTCGATGGCATTGCGGATCCGATAGGGAATCGAAATCACATTGGTCGTTTTACTGAGTGAAGAGATCAGCGGCAGCAAAGACTCCTTGCCCAGAAAATCCTCAGGATTGCTTTTTGAACCAATATCCAGCAGGCCATCGGTATAAGCAATAAACACCGTTTCATCACTGAAATCGACTTCGATATTATCCGCCGCCGTATATTTCGTCCGGGAAGAGATTCCCAACGGCAAATTGCCACGTTCCTCAGGATTGACATTGCGAATTTCAGCCGTTTCGGTATCGAGACAGATGATCCCCGGGTGCCCGGCAGTCTGATAAACCAAGTGGTTGCTTTGGAAGTCCCAGATCGCCACCAGGCAGGTCATATAACTCTTGCTGCCAAACTGCGTGCAAAGGAACTCATTCAGTTCTGTCAGGATTTCATGCACCTGCACCTCGCTTGCGGCGCGTTCGAAGCCAAGCCGCTTGATCAGGGTTTGAATAGGAGCCATGCGAAGTGCGGCATGGATGCCATGACCGGCGACATCGCCAATCACCCCCAGGCAACGGTCATTATCAAGCTCGAGCCACTCGAACAAATCCCCGCTGACTTTATACATCGGTTCATAGAGATAGCAGGCGGAATACGCCTTGCTGACAAGACACCAGTTTGGAAGCATCATCCGCTGCACCTGGCTTGCAAGCGTAAGGTCTTCGTCAATGCTGCGCTGCAACACTGTCACATCATCAACACTCTTATAGTTGGCCAGAGCCAGTCTGATGATCTCGAGAAGCGTCTTCTTGGTAAAGGTTTTATTCAAATAGTACGAATACTGATCCTGGGTGATCCGGCTCAACAGCGAATTATCAATATCATCCAGCAATGAGGTTAAGAAGATGATCGGAATGCGTTTATTGTAGCCGCGGATCAAATCGCGAAACTTGAAACCGTCGATGGAACTCATCAGGATATCGGTAATGATCAAATCAAAACTGCCCTGTTTAAACTCATAGAGGGCATCCTGAACATTGTCTACAGTAACAACATTGAAGTTTTCACCGCGCAGGCAGGCTTTAACCGTCACCAGGATAAAACGCTCGTCATCCAAAACCAGAATATTATATTTTTTATTGGTCATTAATACGCTCCTGACCTTGGAAATCCGCAATCTCTGCAATCCAAACAGTACAAAATAAAATATTATATTCCCCATCAAGCGGTTTGCAACTGCTCAATAAAATTAGATTTTTTCGGGTCTTTCGTGCTTTTCGTTGTTTAAAGACTTACTCCGAAACATCGAGATGCAGCAAGTCCCGCCGAAAGGAACGAGCCATTTCCCGATGCAGGCGAAATTGATCCTTGCGCAGATTGGTGCTGCCCGCTAATTGCGCGGGGGCAATCAGCAACTCCGTTACTTTTTGCAGAACCTGCCCCATATCCAGCCAGGGAAGCATGCCCAGCTCGATGCCGAGCCAGAGCATGGATAGGATCGACTCCGCCTCTTCAAAAGTAAGCAGACTCATCCCCCGCACCGTTCCCACCGCACGTCCAACCGCATCGCAGACCCGTATGCGAAGTTCGTTGTCGGACTGCATCCTCGCACGGCATTGCGTCTCCCGCTCGGCCACTGTGCGGCTCAGCTCCAGCAAAGCTTCAGCATGTTGCTCCGGGACAAAAAAACTGTTTGAGGATTGCAGAATATAGAAGGCACCGCCGGAATAATCATTTTTGCGGAAAAGGGGCCTCATGTGGAACTTCAGCTCGGCACAGGCGTGCATCACACGGTCGATCTGCCCAGTAAAATTCAAGCCCGGGAGGTGCAGAAGCTGACCCTGACCCATTCCAGTGCCAAGTGAATTCAGATGCCGTGTCAAGTAACCATATTGCGGATGTTTTTGCAGGGAAAATTGTTTTTCCAGATGTTCATTGAAGGCAGTGATTTGCTCTACCATGATGGGCAAGTCATCGCACTCCCCCCAGAGATTGAGACGCAAATGATCGACATTGTTCAGCAAACCAATCACCCGCTCATTTTCACTGACCAGTATCCGGGTGGCGTGACTGCGGTGAACATATTCATAGGGACACCAGCCCCGCTCGATCAACTCGAGGCGTTCCCTTTTGTCCATCATCTGGGAATTATACTCCCGTACAGAGCCAAACAAAGCCTCGTTCCGTAAAAAAGGAATCAAGAGGTCGCAGACTTCCTCGCTCTGCTCGATCTGTTTGGAAAAGGGCGGCAAGGCGTATGAAGTGAGGTTCCGGCTGAGAAAAAGCAGACTCGAGATGCGGATCAGGGGCTGCCCGGTCTTTTGCTTAGGCAACCAAGGCAGGTTTGGAAAAATCTGCTCGGGTCTGGCAAACTCATCCACAACCGGAATTTTACCCCATGCAGCGCCCGATGCTGGCCTGCTCCTGGCAGCCAGTTCCCGTTGCATGCTTTCCAGCTCCTGCTTTAATGCCGCCGCAAGCTCATATTCCTCGGACTGGACAGCCGCCTGCATGCGAGCATTCAAGCGGCGAAAGGCAGACTGCTCATCACCCGCAGCAAGGCCGTCGTCTGCGGAGGAAAAGGGCTTGCTCCCCTCCACAAAGGCAAACCCCGCCGGCAGATTTAAATACGCGCAGACATCTTTTTCAAACACCTCCAAGCAACCTGGACATCCCAAAAGGAGGTTTTGCCGCAATTCCTGGCGCTTCAAGCCACACTGCGGGCAACTACTCCCGGCACCCGTATCATCGCCGTCGGAGGCACCGCTGTTTTCCACCTTCTTCATCACTTCACTAAGAATTTTCAGCAAATCGAGCTGATTTAGCATGGAAGGTATGCGGAAGGTCTCGGCAATTTCACCAGGCAGGTATCCGCCGGAAAGTTCGCGCATTGCACAAGCAGGGCAAAGGCTCAGGGAATGAACATTTCCCTGAGCATCCATTCCGCGTATATGGATGCTGGCCTCTTCATTATGGCATCGGTCACAAAGCATCAGAATTCCTTCTCGACTGTTTTCAATTCACACTACACCATCACCCAAAATCTTGTCCACAATCACTTTGTAACAGGGGCTTTTTTTTACAACTAAAAACACGAATGGACACGAAAAAATTTCATGGAAAATACGACTTATTCTCGCAGAAAAAGCCATTTCCATGAAATTTTTTCGTGTCCTTTCGGGCATTTCGTTGTTCAAAAAGAATTCCTCGCCTACCCAGGTTCACTGACGCTTTACATGCATTATGCTGACTACGGCTAATCCGGCTGATCCGTCCGTGTCCCGTCCGTGTCCCGTCCGTGTCCCGTCCGTGTGGGTTGCAACCGATCAGTCCGCGCCAAGTCCTCCTTCGAGGCGCCCGTCAGTGCCCGGTGCAGGACGTTTTCGGCAGCAAAGCCATTGTGGTATTCCCAGCTTGCAGTGCTGGGGCTGCCAGTTCCCGCCTGGAAACAGAACCAGAGCAGGTCCCGCCAGTAATAAGGCGGCTCATCAGTCCCTGGACGACTGACTTGCACCTTATTGTCGGCAACCTTCAGGAGGCGTTTTTCAAGTTCGCTGGCGGCTGTACAGTTGCGAAGCAGGAAGAAGATATCGGTTAGGATCGCCGTTTGTCCATTGCGGCAAAGCAAAGCGCCACGCAGGAACTGGATACGGGGATAGAACGCGAAGAGGCAGGGTGCCTGAAGCGCCAGTACCTGGTCGCACAGCTGAAAAGCCCGGTTGGTGTCTCCTGCCGAAACCTGCCAGGCTACACGACGCAGGAGCCAGTCGTAGATGGCATCTCCACCGATCAGCTTCCAACCCTTGGCATGTGCTGCAAAAAACTCCAGGAACTGTTGATCTGCCACACCGGAAAGCGGCAATGCGCCCAGCGCAGCCAGTTGCAGGCGAAAGCGATATTCACTTCCGGCGGCGCCAGCCCTCAGGGAAAAGGGAAGCTTTGCAGCAACCGGAACGGCTTCCTTTGACATGCGGTTTTTCCGGAGTGCTGCTTGCACCTCTTTTTGCAGCCAATTCAATTCGTTCAGCAAATCGCCCTGCCCGTTTTGATCTTTAAGCTGAGAAAGGAAGAAGCGGTTCATCTCAAAGGCACGTTGATAACATTGGTTTTCCAGAAGAGCAGTCAGAACAATCCGTATCCGGCAACGCAAATGATCAGGATTTCCACCGAGCCAGAATTCATCCGGAAAAGACAGCAGCATTTCTCTTCCAGCCTTGTTCAGACGGAGGCGAGACAACACCGCATATTCGAAAAGCAGGGCTTTGGCATCCGGAGCGAGCTGACCGCTGAAAGACAGTTGATAAAGACGCAACAGCTCATCTTGCCAGGCACTTTGTTCGTCACCATTGCGCCATCGCAGCAGACTGCGCCCATACAGCACAGCCGGCAAAGCCGCTTCGGGCGCTTCCATCGACAGGGATTCAGGAGCAAGCTGATTTTCCTTGCCTGAAACTTCATGCCAGTTCCCGGCCTCAAGATGAGCCAAAAGCAGGGCGGTTTTCTGCAGGTCCTCTGGGCATTCTGCCTGCATACGCAGTTGACCGGCCCAGGCGAGCCCGTGGAATGGCCATGCCGCATAGGGGGAACCAGAAAGAAAAGGTCCTTGAAAAGACTGGTGAAAATTTGTCTGGTAAGCCGGAAGTGAAGCAAGGCTTTCAATCGCCTTCCCCTGCAAGGTGGCAATCTGCGTTTTTTCGGGGTATTTAATCTGCCCGCTGAGAAACTGAGCGGTCATAAGCCGTGCAAGCGCCTCGTCCGGCTTGTCTGGAAGCAGTTCCTGGGCTTCCCTGACCAATCTTCCTCCTCGAATATCCGGCTGAAATTCCTCGCAATGTAAAAGAACCGCTTCCAACAGTTCCTTATAGCTATCGTCGAACGGATTGTTGCTATTTAATAACAAGCGCCGGGCAATTTTTGCGGCTTCAAATCGGGAACCTCCCTGCTGACAAATCCACACTAGGTCCGCAAAGTCCTTCAACGCCCTATTATCACGTTCAGACAAATTGACCCTTTTGCCCAGCTCCTCCCAAAGAGAACTTTTCGCACCGCCAGCAGCTGAATATTTCTGCATTGCCGCCTGAAAGGCCTTGCTGTTCCGGCTGAACAGCAACTGTGCCAGATACAGTTCCGGCTTGCCATTGACTTTCGCTTCGAAAAAAGCGACGCGATACAACTCCAGCAGCAGCTGCGCATCCATCACTTCCCGCCAAGTCATTTTGCGGCGCATGGTGCCTTTTTCCAGAACCAGGTCAACACTAAGCCCCTCCGGAAGCACATCAAGCACGGTTACCTTCAGATTATTTCTGCCGGAAAAAGTCTGACCCAACAAAACTCCCTTGTTCAAAAACAGGCTGGAAAGCCCCTCGTCCAAGAACGGTACAACCGATTGCCGGACAAATTCAATCAGCTCGGAAAAAGAGTTTGCCGCAGGATTTGCCTGCAACCATTGCTCGAGCAAACGCATCATCTTCTCAGCAGAACCAGGCTGACCTGGCACATGCTGAAAGGAAGCTAGTAAAAACCATGCCTGAATCTCGCTGGCAAGCCGCCTTTGCGAGACCGTCAGAACCGTTGACAGGGAATAGTCCGGATGGATCGGCAGAGATGCAGAAGAAGCTACCGGTGACTCCGGCACAACAGCAGGGGCAGGCGACTCATCCGGCACCTCTTCAGGCAAAACGGCTGCTTCGTTCGGGGAAGCAGCTGCTTCAGAAACACGCTCTTCTGGCGAAGGATCAGCATTGTCCCCCGTGGCGACAAGCGCTTCTTTCGCCCCGGGCATGGGTGCCTTCGGTGTCGGAACATCCCCAGCTGATACGGATGCTGCCGATGGTGCGGCTTGCACCGATGCGGCAGGGGGAATTTCTGGACTGCCGGTGGCTTCCACCTGATTTCCCTGAACCGCCTGCTGTATTTTTACATCAAACCGTTTATGCAGATGACGACGCCAGTACAAGTACCCAAAAAACAGTAAAAGGACAAAGGCAAGCGCCAAAACAATGGACAACCACAGCCCACCCCTGCTCTGCTTCCGCACACGGGGCTGCATGACCGGTACAGAAGAATCCGACCTGCGTACCGGAGCAATACGGATGTTGCCCGATTGACGGGGAAGCCGCACTGTGCCGGCTACCGACTTGCCACTCCTCTTGTTTTTGTAGGGAATGCTACATTCTTCAAGCCCTTTGAGTACCGCCATCCAGTCCGCCGGACGACCCTCGGGATTCTTCTCCAGCATCCTGCCGATGAAATCGGAAAGCTCCGGACGGACGCCCGGACAGCGCAAATACAAGGGCTCGACCGGCTCCTGCAGATGCCGCTTCATCACCTCATGCCCATCATTGCCCGGAAACGGCGGACGCCCGGCAAGCAAATGATACAGACTGGCGCCGAAAGCATAGATGTCGGCGCGACAATCCTCTTTCGGACGCTGACCCTTGATCAACTCCGGCGAAGCATAATGCGGAGTCAGCATCAGTTCGTGCCCTTCATATTCATGGCCGGTGACTTTGGCCAGACCGAAATCGGCCAGCTTGGCCTGATCAAGATCATTGACCATAATGTTTTCTGGCTTGATGTCACCATGCGTCAGACGCTGGCGCTGCCAGCCATAATTCAGCGCACTGGCAATCTCCGTGGCATATTTCAGGGCAGGAGCGATTTCCAAGTGACCTTCCCGCAAAATACGCCGCAGCAATGTCTCCCCTTTCACATACTCCATGGCAAAGTAATAAATGTCGCCATTGGCAATGCCGGCATCGTAAGCCTGGATAATATTCGGATGCGACAACGAGGCGGCAGTGCGTACTTCATTGAAAAAGCGAAGAACAAAACTGGTGTTGGATGCCAGTTCGGAGGAAAGCACCTTGACTGCCACCGGGCGTTCAAGGTCGATCTGCCGCGCCAAATATACGACAGCCATGGAACCACGGCCTACCTCACTGATGACCTGGTATTCGTAATTGCCAGTCAATACAGTGCCCGGCTCAAGATATCCCATGCTGTTGACGTGGAGCATTTCAACCTCAATATACAAAGTGCACAGCGGGAAAATCCCTGCAAGGCACAAAAACGTTGCTTTCCTGATAATTTAATCCCGCTTTCCCATATGAACAAACGTAAAACGATAGCACAGCGAAAATAATTGCAACCCATGTAATACGTCCTCTTGTTGATTTTTCATAGCTTTCTGGCAAAACGCGCATAAAGCTTCTCACAAATAAATATTTGAACAAAAATATGATTTTTGCATTTAAATAACTTGTAATAAAGAATTTATGTTGTATATTACATGTTGCATGAAGGTTTTCATTTATTTTCATGGACATCATGGACGGAATGGACTGGTTCAAGGACGTCACTGCTGCACGTGTCCATTCTGTCCATAAAGACGTGTCCATTTGTGTCCATGATGTCCATTGCGTCCATTCTTGTCCATGTCCCTGTCCATTATAAACGAGCCATTTCCCGATTGTGCCAAACTGCCTTTTCAGTCTGTTTTATGTCGCATATCCAGGTCTGGCTGACCGAATCTGTCGCGTTCCGACCGATATCCCGCCCGTGTGGATTATGGGCGCCAAACCATGCAAAAAGGAATTTTTCATCAATTTAGCAACAAAATAGTGCGCCTCCGATTGAAATCTAGCTTTGATCATGTATCTTTCAGTGTTTTTCGTCCCAGACGTGCTTGCACAGTCTGGATTTGCATGTTTTGATCGCAAACAAAAACCAGTAAAGCTTAAGAAGGAATATCACGATGGCTAGAGAAACAATCAGGTGCCCACATTGCGAATGCAAAGTACTTCTCAGCGAAGTCGAAAAAGAAGATGGACTCTGCCCGGAATGCAGCCAGCTCGTCTTGTCTTCCAATCTCTTCGATGACTACGATGATGAAGAAGACCTCGAACTCGATGAAATCGAAGACGAGGATTTCGACGACGATCTGGACGACGAAGACGAAGACGACGAAGATGACTTCGACGACGAAGATGATTTTGAAGATGATCCAGCAATCCATCGCCAGCAAATCTATCGCAAACGGAAAAGGAATTTTGAATAAAAAAAACGGTGATAGTGGTAATGGACCAGTTTTCTGTATGGGAAACAGCAACCAGATGCATTTCACAAAGACATAATGCTTTGCGCCGTAGGCGCTTAACCATGCTTAACCCCAGGCTTTAGCCTGGGGTAGGATGCCCCAAAACCAAGGCGCCTCGTAGAAGCGCGACAGAAGACTGACCTATTACAAACGGTATTCACCGTTTGCCCTCATAAACTGACCTACTTGTTCAGCCTGACGGGATAATTTTCTGATTTTCGACAGAAAGCCGGTTGCAAGCCATGATGCTGGCGTGTTTGCGGGCTTGAAACAAGAGGTGATACAGTGTCTCAGAAAAATGATTATGATTTAAATTTTGATCCGATCCATGAGGAAGAATACGGCTCCGAAACCATCAAAACTCTGAACCCCCGTGAACACGTGCGTTCCCGACCCGGAATGTATATTGGACGGCTCGGGAACGGCGATCACCATGATGACGGCATTTATGTACTGCTCAAAGAAGTCATCGACAACTGCGTCGATGAATTTGTCATGGGAAGCGGGCGCAAAATCGAAGTCACCATCACGGAAGAGGGCACGGTGACGGTAAGGGATTTCGGACGCGGCATCCCACTGGATAAAGTGACGGACTGTGCCTCGAAAATTAATACCGGCGGTAAATTCATCACTGGAAAAGACGGGGTCAAACGCCCCTTCTCCAGCTCGATCGGCCTCAATGGCGTAGGTCTTAAGGCAGTCAATTTCCTGTCGGAGGAATTCCGGATCACGTCCTGGCGCGGCGGCAAATCGGTGACATCCCACTTTGCGGAAGGTTTTTTTGTTTCGGAAGAAAGTTCGGACAGCGATCAGCCCAACGGCACCGAAGTCCAGTTCCGCCCGTCGCATGAGATTTTTCCGGACTACCATTTCGATGCAAAATACGTCCGTCGCCGGATGCAGCATTATTCCTGGCTGAACAGCGGCTTGAGCCTGATTTGCAACGGGGAACGTTTTTATTCCCGGCGCGGCTTGCTGGACCTGCTGGATTCCAAACTCGAGTCAGACTCTCTGTATGATATCATTCATTACAAGTCCGAGACGATGGAATTCGCCTTCTGCCACACCAGCAGCTTCAATGAAAATTACTATTCCTTTGTCAACACGCAGTATACCAGCGATGGAGGCACCCATCTGGCGGCGTTCAAGGAAGCGATTGGAAAAGCGGTCAATGAACTGGCGCCAAAACCCCTGGAGTTTGATGACATCCGTTGCGGCATTACCGGCGTCATCGCACTGAAAGTCCAAGACCCGGTTTTTGAATCACAGACAAAAACCAAGCTGGGCAATACCGATATCAAGGCCGATGTCATCAATGAAGTCAAGCAAGCAATCGTCGCTTTCCTCTATAAAAACCCAGAAATCAAAAATCAGATTTTTGAAAAGATCGAGAAAAACGAGTCGATCCGCAAGCAGATTCAGGCAGTGCGCAAAGGCGCCAAGGAACTGGCGCAAAAATCACAGCTGAAAGTCGACAAGCTGCGCGATTGCAAATACCACTTCAACGAGGCGACCAGTAAGCGCAAGGAAGAAGAAAAGCGCAAGTGCCAGGAAACCATGATTTTTCTGACTGAGGGCAATTCTGCTTCCGGCTCGGTAGTGACTGCGCGTGATCCGCAGACCCAGGCCGTTTTCAGTTTGCGTGGCAAGCCGCGCAACTGCTACGGTTTGCGCAAAGAGACGGTTTACCAGAATGAAGAACTCTACGGGATCATGCAGGCCATCGGCATCGAAAATTCCATGGATGATCTGCGCTATGCAAAAGTTATCATAGCAACGGATGCCGATGTCGACGGCTTTCATATCCGGAATCTGCTGATCACCTACTTCCTGACATTCTTCCAACCCCTGGTGGAATCCGAACGGCTCTTCATCCTGGAAACCCCGCTTTTCCGGGTGCGCAACAAAAAAGAAACGCGCTATTGTTATACGGAGACGGAACGCGATGCCGCCATGAAGGAACTCGGACGTGATTGCGAAGTGACCCGCTTCAAGGGACTCGGCGAAATTTCCCCGGATGAATTTGGACAGTTCATCGGGGACGATATCCGCCTCCAGCCGGTCAGTATTGACAATGTCCGCCAAGTCGATGATATGCTGAAATTCTTCATGGGTGACAATATTCCGGAACGAAAAACTTATATCATGGAAAACCTGCTCTGATGAAACCGCATCCAAAAAGGTTTCCGAGTTTTCCGTGCTTTCCGTGGACAAAAAAATAGGTTGTGGGCGGCAGCCCACGCCAAGTCTTTTCGTGTGGTTCGTGGTTAAAAAAACTTTTTGGACGAGGTCTAATGAAAATCGTTCGTTTTCTGCAATCCGACCATTCACAGCATGGTCTTCTGGAAGGTACGCAAGTGCGCGTCATCGAAGGGGACCTGTTCGGCCAATGGAAGCCCGGGGAAAAGCAGTATC
Source organism: Lentisphaeria bacterium (assembly GCA_033809415.1). Lineage (GTDB taxonomy): Bacteria > Verrucomicrobiota > Lentisphaeria > Oligosphaerales > Oligosphaeraceae > JAQVUB01. The sequence goes on from JAPXLT010000010.1 coordinate 25,867, forward strand.
CCCTGTCGGAACTGACTCTGCAAAGCCCCATACAACCCGCTTCGCTGCTATGCATCGGGAAAAATTACAGGGCGCACGCCGAGGAATTCAAGTCGCAGGTGCCTTCTGCCCCGATTCTCTTTATCAAGGCCGTCAGCAGTGTACTGGCACCCAATGCGCCTGTGCAACTGCCCCCGCCGGAATTGACATACCAGATCGACTACGAGGCGGAACTGGCTGTAGTCATCGGACGCACCGGAAAAAACATCCCGGAAGAAGAAGCATTGCAGCATGTCCTCGGCTATACCTGCGCCAATGATATCACCGCCAGAGACTGGCAGCACCAGGATGGACAATGGGCGCGCGGCAAATCCCTGGATACCTTCTGCCCGCTGGGTCCTTGGCTGGAAACAGAACTGAATGCAGATGACCTAAAAATCGAGGGGCGACTCAACGGAACCGTCGTGCAAGCCGCACGCACATCGGATCTGATCTTCAAAATCCCGTTCCTGATCCATTATCTGTCTAAAGGCATGACCTTGACACCAGGCACCGTGATCCTCACCGGAACTCCCTCCGGCTGCGGCTTCGCAAGAACACCCCAGCTCTGGCTGAAACCAGGAGACACCTTCGAAGTCGAAATCGAAGGCATCGGCACACTCCACAACCCAATCACTGCAGCTTAACAACGAAAGGCACGAAAAAACACGAAAATTTTATAGGATTGCTGCTTTGACGAATGAAATGGCACGCGGTTTAAAAAGTGGCGCAACCGTCCCGGTTGTGAATGATGTTTGCCCTCACGCCCGACGCACCTTCCCGCACCCTTCTACATCTCCAGATCGTCAGAAGTCTGATGACGATTTAGCATGTTTGCGATATGCCCCGGGTGGCATACCCACTTTATTTTTGAAGCAGCGGGTGAAATACATCACGTCACAGAAGCCACAGTGTTCAGCAATTTGACTGATCGGAAGAGCGGCTCCCGACAGAAGTCTTTTCGCGCTCTCGATTCGAAGTGTTATCAGATATTGATTTGGTGACAGGTTGAAGTATTTATTCCATTCCCGGTTAAAGGTGCGAATCGTCATATGTTGCCGTTCTATCAGTTTCTCAATGACAATACTATCACTCGATTTCTTGTTTTTTGTGAAAGATTTTTCTGAAAAGAAAGATCCAAGTCATTGGTATACAGCCCTTTTAAGGTACTGCCAATTCCTGTCTTTTTTCTCCGACTGATCCGACCGATCTACTTGATCCGTCCGATCCGTCCGATCCGACTGATCAGTCGGAGAAACCAATAGACCAGATCACAAATTCGCGGGCCATTCCATCCGTCAAAGCAGCAACCCTACAAATTTTCCGCGCTTTCCGTGGACAAAAAACGGGTTGTGGGCGTCAGCCCACGCCAAGTCTGTTCGTGCCTTTCGTAGTTAAAAAAATCAATTTAGCGCACTGTTTCGTTCCCAGAAGATGCCATCCTGATATCCTTGGATGCGCTGGTCGGTTTCTGCGCGTTGCAGCCTTGCCAGCGCCCAGCAGCAATATTCCCGGTTGATTTCGATGCCGCAATAATTTCGTCCGAGTTTTTTGGCGACGACGGCGGTAGTTCCGCTGCCCAGGAATGGGTCAAATACCATGTCGCCGGGCTTCGAACTGGCCAGGATCAGTTTCGCCAGAAGTTTTTCCGGCTTCTGAGTAGGATGGTCGGTATTTTCCGGCATGGACCAGTATGGCACCGTAAGATCGTCCCAGAAATTTCCCGGACAGGTCATGCGGAAATTTCCCCTTTCGGTTTCCACCCAGTCCTTGGGCTGCCCATCCAGGCGGTAGGGAGCTATAACCCTGCGCCGGACTTTGACGCTTTCCAAGTCAAAATAATAATCATCGGAAAGTGTCGCAAACCAGATATCCTCCGTGCTGTTTTTCCAATTGGCGCTGGCGCCGCGTCCCTTTTCACGCTGCCAAGTAATCCGATTGCGGATTTTCAGATATTTATTCAACAACGTATAAATGGAAGCGCAATTACGCCAGTCCCCGCAAAAATAGACGCTGGCAGTTGGTTTCAGCAAAGGCAGAAGCGACGGAAACCAGCTTTCCAGATAAGCCAGATAACGATCATCCTTCCCCTTGGAAAACCTCAAGCCATGGAAGTCCTTATCCAGGTTGTATGGAGGATCGAGGATCAGCAAATCCACGCATTGCGCCGGGAAAAAACCGATAATCTGCGTCATATCCGCATGGAACACCCGATTTTTGATCTGATCTGGAAGCATGCCTGGTATGGCGGGTTTGAGACCACTGGCCAGGCGCTCCATCTCATTCTCACTCAAGGTCAAGGTTTTATTGCGTGGCGAACGTTCTTTTTTGCCTAATTTCTCCATGACTCAAATTTTCGTGCCTGTCCGTGTCTTTTCGTTGTTAAACTTAAATCAGTTTCTTGCGCAACTGGCGAAGGCGTTCGAGATAGAATTCCACGTTTTCATCGCGGTTGTCTTCCTGCCCATCTTCGAGTAGTTTGCTGTTGTCGGTAATGGACACATTTTTCTTGTTGCCAGTAACGTAAAACTCGACACTATCCCCCTGACGATAGGTGCGACCGCTTGCCAGTGCTAACTCATAGGCAGCGCTGCGCCGAGTCTTCCCGTCAGCCAGCTTCTGGGCATAAGTCTCCGGAGATGTTGAGAGAACCTCGCGTTTGGCCAGTTCCTTCAGCGGCAGGCGGTGCTCACGGATGGCTGTTTCGTAGCGTTCGAAGAGTGCGGGCAGTTCGTTCGAGCGTCCAGTCAACATCAGCGTGATATGTTCCCGGATGTAATTGCGCTGAAATGGCTCGAGTCCCCTGGACTTCAATGCCGCGCCAGTGATGCTGACCTTACCGTTCTCTTCCAGCAAGGCGTAATTCTTGCTCTTGTACGCGTACATCGCCTGATAGGAAGCATCCAGCTCCACCTCGATCCCTTCCGGCAAAACGGCCTGCACCCTGGCCTGCATCACAGCCATGTCATCAACTCCTGGAGGCGGACAGAAATAAATACCGTCCGTATCCATTTCGATGACTTTTGCACCGTCTTTCTGCAGAAATTCATTCATGCTGCTGAGGATGGCTCGTCCTTCTGCAGTCACTGTACGAGCCATGTTGTAATCGTTGAAAGTGGCTTGGAAAAATCCAAGATATCCATAAAACGAGTTGATGAGAATCTTGAAACTGCTTTGCAGAGCCTGAAAATGTTCACGCTGCTCCCCCTCCGCCGTGCGCATGGCATCCTTGGCCTCCAAGCGAAACGTCCGCAAATTATCGAGAAGGCGCGAGAAAACACCCAGTTCATCATGAACCGGATGCAGTTTTTTAGCCAGGATCACCGATGGATACAGGCTGCGCACGTCAATATGCCAAACATTCCGGAACACCCCGGGTTCGACGGAATCGGTCAGACCACCCTGAAAATCCTGTGGCATTTGCGGCGTCGGCAGGCTATATGACTGTTGCAGATATTCCGCGCAAAGCAGCGCATCGATCCGGGTGGCATTGCCTCTGCTGACACAATTCTGATAGGTCAGCGGGAGCACTTGCGCCTGATAGAAATGGCTGGGTGATAGCAAGCGGCTGATCCCATCGGTTTCCCGGACATCATCCAGGCAATAGGCTTTCAGGCGTTCGGGGTCTTCATCAAAAACCCGAGTGATATCTGCACCATCGACGTAAGTACGAGTATCCGAGTTGATGCCGAAATAACGTGCGGCGGCTTTCAGACCATAACTGTCCATGTCCCGCTGGCTGACATCATGCAGCATGACTAACTGCAAAGTATCGATGACATGCCGTCCGTAAATCGAGTAGCGCTGATAGGGAATGATGCGTTCTCCCGCGCTGAAACGGGAATTCCGGCTGGAAACCACGCGATTCCCACGACCCAGCGCCAGTTTGATACGATGGCGCTTGCAACGCGTTTCCAGATAAGGAAGATCAAAATTGAAGATATTATGCCCTTCGATGACATCAGGGTCGCGTTCCTGCACCAGAGCGATCATCTGCCGCAAAAGTGCCGCCTCCCCCTGCCCCTTCGAGGACAAACAAACCTCCCAGCCAGTGCTATCGCGCAAGGAAATCAGAATGACTTCGTCGCTTTCCTTATTTGCATCCGGGAAAACCCCGGGCGTTCCGCTTCGGGTCTCGATATCCAGTTGCATACGCCGCAATTCCGAAAAGTTCATATCCCGAAAGAGGCGCAACGGTATCATGGTCAGCATCTGTTGGGTAAGATCACTGAAAATCCGGTATGGTGCCAACGGCGAACTGGGATTCTGGTTAGTCAGTTTTTTTAAATCCTTGATGGCTTTTTCGTAGCTGGCGAGATTCTGAAAGGAAACGCGCACCCGCATGGCACCTGAACCTGCCAACTCGACAATATCCGAAACCTGCTCCAGTTGGCTAGCCAGTGCAACCCCGCTGGTCAACAACCAGGGATAAAAGGGACGGATTTCACCTTCAACTACTCCCGCCTTCGTTCGACGGAACAGCTCGCACTGCCCCTGTTCATTAACCTCGATGGCAACAACCCGGCTCTCCGAACTGCGTACCAGTTGGCTGATATCCATATCGCTTTTCCTCCTTTTATTTTAAACGCAGACTACACCCCGCACCCCGCACCACGCACCACGCACCACGCACCACGCACCACGCACCCCGCCCCCTGCACCCCGCCCCCTGCACCCCGCACCCCGCACCCTTAGCTAATGCACTCGATTTTCAGATTCCGCAGACTGCTTTCAAAGCCGATAATGCCCTGATAAATATCGCGTGAAATTTCCAGCTGCCTGCGATCCGTTGTTGTATCAACAACAAAGACAATCTTATGCATGCCGTTCTTGACGTCCAGCGAGGCATCCGTTGACGTAACCGAGATATCATTTCTGCCAGCGAAAAATTCCTGCACCCTTGCGGCAATATCGCCGGTAGTGGATACGATGGTGATTCTCAGAGTGAACAAACGATGCAGTTTATTTTCAATTCTTTTTACGGTCAGCAACACCACCAGCATGCCAACGGTCACATACATGGCCTGCCAATACCAGCCTACAGCACAGCACATGCCTATCGCCGCCACCAGCCACATGCAAGCTGCCGTTGTCAAACCACGCACCGAAAATCCAGACTTCAGGATAGTGCCGGCGCCCAGAAAACCAATGCCGGAGACAACTTGCGCAGCAATCCGCCCAGGATCACCGACTTTTCCCCACTCTGCCGACAGATTAATGGAAATCAGGGTAAACACAGCAGAACCCACGCTGACCAGCATATGCGTGCGCAGACCGGCAGCACGTCCATGTATATCGCGTTCAATTCCGATCACCCCGCCAAGCACTGCCGCCAAAGTACTTCTCAACAGAAAAGTTACCATATCCATATTGTTTTTTCTCCACTTTGATTTATAGTCTTAACAAACCCCCTGCACCCTGTCCCCCGCACCCTGCACCCTTCACCCTGCACCCTTCACCCTGCACCCTTCACCCTGCACCCTTCACCCTTCACCCTGCACCCTTCACCCTGCACCCTTCACCCTGCACCCTGCACCCTTTACTAATATACAAGCGTCCTTGATTAATGTCGGTTTCTGATCCAAGAAAAAAAAACAGTTTTTTGCAGCGCGCTGATCTGCTGGCCATACTGCTGCAATTCATTCTTTTGGCTATCGGTGTCATCTTTATTTACGGTACCGGGGTTGAAATCGGCGGCGAATTTGCCCGGAAATGGTACAAGCAGCTACTCTGGATCGGAGTTGGCGGCATAGCCTATGTTGCAGCACTGTTGATTGATTACCGCCGCCTCGGCAAAATTTCCGGATTGCTTTACTTGTTTGCAATCGCGCTGCTTTGCCTGCTTTTTGTCATTGGAGAAACAATCAATGGAGCGCGCAGCTGGATCATTCTGCCGGGACTTGGACAACTGCAACCGTCAGAGATCGCCAAGCCTTGTACTCTTTTTTTTGCCGCTTGGCTGGGCACCCGACCGGCTTTGCGCAACAGTATCCTGCCCCCTGCCCTGGCCATCATCCTTGTAACTATGCTGCCGGTCTTGCTGATCTGCCTGCAACCAGATTATGGAACCGCACTGGTGTTTCTGCCATGTATGGCGGCATTGATCCTCCTGTCCGGACTGCGGTGGCGCTGGATTCTGACCGGGGGACTTCTTCTGCTGCTTGCCATGCCCCTTTCTTATCGGCTGATGGCACCCCATCAGCGTAGCCGCATCAAGGTCTTCCTCGAACCACCGGCGCAGGCCATGCTGGTGGCCAGTAAACCATTGCTTAACAAGCGCATGGAAGAACACTTACGTCAGAAGGTAGAAGAATTCTTTACTGTTCACGACGGCAAATTACGCGACACCTGGAATGCCGAACAATCCCTGCTGGCCGTTGGAAGCGGCGGCATCACTGGAAAAGGGTATCTGAAGGGAACCCATCATGTATTGGGATATCTCCCCAAAACAGTCGCCCCGACCGATTTCATTTTTTCGGTGATTGCCGAAGAAACCGGCTTTCTCGGCAGCATGGTATTGCTGATTCTGCTGGCTTGCCTGATCCTCTGTTTCTGCCGCACGGCTCTGCTGGCAAGAAACAATTTCGGAGCCAGCCTGGCACTGGGCGCTGCGGTCATCATTGCCACGCATGTGATCATTAACATCGGCATGACAGTTCAGGCCGTGCCCATCATCGGCATTCCACTGCCGTATGTCAGTTACGGGGGGTCCTTCATGATCAGCATTATGCTGCTTTCAGGACTTGTGCAGAATGTCCACATTCATCGCCGCATTGCGAAGGAAAACGATGAAGAAGAATGATCAGCATCCGACAAAGGCAATGCTGAAACGCTTTCTGCTGCCCACCCTGAACCGCTCGTATCTGCTTCGGGTTGCGGTGCTGGGCACTTTGACTTTCCTGTTCTTCAGGTATATTTGCCGCCCGGCTTGGATCAATGGCGAAAGTATGCTGCCAACCTACCAACAACGGGAATTGCTTTTCTACTGGCAGCCGACCTACTGGTTCTCTACTCCAAAACGCGGTGATGTCATAGTCATTCGCATGGCCGGAAACAATATCTTCCTACTCAAACGGGTCGTTGCACTGGCCGGCGAAACTGTCGAGTTCCGTGATGGAACCCTTTTGCTCAATGGCGAAATCCTGCCGGATGAATGGGCATCGCTTACCCCCTGCGACTGGAATCTCGAACCCAGAACGGTCGCTGAAAACTGCGTCTATGTCGTCGGCGACAACCGCTCCATGCCCATCGAACAGCATGAATTCGGACAGGTCGAACTGCGCCGCATCAGCGGAACGCCAATCTCCTTCAGAAAACGTACCGGAAACACCACACCCTGAATTGCTCATCTAACCTCTTCATCAGGACATTTTCATTCTCTTAACCACGTCGGAAAATGGCTCGTTTTTTAATGGACAGGTTCAAGGACGTCACCTGCTGTACGTGTCCATTCTGTCCATAAAGACGTGTCCATTTGTGTCCATCATGTCCATGATGTCCATTCTTGTCCATATCCTTGAAAATGAATGAAAAAAACTGGATTCTTTATTCTTATGAAAAACTACCGTAAACTTCTATCTTTGCTGATGGTTGCAGCATTAACTGCCGTCGTGGCATACTGGTTGCGCCCGAATGATAGCAAACGTATTAAAAAGCGGTTTCACCAAGCCTGTGCAATAGTCAATAAGAGTTCCGCTGAAAACCCAGCGGTATCGGCCCTCAAGATGTTTGATTTCGGCACCTTGTGTGCAGATTCGGTCACCTTTGACATAGAAGGTGCCCCACTTCGAGGTTCGATGAGCAACGAAATCCTGATCAGTGAACTGGCTCGCTACCGCGCCATGTGTGAACAGATCAGCATTACACCAATGGGTATCACCATCAACATCGAAACACCAAATCACGCCGCTGCTGAATGCGTCGTCAAAGCAAAACTGACAGGCGCAAGTTTTGACTATGACGAAATACGGCACTTCATCGTCCGGCTGCAGAAAATTGACAATTCCTGGAAAATCACTGGCATTGCCGACGACCAAGTGCTGGTCAAGTGATTAGGGTGCAGGGGACAGGGTGCAGGGCAATACTCTTAACTTAAACTTAACGCTTTGTAGCCACACCGACGACGCAATTGCGTAAAGCCGACCTTGGCGGTTCTTGGCATCTTGGCGGTTCAATGAAGAAGAATTAACCGCCAAGGCCGCCAAGCATTCGGAGAAAGCAACAAACCAAACCGCAAATCCGCATGCCTTTCATCCGTCAAAGCAACAACCCTGTAGAAAATTTTCTAACACTGTTCTATGTTTAAGCGAGTTCTGTTCTTGCGATAATCATTTCCTGCCATTTTTTGTCAAGGGTGATGAAGCGTGCCGACCATCCCGAGATTCTGACAGCCAGGTTGGGGTAACGTTCTGGATGGAGTTGCGCGTCACGAAGAATTCGGCTGTCCGCGACGTCTATTTGCAAATAGGCGCCGCCTTGATTTACAAAGGTCTTCATGAGTGCGACGAGTGAATCCAGTCCTGCTTCTCCTTGGATTGCGGAAGGATGGAGCTTCATGTCTAGCGGAGTTCCGTTGCTGAGCTTGGTAAAGTCGTGTTTGCAGAACGAATTAATGACGGCGGTTGGCCCATGCTTTTCGGTTCCTGGCGTTGGCGACAGGTTTGGGGCAAGGAGGACTCCGTGCTTGGTGCCGAAGGCGGTTGCCAAGCGCTTGGGGGCGTAGGCGAGCTCGCGCCCGAAAGTCGAAATGCCGACGGGGGTGAGGACTCCGGACGGTGTCGAGGTCTGCTTCGAGTAGATTTGGACGTATGCGTCAAAGACCTGCTTGGCAAATTGATCCGCCTGGTCGTTATCGTTTCCGTAATACTCAATTGAGGATGCGATTTGGACTCTGAGTTGTTCGTTGCCTTCCCAATTGTCCAGCAAGCACTGCCGCAATTGACCCAGAGTGATGAGTTTGTCGTTGAAAACGAAGGTATTGATGGCGTGGAACGAGTTGGCAACATCGGGAAGACCGCCAGCATGAGCTGCCAGAACTGAAAAGCGCGCACCTCGATTGGCGTACGATTTGCCGCGCTTGATGCAATCAGCCATCGAATCAGCTATTCGTGCCGATATCGGTGGAGATGTACAGAGAATCAGTGATGTGGATATTGATTACCGGGAGATTCGCTTCAAATTAATTCTCTTGCCGCTCTGGGCCAACACCTTCCATTTCCAGGGAAAAACCTATCCGTTCCTCGTTAATGCCCAGACGGGAGAAGTCCAGGGGAAACGCCCTTGGAGTACCTTAAAAGTCACCGTGCTAATCCTGTTTTGTCTAGTGATGATCATTGCCTTTTTATATTTTTTTCTGAATAATGGCTGATTTTCTAAGATGCATGGATTTATTGCTTATTTCATGTATTCTACCATTTATTTCTATTCTTTGTCAATAATTAAAAAAGCATGGATAAACTGCTTAAAACCGTGCATGGATAATTTTATATGATATTGATAATTTAATCTATCCCATTGAAAAGCATAAAGATTCCTTATGATTTATGGAATCTCTATGATTATTTATGATTGTTCATATTTTTACTTGAAATAATCTCATTGAACGTTAGATTTCCGATATCTCTAGGCTGGCCAGCCGGGAACCGTTCCATGATGTGTCATCCAATAGGAAAGGCAGGTGAAAAAATGGAAAATCAAAAAGAAAAAGAAAAAGAAATCCATTTTGACGGCAAAATCAACGCCGCAATCCGCAAACGGATCCAGAACAAGCGTCTTCAGCTCGGGATGCCCTATCAGCGCATCGCCAGTCTGTTCGCCGCCAACTGGTCGACAATACGCAAATGGGAAACCGGCCCCACGGAAACATGCAGCGTTGCTTTCCGCCCGATATTGGAGGATTTCCTGAACGGCAAATATGACAAGATACTGCGTAAGCAGCAAAGCGACCCGCTAACCGGGAATTACCCGCAATGCCTTCCCGAAAATGCCTTGCGCTGCATGGAGAAGTTCGGGCATGCATACCACCTGCTCCGCTATCGTCCCGAACTGCGCGAAAACCTGCTGACGAATGTTGACAAAATCACCCGGAACGCACTACAAGAAATGCTCACAACCGAAAAAAAGCCAAAAAAGAATCGCGAGCCGGAAAACGATGACGAATAATGCAAGGGGACAGGTTTAAGAGTGGCGCGACCGTCCCGGTTGCGCAGCGCAGGGTCGGACACGTCGGACACGTCGGACACGTCGGACACGTCGGACACGTCGGACACGTCGGACACGTCGGACACGTCGGACACGTCGGACACGTCGGACACGTCGGACACGTCGGACACGTCGGACAGAGCAAAACGCCTGCACCCTGCACCCTGCACCCTGAAAAAAAAGGCGCCTCCGTTGGCACGGAGGCGCCTTGAATAAAAAGGCTGGCGGCGCGCTACTTTCCCGCGCTCTTGAACGCAGTATCATCGCCGCAGGGGCCCTTAACGGCCGTGTTCGGGATGGGAACGGGTGTTGCCGCCCCGCTCGGGCCACCAGCCAAAGGA
>JAPXLT010000011.1:0-35471 GCA_033809415.1 Lentisphaeria bacterium
CCCCTGCCCCCTGCACCCTGCACCCTTACTTATTCAGCTTTGACAGTTTTATATTGGCTTCTTCGCGTGCTTTGGCTTTGGCCTCGGCCTCGATTTCGGCGGCAGGTTTAGGTTCGACCGGTTTAACCGGGGCTGCGCCAAGTTCAGCAAGCTTCTTCTGATCAACTGCGGGCTTTTCGGGCTTTTCCGCTTCTGTTTTCGAAACAACCGGCGCTGCTTCCGGACGCCGCAGTGCATCCAGTACGGCTTTGCCGCGATCCTTAGCTGATTCGCCCTCGCCCTGCATCAGATATGCCGGAATTTCACCGCCGGAATGTGCACCCGCCGTATCGACGCTCTGTTCCTGTGCCTGACGCACGACATCCAGAAAAAATTCCTCGAGATCACGACTGGGATTATCAATGCGCACCTGTGCAAGGTCCTCGACACCATGTGCCGAAAGCCACTGCCGCAATTCCTGCACGGTATTCTCACTCAAGCGAGGTGCAACCATGCGTGTTTTGTCCTCTTCGCGTAAAATCTCCTTCAAGGCACCGCTGGCACGGATTTTGCCGCCATAGAGAATAACAACTTCATCGCAGACGTCCTGCACATCAGCCAGCAGATGGCTGCAGAGAATAACAGTTTTGCCACGCGAGGCCAAAAGACGGATGACGTCCTTGACTTCGCGGCAGCCGATGGGATCCAAACCGCTGGTTGGTTCATCGAGAATGACCAAATCCGGATCATTGACCAGAGCCTGTGCCAGGCCGATACGGCGAGCCATACCCTTCGAGAATTCGCCGACAGGACGGTCAACCGAATGCGACAAGCCGACCATCTCGAGCAGCTGAACGCCGCGTTCACGACGTTTTTCTTCGCTCAAGCCAAACAAGGCTCCGAAGAAATCCAGCGTTTCCATAGCGGTCAGATAGCGATACAGGTACGTTTCCTCCGGCAGATACCCAATACGACTTTTCATATCGACATCGCGGGGTTCCTCGCCGAAAACCTTCAGCATTCCCCGGTTGGGATAAAGGAGACCGAGAATCATTTTCACGGTCGTGGATTTCCCCGAGCCATTGGGCCCAAGCAGACCAAAGACCTGGCCTTGGCGGATGGTAAAGTCAATGCTGTTAACCGCACGAGCCTTGGGGCGTCCCCAGAAATCCTTGAAAATCTTGGTCAGTCCAACGGCCTCGACGACGATATTGCTGTTCTCTGCTACCATATATGATTATTCCTGTTGCATGACTTCGCCGGAACGTACCAGCCGCGCACTGTTGAAGATCACCATGATGGAGCTGACGCTGTGCAAAAGAGCAGCCCCGACTGGTGTGATATCACCCAGAATCGCAAAATAGACACCGACAATAATAAAACCAAGTCCGATGGCAAGATTCTGATGCATCAGAACTTTCGTCTTGCGGGCCAGTCCAATAAAAAACGGAATTCGTCTCAAATCATTGTTCATCAGGGCAACCGAAGCACTTTGAACGGCCACGTCACTGCCGAAGGCGCCCATGGCGATACCGATATCGCCGGCGGCCAAAGCAGGCGCATCGTTGACGCCATCCCCGACGACTGCGACAACGACACCGCTTTCCTTGACTTTGCGCACGACCGCCTCCTTCTCTTCGGGCAGGCAACCTGCATAGACTTCCTCGATGCCCAGTTGTGCGGCCACCGCATCAGCCACCCGTTGGTTGTCACCGGTCACCATGCTGCAACGGTTCACGCCAAGTTCTTTCAGCTGAGCAACCGCTTCCGCACTGACCGGGCGGATGGCGTCGCGAAGGCCAATCCAGCCCAAGGCCTTGCCATCACGGGCGACACAGACAATGCTCATGCCTTCACACTCGGACGCCGCCAGGGTCTCCTGCAAAGCCTCTGTCGAGATGCCCAGTTCCTGCAACCAGGTCTCGCGACCGACCTGGCAGGCATTACTGCCGACATCGGCCTTTACGCCCTTGCCGGTCACCTCTTCGTAGTGTCCGGAATCGATCGGTGTGACTCCGGCTTCCTTGGCAAGTTTCCGCATCGCTTCGGCGGCAGGATGGTTACTGTGCATTTCAGCGCTGACAGCAACCTGCAACAGCTCCGCAAGCTCGACGCCTTCCACCGGCTGCAAGCGAGCCACCTCCAGTTTTCCTTCGGTCAGCGTGCCGGTCTTGTCAAAAATCACCGCTTTGATTCGGGATACCAGTTCGATATTCGAGACATCCTTGATCAGGATGCCCAGGCGGGCCGCCGCTGAAACGGCGGCAATGACAGCCGAGGGATAGGCGATGACCAGGGCTGCCGGCACGGCCATGACCAGCACTGCAATCACCCGGTCCATGCGCTCGGTGATAAACCAGGCCAAGCCCGCAATCATTAGAATCACCGGCGTATAATAACCGATATACTGATCGAGCAGACGCATAATCGGCAGCTTGCTTTGCTGGGCATCGGCGATCAAGCTGCGGACTTTGCCAAGGGTTGTATCGGTACCAATCCGTGTCACCCTGAAATCCACACGACCGGTAAGGTTCTGGGTGCCGGCAAACACCTCGGAGCCGACATTCTTGTCAGCGGGCAGGGATTCACCAGTGATACTGGCCTGATTCACTGTGCTGCTGCCCGTCAGAATCACACCATCCGCCGGGAAATTCTCGCCGGGGCGCACCCGGCAGACATCTCCGGCCTTCAAATCCGTAAATGCGTCAATTTCTTCTTCCTTGCCGTCCTTAATGCGTCGAGCCGTACGCGGGGTCATCCGCACCACCGCTTCAATGGCCGCTTCGGCGCCTTTGGCCGTGCGTTTCTCGATGGTGATGGTAATCAGCATGAAAAATGCCACTGCGCCCGCCATGCGGTAGTCGCGCTGGGCGAAGGCGGCAATCAAAGCCAAGGCCACCAGCTCGTTCATCCGCACATGCCCCTTGAAGAGGTTTTTGACCGCCTCCCAGAAAATTGGCACGCTAAGCATGAAAGCGCCGATGAACGCGCTCAGGTCGCGGGCGACCTCATCGATTGCAACCGGAAAAAACAGCTTGGCCAGATAGGAGTTCAGCACAAGGATACCGCCCAGCAGAGCGATTCCCAGCCTGGTCATATCAGAGCGAGTTGCCGTGGAACCCGTTTTACGGACTGTTACAGTTTGTAGTTCTTTTTCTTCAGCCATTTCAGTCATCCTCAAAGGTCTTCATTCGGAGCCGGACAGACGCACAAAACAAATTCAGCGGCGCTTCATGGTTGAGTCGGCGCCGGCTTGTCTTTTTCAGGGACAGGACTTAACTGCAAGCGCAATTCCTGCTGTCCATCCGGGCGACGGTGAACAATGTATTTGTTGGAGACTTTTCCCAGCACTTCGCGCAAAGCATCAGTATACAGTGCGGTAAGCATGGTTGCGGGATTGCGGTTGTATTCCGTAAGCACCGTTTCAAAGTAGGAGCTGTCTGCCTTGACACTTTCAACCACCCGGGATTGATAACTCTTCGCTTCATTGATGATCTGATATTTACGCCCTTCAGCCTCGAGGATCGTCTTATCCCGGTAAGTGCGTGCTTCCAAAATTTCTGCGCGTCCCTTTTCCGAGCTGGAATTGACCTCTTCAAAAGCATCAGCGGTTGCAGACGGCGGGATCAGACGGATCATATTGACGGACTGTACCTGCACCCCGATGCCGACTTCATCGAGCAACTTGGTGAGGCGGCGCTGGATATTGTCCTTGATATTCTCGACGGTGCCGTCTTCGAGGGTGCGGACGTTGCCCAGCAGGTCCTCGACGCTCCAGGTAGCCATTTCCTGAATCACGGCATTGACCAGCAGATTGCGGATAATGGCATCCGCACCGCGGGCGGGACGTTTTTTGCCTGACCCCGGCTCCGCATCACTATCATCGTAAAATTCCAGATAATAGCGACTTGCGTCAACCACTCGATAGACGACATCCCACTTCGTGTGCATAATGTTGGTGTCACCGGTCAGCACATAGCCGTCAGTGCCGGGTTTCAAAGTGGCCGGTCCCTCGCTTTGCTGCAATTGCCCGGTTTGCGGATTCGTCCAGGGCAGGAACAGACTGCCCGTATCAACGGTGACAGATTTCTCCGCAGGGATGAACTTGACCCAGTCAATCGGCGCCGGCCAAGCCCAGTACCAACGTCCGCTGGTCAGAATCGGGGTTTCCCCCTGCCCTGGTTCGAGCACACGGCGCTGCAATGCGCCAAAGCGAAACAGCATCGCCTCATTCTGCTCGTCAACGCGGAACATGCCACTAAACAGCATGTAAATAAAAACGAGAATAATCAGAATCCGCAGGCAGAAAAAGAGGCCACGCAGCATCTGCACCAAAGAGCGCATGCCGGAATCCTGATTCTCCAGCTCATTCGGACCTGGTTGTTTAATTTTCGCATCTGACATCTCTTGTCCTCCAGTCCGGAAATTATTGTGCCGCTGCGGAATCCCTCAACTCGGTAGCTCCAGCTTTGAACAGCGTAAACGGCGGGGTCTCCGTATCCAGAATCAGGGTGTCATTTTCACCCAGGCTGATCTTCAATGCTTCCAAGCTGCGCAAGAATTTGGCCAGTTCGGGATTTTTGCTGAAAACTGCGTAATATCTTGCAGCGGCTTCATCGCCTTGGCCGCGGATGCGCTTGGCTTCTGCTTCAGCTTCCGCCAGAATGGCATTGGCCTTGCGGTCGGCTTCCGAACGGATTTTTTGCGCTTCGCTTTTGCCCTCGGCGAGATATTTTTCCGACTTGCTGGCCCGCTCCGCTTTCATGCGGTCAAAGACCTTGCTCGAGACCGCTTCCGGAAATCCGAGCTGGCGGAATCCGATTTTGGTCACCTCGATGCCGTATTCACGCATGGCGACCTCCTTGACACGCGCCAGCATTTCGTCCTCGATTTCCTTCATTTTCGATTCGCTGGATTTGATATTGACCAGCTCCGAGAAATTATGCTGCGGAATGACTTCCGCGCGGCTGTTGCGGATGACTGCATCGAGATTGGCTTCCGCCTCGTCGGTAGATTTCATGCGGCGCAGGAAGAGTCCGGGGTCGCCGACCCGCCAGAGTGCGTATGTCGAGACAACGATCTGGTACTGGTCCTTAGTCGTGATCTGCTCATGTTTTCCTTTGCTCAACTCATAGCATTGCAAGCGTTTGTCATGGCGCCAGACCTGATCAATGAACGGCCAGCGGAAATGCAGACCGGGGGAGTATTCAATGACTTTTCCGGAAGCATCCACTTTCGGTTTTCCGAAAGTTTTCAACAGTGCATATTCGGTTTCCTTCACTTGGAAGGTCACCATGGTGACAATAAAAATCGCCACTACCAGCAGTGCCAGCGTCACCACCGGCCAATGGGTGAATCCCTTTTTGTTGATCGTGTCGCTCATTCTTGTATTCTCCTTCATGAGTTTATGAAATTCTGACCTTTGAAAAGCTGCAACGCACCCGGGCTTACGGCTCCTGGAAATTCCCCAGATTCAAATCCAGCAGGCTGGATTTGAGTTTCTTCTCGAGATTGAGGATCAGGACTTCCTGAGCCATGCCGCCGGTAAGTATGTATTTGCGGGCATGGCGCCCTTCGTTAAGCAGGACATCGAGATAGGTGCTGAGGACATACAGCTCGGATGATGCCTCATAGCTTTTCAACTGGCTGAGAAAACGCTCGCTTTCGGCTTCGGCGACCCGGTTGCGTTCGAGCTTGTAGGCTTCTGCGGAATCGGTCAGCGTGATGGCTACACTTTCCGTCTTCGGCTCGAGGGTCGAAGCATAGGTCTGTGCGTTCAATACCTCCGTATATTGCATTTCACGGGAAGCGACGACATTGTCGAAAGAAGCGCCCACTCCAGGTGGTGGATGTAGTCCGGCCAGGCTGACAAAGACGACCTCGATCCCCAGGTTGGCGGCATCGCTGGCTTCCTGGATTCTCCGGTTGAGAGTGGCGCAAGCCTCGTGGCGTTTGTCCCCGAGGATGCTCGAGAAATTGGCGCCGGAAAGGTAGCGGATCAACTCGCGTGTGGCGACATTCTGCAGTGTTTTGACCGGGTTTTCATGGCGATATGCATAATCATAAAGGTTTCTCACCTTGAAATAGAGCGGGATGTGCGCTGAGATCACGCCCATGCTCAACTGCTCGCTTTTGCGGCTGCGGTCGCCTGCGGCGTCATGATCATCGTCAGCGACAATGAAGTTGGATTCATCGCCGTGCTGCTCTTTGATATCCCAGAGAATGACCTGTTCGTCATAGCTTTCCTCTTTGCCATGTTCGCCTCCATGGAATTCATGGTGTCCGCCAATGGTAATTTCCTGGACGCGTTCGACGGGGAAGGTATAGATCCGTTCGAAGGGGAACGGCAATTTGAAATACAGCCCTGGCGTCAAGGCTTCCTGAGCAGTGACCTTACCGAAAACTTCGCGAATTCCCCTGTATTCGATATCGACGACAACGAGGCAGGTCTGCAGCCAGAGTGCCAGCAACATCACCGCAAACAGCGGAACCACAGTACGCTCGATGAAACGGTAGAACCAGGCTTCGGACACCTGAAACCCGAACTGATAATCCAGCGAGGAAGCGACGTTGCGGGCGACTCCGCCGGGTTCCGTGAATAGCGCCAGCACCCGGCTTTCCGGCAAGGGGCGTTCCTCTTCACCGGGCATGCGCGGCCTGTAGAATTCAATGACAAAGCTAAGCAGCAGTTCGACCGCCAGAATCAGGATGACCACCATGCCAACCCGTGCCATTGTGATGTCAATGGTCAGCAACGCCTTCTGGAAATATTCGAGAAACAGGGCAATGCCGCTGAGCAGATAAAGAAAACCGGTCAGAAACAACCAGGCGCCGGAAGGACGCAACCAGCGACAGCCGGCATTTCGACTGGCGCCGACAAAGAAACTGCCAGCAATCAGCGTGCCAATGCAGCAGCATACCGACAGAATCGCCATCGGCAACGGAGCAGGCGCCACGGCAAAAGCCTCCATGCGCCCCCAACGTATCCAGATGGACAGCCCGATAAACAACATAATCGCGCCGAGTGCAACCGTAAAGAACGGCACGAAATATTTCACAAACTGAATATTGGCTCGAGTGGCCATTCGCACCGCTTCATCGGCATCATCAAACAATTCATTGTTGCCATGTGTGCGTTGGTACTCTCTGGCGGCACGTTCCTCGACTGCCTGGCGCAACGCGAAATGTGTCCGCGCCAAGGACAGAATGCCCAGCAATACCGTTGTCCAGGCCGCGATCACCCCCGGCACCATCGCTGAACAGTTTGCCGAATTCAAAATATAGGAACCAATAAAACTAAGGAGCAAACCAATAATGATTATAGCCCAGCTCAAATTTCTCGGACGAGTACTAACATCGTTCATACGAGGCGATCCTCCACCTTGATTAACAGGTTTTTTGCATCATTTTTATGTAAACAGGCTGCATAAAGACAACAGAGTAATATAGTATCAGCAGGAAAAAGCGCAAGACCAAAACCAAAAAAACGCTTGTCGGACGGTCGGACAAGTCGGACAAGTCGGACGTGTCGGCCAGAAGACCCTGCACCCTGCCCCCTGCCCCCTGCACCCTGCACCCTGCACCCCGCCCCCTGCACCCTGCACCCCGCCCCCTGCACCCCGCCCCCTGCACCCTGCACCCCGCCCCCTGCACCCTGCACCCTGCACACTTTCCCATGAAAATTCTTCCTGAACATTCTCGAGACATTATTTTGACAAGCGTCGAACTGCTTCGTTCCGGTGGGGTTGTCATTTTTCCGACAGAAACGGTTTACGGCTTGGGATGCCTGTGGCGCAATCACGCCGGAAGGGAGCGGATTTATGAATTGAAGAAACGTCCTGCTGAAAAGCGCCTGCAAATGCTAGCCGCATCACTCGAACAAGCTTCTGCTTCCGGTGTACTAGTCAGCGATTCGTTGCGCAAAATCGCCGCCGCGTTCTGGCCTGGACCTCTGACGGTGGTGGTGCCCTCGATGGACGGCGACAGCATCGGCTTGCGCATTCCGGCGCATGCCTTCCTGCTGCGTTTACTCGAGGAACTCGAGGAACCCCTGGCTGCCACCAGCGCCAATCTTTCCGGACAGCCACCCGCTTCAACGGCAACGGAAGCTCCGAAGTTGCTCAATGGACAACCCGATCTGGTCATTGATGGCGGGCAAGTCAGCACGACGGAAGGCACTGCATCAACAGTAGCATCCCTTACAGATGGAAACATCCGTATTTTGCGCGAGGGGCCAATTACCCTTGCCCAGCTCGAGGCAATACTTTTAACTTAACGCTTTGTAACCACACCGACGATACAACTCCATAAAGCCAACCTTGGCGTCCTCGGCGTCCTTGGCGGTTCAATAACGAGGAACCAACCGCCAAGACGCCAAGGACGCCAAGGAATCGGAGAAAACAACAAACCGGACCGAAATTCCGCTTGCAAGCCCATCCGTCAAAGCAACAACCCTACAAAAATTTCGTGTCTGTTCGTGTATTTCGTGGTTAAAAAATCTTAAGTTAAGAATATTGCAGTTCGAGGCTTGCCTGCTGTAACTTTCAGGGCACCGCTGTGGATGCCTTGGCGATCCGCTCGATCCGTCCGATAATATCTTTTTCGAAATATCCCAGCAGGGGAATAATCAGCAGAAATAGAATGGGGCCGACAACATAGAGGCTGACTACTCCCATATAACAGGCCAATACGCCAGCCAGCGAATGCGCAAGAATGCAGCCCAAGGAGCGAAAAGTCGCCGCCAACCCGAACATGACCCCCTTGTGCTCCGGCAAAGTCGTCTTCGACAACCACGCATTCCAAACCGGTTCGAGACCTGCCGAAAAGAAGATCATCAGAAAACGCAGGGGCATAAGGCAAAGAACAGGCAACGTCGCGCTGATACCCAGAAATTGTATCCGTGACTGGGAGTCCAAGAAAGCGGTCAACAACATCAGTGCCATAAAAGACGCCGCGCCAACCAGGGCAATCCTGGCGACTTTGGAAGGATATTTATCCACCCAATATCCAAGTACAATGCCGGAGATCATTGCGCCGACACTGCCCAAGCCCAGCACCCAGCTGGTCAGACGCGCGGTATTGGGCGCACCCGGGCCGCCATTGAGATATTCGACAAACAACGGAAACTGGGAATTATCCAGAGTGCGAGCGAGCGTCGAAAAAACATAAAGAATGAATAAAGGCATAGCCGGCTGCAAAAATCGGCGCCACTCATGCCAGTTAAAAGTAAAGCCATGAAATATCGTCTGGCCACGCTGGATCAGCGGCCGGACGAAATTCTCCTTGGCAAAAAGCAGTACCAGAAGACCCGACATGCCCAGCATCATGCCGGACAGATAAAACGAGCTGCGATAGCCGAACATCTCAGCCAGCAATCCGCCAATGAACAAACCAGTCATATCACCAGAGAAGACCGAGGTGCTCAGAAACCCCAGCGCAAACCCCTGCCGATGGTTGGGCGTGCTGCTGGCCACCAGAGTCATCGATGCCGAAACCGTTCCAGTGAACATGCCTTGAAGGGCGCGCAAGAACAAGAACCAGAAAGCATTTGGTGAAAATCCCATCAGGGCAACGATCACGGCCCCACCGAAATTCGCCCTCAACACCATTTTCTTGCGGCCATAACGGTCGGCCAGCACGCCCCAGATTGGCGCCATCACTGCAAAGGTGACATTGGACAATGCCGCCGCAAGAGCAGCGTATGCGCGCACATGTCCCTCATCGACCACCCCCAGCTCTCGAAGATAAAACGGTGCAAAAGGCAAAGAGACGGAAAAACCCACCATTGACAGAAATTGCGAAACCCACATGATCAGCAGATTCCGCTTCCAATAATTTTTGTCGTCAACGGACATGGGCAAAGGTTATCCAAAAAATCGTGTTTTTCCGTGCCTTAAGGGATGAATAAGGGATGAATGTATAAAATCATAATATATAGTGTATTAAGAAAAATGGCGGCCTTCCCGGAAGGCCGCCTTGTTCAGCTAGGTTGTTTCTGTGCTTTTTGTCAGAAGGAGAGATTTGCCTTCAGGCCACCCCAGAAATTCTGGCGGCTGTTGAAACGTCCGTAGTTACTATCCCGGCGTGTCCAGTCGCGGACACGTCCATCCAGGGCGTATGATGCATTGACGTATGGAGCGATGGAAAACCACTCGGAGAGATTGACATTCAGCGCGGCGCCGATCACCGCGA
Organism: Lentisphaeria bacterium; assembly: GCA_033809415.1. GTDB lineage: Bacteria > Verrucomicrobiota > Lentisphaeria > Oligosphaerales > Oligosphaeraceae > JAQVUB01. Next base: position 10,171 of record JAPXLT010000011.1, read on the forward strand.
AGCTGAAGCCATTTCCGGCGCTGTCGAACCAGTTGCGCATGTATGCGGCATCTCCCCAATAGATATCGCCGTTGAGCACCAGTTCGAACATGCCGTCATCATCGAGGGCAAGTGCATAGGCACCGCCAAGGGAGACCCAGGTCTCTTCTATCTCATAGTCGTAGGACGCAGTCACCTTCGCCGAAACGCACTGGCGATCCGTCTTGTACAGTTCATTGAGGGCAACCGACAGCTGCAAGTCTGCGGAGTTGCATTCCGTTATTGTAGGATAATGGAAATAGGTCCACTTGAAGTCCACGGTCAATGGGCCAAGGCCGGCTGCATCATCGAAGGTGTAATAATACCCGGCATAGTAATTCGCCTCCTCGAAGCGCCATTTGCGTTCGCTGTCGTAGAATCCATCAGCTTCGTCAACGTATCCGTTCCGGGACTGAAAATGGGTCAGGTTATATGCACCCCAGGCGCCGACATAGAAGCCTTTGAATTCGAGGCAGAGATCGCCCAGCATGACGGCCTGATTGTTGAAAACGACTCCGTTGTAGATGTACTTGCTTGCCCAATCCAGTTCCAGAGCCAGTGAAGGACGGTTGCCTTCTTCCTTCGGCATGATGGGTGTTGCAGCACCTTGCCCAAACAGCAGAGCACTGAACGACAAAGCCAAAACGACAGCCATTCTCCTGAAAAACATTCTCATTCCATTTCTCCTCGACTTGTGTACTTGGTGAATAATGCATTATTTGCTCTTACTGATGAAGCGACCATCAGCATAATGACAATGTAGCCCATTTTCAGAAAATTTCCAGCCGAATTCAAAAGAAAAACTAATTTTTAATTCACAGTTTCCTAACATAACGATGACATGCGGAGCTTGTCACCAAAAAAAGGATTCTTTAACCACGAACTTTACACGGACTTTACACGGACTTTACACGGACTTTACACGGACTTTACACGGACTTTACACGGACTTTACACGGACTTTACACGGACTTTACACGGACTTTACACGGACTGGATACGGACAGCTGATCGGTCGGATTGGTCGGATCGGTACAATGCTTTGCGCCGTAGGCGCTTAACCATGCTTAACCCCAGGTTTTAACCTGGGGTGAGGAACCCACCAAAAGACAGTGCCTTGTAAAGGCACCACAATCAGACGGATTAGCTTGACAAGTAATTGCGTGCCAATGACTTGTAGATTTCTTTTCAGAAAAATCTTTCACAAAAAAGAAGAAATCGAGTGATAGTACGAAAATTTTTTCCTGTGTTCCGTGGTTAAAAAATCCTTAAAAAAATCCTTAGCGCATTGAAAAAAAGCGTCCGCTCTTGCATATTCACATTATGGGGATAAAATAAAAAGGTCGCTTCCTAAAATTGCGATCCGGAGGAAAGCCTGCGGTCTTCTGCAAATTTAAAAAGAGAGCCAGTGCAAATGGAAAAAATCAGAGTTGTTCAATACGGCGTAACTCACGAGCATGCTGTCGGCAAGATCATGACCTTGCAGAAAATGTCGGATGTTTTCGAAATTATCGGTGTCATCGATGACCGTGCGACGACTTCGCCTCGTCACCCAAAAGTGGTGGATTTCTCCCATTTCGACAAGTTCCCGCTACTGTCTCCCGAGGAATTTTTCCGGAGAAACGATGTCGAACTCGTTCTAATCGAGGTCACCAATGCTGACATCGTCCCAACCGCGCAGAAGTGCCTTGCCAAAGGGATTGCGATGCACATGGAGAAGCCTGGCGGCGAAGAGATCAAGCCTTTCGACGATCTCGTCTTCGAATGCGAACGTCGGCAGATCCCGTTCCAGATGGGCTTTATGCTCCGCGCCAATCCGGCAATGAACTTCTGCATCGATGCGGTGCGCAAAGGCATCATCGGCGAAGTCTTCGAGGTCTATGCCGACATGAACCACTGCTATGGCGGTGAAGATTATGCGGAATATCTAAGCAGCTTCAGAGGCGGCATCATGTACAACCTCTGCTGCCACTTCATCGATTTCATTGTCCGCTTTATGGGGAAACCGGACAATATCTATTCACTTCTGAAGACAAGCGCAAATTCTCCGGCAAACTCCCTCAACAACTGCATCGCGCTCTTGGAATACCCCCATGCAGTCGCGTCGGTGCGCGCTTGCAGCAAAGACCACGGCTTGGGCAGACGCCTCCGTATCGCCGGAACCAAAGGCGTCATCGACCTCTGCCCCACAGAAAATCTAAATATTCCTCTGCGCCTTGAACTCTCCCTGGGCGAGGACAGCGGAGATTATCCGAAGGGACGGCATGTCCTGACCTTCCCGCCGATGAGCGACCGCTATGCGCCGCAGCTGCTGGAACTTGCTAAAATCATTCGCGGCGAGATCCCGAATGTCGATTTTTATACGCATGACCGGTTGGTTAATCATATCAATCTCGCCTGTTCTAAACTCGTTGATTGGCAAGATGTCAAAGACCTCTTGTAAAAAGATGCTCGCGGTCAAAGTCTATAGAGCCTCCGTCCGCAAAGGAGACAGGATGCGGGGAAAATACTCGTTACTTAAGATTTTTTTGTCCACGGAAAACACGGAAAGCGCGGAAAATTTGTAGGGTTGTTGCTTTGACAAATGAGCTTGCAAGCGGAATTTCGGTCTGGTTTGTTGTTTCCTCCAATTGCTTGGCGTCCTTGGCGTCTTGGCGGTTCAACAACGAGGAACCAACCGCCAAGACGCCAAGATCGGCTTTATGGAGCTGAGTCGTCTGTATGGTTGCAAAGCGTTAAGTTAAGAGTATTGGGGTGCGGGGGGACAGTCCGTCCTATTCCATGTGCCACGAGTACGCGGCAAAATACATGAAAGGTATTGGAATCATTATGCCGACGATTGCCATTGATGGCCCGATAGTCAGCCTGCGTCACCCCGCATTTACCGACGGCTGGCGTGCTTTCATCTTGAGTGACAGCCATTTGGCGCTTGACGACGAACGCGGCATTCCCTATCGTCAACACAGCCAGCGCATGGCCGAGTACTACACGCAAGCACAAACCCACTGGGAGCAGACGCTGGCACGAGCGGTGGCAGAGAAGGTCGATCACCTTTTTTTGCTGGGTGACATGAGTAGTTTTCCGTCGGAGGCAGCGGTAGATTATCTATCGCAGACCCTGCAGGACACAGGCATCTCCTACAGCTATATCGCGGGCAATCACGATTGGCATTACGAGGGCATGCCGGGCAGTGAAATCGCTCTGCGGAAAGAGTGGTGCCGACGACGCCTGGCGCCGCTCTACCAAGGTCGGCAGCCGCTGATGCATGCCGAAACACATGGCGGGCTGCGAGTCGTGCTGATCGACAATTCCGTGTATGAAATTCTACCCGAGCAACGCGATTTTTTCCGCACGCAGATCACCTGCGGACAGCCTATGATACTGCTTGTGCACGTGCCGCTATACGTCCCTGGACGTTCCATTTTCTTTGGCTGCGGGCACCCCAAGTGGTGCGCGGCAACGGACCCTTATTGGCAGATCGAAGGGCGTGAACGTTGGCCGGAGAATGGCCACAGCGCTTGCACCTATGACTTTCATCGCGATGTTTTTGCAACACCGGAGTTGCTGGCTATTTTTGCTGGTCACATTCATCGCCCGTCGCTGGATATCTACTGCGGAAAAATGCAGAACGTGGTACCAGGACTGGCGGAGGCCGGCGAATTCACAGAATTACGCTTGTACAGCGAAACAGTGCTCGACCAGTAGACGCCACAACCCTGCGGAAAAAGGCATGTCAACCGTTTTTGTGTGTTCTGCCACCGGTCGTTTCAATAGCCAAACGCCAACCGCTGGGAATTGTTTATGACTGACCTAAAATCAGTTGAGCAATAAAATTATCAATGTGCATTCGGCAGCCAGGCACCGATTTTTTTCAATCTCTGTTGCAGATCACCTACTTTGACTGCTCTGGGATTGATTTTCCCTTCACAACACAATGCGGCGGCCATGCCAGCGGCCTGCCCGGTTATGCAACAGCCTGGCATGACCCGGATGGATGCCTGCATCTTCTGATCGCAACTAATACAGCGTCCTGCAACCAATAGATTGCTGACATTGCGCGGAATCAGACAACGATAGGGAATCCCGTAGCTTTCCCCCTTCTGATAGCGCAAGTTCCGGCGAAATTCTTCTTCAAACGCGGCGTAGGCATCCGCTGTCGGTTTAGCAGGATGGATATCAACCGGATAGCAGTATCGCCCTATCTCATCGGGAAAAACAGCACGCCGTTTGAAATCTTCCACATTCAAAACATAATCGCCTTGAATGCGACGGCTTTCCCGGATGCCCATGAGGCTGCCAGTACCAACCAGTTCCAGATTTTCATAACCGGGCACATATTCGCGATAGAAGCGTTCGAATTCCGGCATGCGTGCTCTGCCTTCAATCAGGAACTTGGTAATCGAGCGCTCGTCAGTGCCATCCACCCCGAATGCATGTCCAAAATTCCCTCCGCTGAGCGTTTTACCTACCCGTGTCATGCCGGAATGATGATGATCAGGCACCGTGAAAACGCCATCCGCAAAGGACTTTTTCAATACCGACATGAAGTCTATATTCGGATCACGCCCGTCAAAATTCACGCCAGCCCAAAGGCTGCACAGCGTTCCAGGCATCGCATTGCCGGAGGCATCTCCCTTCTCGAATGGTGCACCTGCCCATACGGAGACATCGCCATCCCCTGTGCAATCGATGAATTGATCTGCCTTGACGGCAAAAAAGCCGCTTTTTGCCTGGCAGACCGCCATATCAATACGATCCCCGCAAAGGATAACATCTACGACCTGGGTTTGAAAAATAAATTCCACGCCGGCCTGCAACAGGAGGCGGTCGTATACACGTTTGAGCAATTCTACCGGTATTGAATATAGACTGCCGGGATAGGACGGCCCCTTTTCACGGCTTAGACTGTCCAAAATCAGGCGTCCAATTCCATCCGACAAAAAATTCTCGCCGTCGCCGAAGGTGACAAATCCCGGGACCAAACCCGCAGTTCCCAAACCACCAAGACAGCTTTGAGCCTCGAGTAAAAGAACTTTGCGTCCCTGCCCCGCTGCCGCCAAGGCAGCTGCAATACCCGATGGCCCTCCGCCGGCAATCAAAATTTCGGTCTCACAACGTATTGGGATCGTTTTTTGATAAGAAATACTTGCCATTTTAATATTCCTTCGGTTATTGGGACTTGACGACAAGGACGGATTGGCTCAGGTTTCCGTGCACCAGCAAGCCGCCTGATGTGACTCTGTATTTACGGATTGGAGTGGCGGCATCGCCTGGCGGCATTGATCGACAGCTTTCGGGCAGCGGTCTGCAAAAGGGCAGCCCTTTGGCGGATTGAGCAAGCTGGGCACCTGCCCTGGAATATGCGGCAGGGGGCCTTTGCCGTGGTGCAGACTGGGAATGGAAGCAAGCAAGCCCTGCGTGTAGGGATGCAATGGCTGCTCGAATAGCTCTTTTACCGGCGCCGTCTCGACAATATGCGATGCATACATGACCGCCACCCGATCGCACATTTCCCAGATCACTCCCATATCATGGGTGATCAGCAGCAACCCCGTATCCTCTCGACGCATATCCAGCAGCAGTGCGAGAATCTGTGCCTGAATAGTCACATCCAGGGCAGTCGTCGGTTCATCGGCAATCACCAGCTTAGGCTGCAATAATAAGGCCATGGCAATCATCACCCGCTGGCGCATGCCACCGGAAAGCTCATACGGATAACAGCGCAGACAACGCTCCGGATCCGATATTCCGACCTTCTCGAGCCAGGCCAGACTTCGTGCGCGGATTTCAGCGGCAGGCAATTCCGTATGCAGATGGAATACTTCGGCCAGTTGGCGCTCGATGCGCTGCAATGGGGAAAGTGCGGTCATCGGCTCCTGAAAGATCACGCCAATCTCTTTGCCGCGGATCTGCCGCATGCGCGAGATGGGCAATTGCAGCAGGTCTTCGTCGGAAAAAAGAATCTCGCCTTTGCAAATTCGCCCGGGGGGTTGCGGGATCAGTCTGGGGATGCTCATCGCAGTAACGGATTTGCCGCAACCGGATTCGCCGACCAGCCCAAGCACTTCACCAGGCTGCAAATGGAAAGACACCCCGTCCACCGCCCGGATGATCCCATCATCGGTATCAAACTCGACTGTTAAATCCCGCACTTCAAGCAGGGAAACTGGTATTTTTTGTATGTCAGGTACTCTCGGCATGCAGAAAACGTAAGTTGACAATACAAAAAATCAAATCGCAAGGCAGCAGTGACTGGATACCGAGGAATTTTTAAACAACGAAATGCCCGAAAAGACACGAAAAAAATTTCATGGAAGTAGCATGCTTCTATTTTCTCAGGCATGCGTCGCACCAATTGGCAATGTCTCCTTGGATGCCGTCTCCGCAATCATCTATGACAAGTTTTAGTTCTTGGGCACCGCTGACATCGGCAAAGATCGGAACAGGTCCGTATTTCATGGTTAATTTACCGGAATCCGCAGCCAGTTTGCCATCAACAAAAACTCGGAATGCCACTGTACCGACGGGATTGGAGCTGTCGTCAATGCCAACGTATGCAGTAAAGAATTTCCATTCGTCAGCGGGATTTAGCTTGAATACCAATTCGGATTTGGCGTGTCCGCCAATGCCGCGGGAAAATTTGCTGCCGCGGATGGAAAGCTCTCCAAGATGATAGCATGCACGATCCATAGCCGGGGGTTTTTCATCCTGTTTCTGGGAGATCAACGGAATCTTTCCTGCGGAGAGGTATTCGCGTTTGGACATCGTCTGCACAGATTGCGGAAATGACATTTTGGAAGGGTCGATTTCCCAGGGCACAATCACCGTTTCCATACGGTCGCCGAATGCCTGAAATTCGATGACCTGCGCTCCCTGTCTGCTCGAGTTGCTCAGAATGGTCACTCGCAGGTAACGCGTCTGCACCGGCTCGAAGCGCCGATATACCCCTCTGCGTGATTCCGGCATGATGTTCCGGCTTTCATCGACTACGCACAGCCAGTTCTCTTCGTCCAATTTGGCTTCAACCTTAAAGCAACAGATTCGCGGGAAGAAAGTATTGTCATAACTCCATGCCTGGAGCAGGCGTATGGCATGCACCGTCTGTTTTTCGCCTAAATCCACTGTCAGGGAATCTCCGGCGGCGCGTTCTCCCCACCAAGCCGACAGGAAGTCCTCATCGCCATCCACGGCCTTTTCTGCTCCATGGCCGGGCGTGCTGGTAGTTGCCGAAACGGCTGCATTGTATGCCAAGTTAACCGGGCGCTGCAAAGTGGGTGGCGGGATTTCCTTCTCGGCAATTTCGATAATGTCAAATTCACCGGGTTCGAGCAGAAATTCCAGTTCGCGATGAGTGGAAGTTCCTTCAGGATAAAGCGTTTTGCCGTTCAGCAGGCTGACTGCATGTTTCAGTTGCGGGGCAAGTCGCATCTTGAACGATACGCTTTGATTGATGTCAACGACATCCGGACCGATATAACCATGATACGCTTTACCAGCGGCAAAGCGTCCGGCATTATTATAAAACGCAATGACCCAGCCGTCCGGCTTGCGGTTGATCTGATAGGCGAGCCGTTCGTCGAGATGTTCTCCGGTCAGCTGGAACGGCAAAAGTTCAGAAGTAAGCCGTCGCAGTAGATCATTTGCCACTGTCAGCAGTTTATAGTTCGTGGTTTTGCCATCATGCACAGGGGTGGTTTCCAGAAGATAGTGCATCCCCATCGTGATGACCCGACCTTTGCCGTAGTCGTTGATGACGCCGGAAACTCGCCCTTCGGCATCCGCATAGAGTTTACGGCCACCTGCAAGTGTCAACTCCGTGCAAAGAAAGTCTCCGGAACTGAGCTTGTTGCCGTCCGGCGTGATGATTTCGCAGGAGCTGAATTGTTTTCCGGGTTCAGCGCCAAGAAAAGCTGTCGGAAAGGCAGCGAGCTTATGGGCGGCATTGATAACCAATACCCCGCCGTTATGAACATATTCCATGAGGGCTTTGGCATGTTCCGGCGCCAGCGGATGATCTCCGACTAAAAACAGAACCCGGTAGTTTTCCAGCAGTTTCTGCGGCAGTGCTCCCTTTGGTGTATCAAACCTGAGAATGTCGAACAGGTCGCCATACGGCATCGGGCCGAATTCATCCATGGGGGCGCGGTTTTCAGAAAAACAGAAAATTGCGCGATGAATGATCTCGCGGGTCATGTGTTCGCCCTGATTATACGGGAAAAGGTAGAATGCCTTGTCTCCGCGATATGCCCACCCGTTGTGCCAGCCCAGCAGCAAACCCACCGGATTGTATTGCGCCCCCAGATCAGGAAAGAGGTCGTTGAATTCACGCACTTCCTCACAGAGTTCGCCGTACCAGCTCAGCCGGAATTGCCCGCTGCCGCTCCAGTCGGCATAACGGTTCTGGTCGCTTTCGTCCCCGATAAATGCAGCGTTGCCCATCAGCTGATAGTACCAGAGCCGGCGGTAGAGATTTGGATTGATCTTGAGCAGCCCCTGCTGATTTCTGTAGGCGTCACGCGGAGTCTGCATGTGACTGAATGTCGGATGCCCAATTCGCGCATGCCAGTCATATGCCTGCAGAAAGCCGTAAGGAACGTTCCACATCCTGGCAGCTCCCCGTGAAATTGCCTGCGTAATCGAATTGCTCCGGTATGGAAGCCGATTTTCAGTGATGATGGAACGGATTTTTCCCCAGCCGCCCGGCCATGCTTTTGCCCAGTAGTGACTGCCATCAAGCACGTGCACCTGTCCATCAAAGGGAGCGGAGCTTTTTGTCCAGAGATATTGTGCGGCGGCAGTATATTCTTCCCGTGTTTTGGGTTCTTTCATATCGGGCGGGAAAAAGTCCTTCGTTTTCGGCATCATCTTGAGAGATGCGGCCTCTCGCACCGTTTCAGGATGAAAGCAGATTTTCATCAATCGATCCAGCTGAGTGCCCCATTCGTTGATGCTGCGAAATCCGAGGAAGCCCGGGTTAGCGGCCAGTTCAGCGAGTTCTTCACTGGTCGGATATGGGATTTGCTTGTCAAAAAAAATGTACATCCGACCTAATGCCGGCAGTTTATGTGCCCGAAAAAGTTCCAGGCGCTTTTCCAGCAGCGGGCGGTCTTCCGGCAAACCTATTTTCTGCATTCCCGGCGCATATCCCCATATAGCAGAATTTTCTGTATGATTTTGCTGGAACATCATTTTTTGCCCGTTGTTTCGCTCGATGCCATTTTGCCAGCCATATCTTCCGCAAAGTGACTTGAGCAGATAGGCTTCATTCGGCTTCCAGACGACTTCAGGCAAGAGTTTTTCCGCCTCAGCTGCCGCCAGTGTGAGGGATAACAGTATACAAACGCAGTAAATTGTTCTTTTCATATCAAGTCACCTTTGAAATTACCAATCATTACCGTTGTATAAACGATGGTACTTGCCGCTAGCCTCCTGAATCAGGGGCATAGTTTTGTAGACATTAAAGTAATAGGCCGCTGGTATCATCGCCTCGACATGACCATCTGCAAAACCGATGTTATACTTGCCGCGATGGGTTGGCGTCGCATAGAATTCATCACGCTTATAGTATCTTGCAAGATAAGTTCCCTCCTGATAGCCTCTGCGGGCGTTGCTCGATGGGGTGATTACGGTTGTGCAGTAGTCCAAAGCCGCTTTTGAAGCATAGATGACATTGGAAAGCATCCTCGGCGGATGCAACACATTCCCGTTTTCGTAGACAAAACCTCCCAGTCTGCCGTTCATTTGCAAGGTGCGGTGATGTCCTTTTAACAGCTTGTATCTGGAAAAGTTATATCCGTTACTGTTGTTTGCCGAATCAAACCAGGCATTCAATGAGTTGGAAGGACATTCGAAACCGCTCAACCCAATGGACCCATCTAACAGCATGCGCACATACCACCAGCTGTCATCGTAACTGTATACGCCATTGGGACAGATGGTCGGCATCAGAAAATCGTCGTTGTCCTGTGCATATCCTATGGACGCCAGGGCAATCTGTCCCAGCTTGGAAATACAAGTGATTTGATGCGCCGTCTCCCTTGCCTTTGCTAGTGCCGGCAATAGCATCGATGCCAGAATGGCGATAATCGCGATGACTACCAGCAGTTCTATAAGGGTAAAACGGGCTGACGGCATTTTCCTACTCGATTGGCAGATTGCGTTTGACGACATCGACCCAGGCAATGTTGATGAATTCATTTTGCCTTGTTCGATAGCACGGAGACGAGGCATGGCCTTACCAGCAGATAATTGGCAATTCATGATTGTATTCTCCTTTTTTGTTTAGAACTTGGTGAAATTTACTCTGAATGTTTTGAACCTGATCATGATGCAATACTCTTAACTCAACATTTTCGTACTACTCCTCCTTAAAATCTTCTTTTTTGTGAAGATTTTTTATGGACAAGGGACATGGACAAGAATGGACAAGATGGACGGAATTGGACAGGAATGGACTGCTGAATGGACAATGGACAATGGACAGGAATGGACACGTACAGCAGGTGACATTTTTTGTGCCTGTCCATCGCGTCCATTCTGTCCATGATGTCCATTCGTGTCCCTGTCCATTAAAAACACTCATTTTGTCGTTTGAATAGGTTGTGGACGTTAGTCCACCCCAAGCCTTTTCGTGTGGTTCGTGGTTAAAAAATCTTAAGTGAAGAGCATTGGATCATGATGATTTCCTACGTGGTTGGACTGGACATCCGGAGCATCCGCAGACTGGATCACGCAGTCGCTGTTCGTATGCTTTCCGAAAATCCTTGAGACGGAAAAAGAGCAGATGCGCATTGCCCAGCATGCACTCTTCGAGCGTTCCGGCAAGCCGCATGGCAGCATAGATTTTTTGCGGATCAAATGCCCTGCAAGTGCCATTGCGCCAGCCCCATGTGCGTAAACGCGTCATGCCAATACCAGGCAGCAATGCCGGATATTCCTCACTTCGGACACCCAGGCAATGAACCTGGTTGGTATGTTCGACCACGTGCATGAAAGAGATGGCTTTTCCACATGAAATCAACAGGGCATAGCCATCATCCTGTTCGAGCAGTCCCAGCGGGGAATCCTCGGCAAAGGTGGCGGTCAAATGGTGGTTTTTTGTGTAACGAACCGCATCTGCCCCCCATGCCGCCACGGATTGGCTGGGGTCCCAGGAACGGTAAACGCCTGGGCAATGGCGGAAAACTTCCGTGACGATGCCGTCCCGCGACTTGGAACGCAAGGGATCGAAAACGCCGTCAGTATCCTCCCAATGATAATGGTTGAACACCGGCATTAAAATCGCCCCCTTCTCGCCGACGGTTTCGCAGAGGATGCGGCAGACCGCCTCCGGGCCGCCGATCATATTTCCCAGTGACGAGAAAGTGGAGTGCACCTCGATGCGCATATTCTTGGTAATTCCAAGGCTGCGCAAAGCATCACGAAACATTTTCTCGGTGCAATCCGGTTTTCGGTGCAGTTGCACATAGCGGTATTCTGCCAGATACTTCAGGCGTTCGAGTTCTTCCTGAATGCTTTCGTTGCTGGCGCGTTTTCCGATTAGGAGTTCCTCGAGCCACACTGCGTCCAACAACGAACGCTTGCCATCGAACAGCGAATAGAGCAGTCGCGAAACCCGGATACTGCGACGCTCCTCGTACGGGATTGCAGCAAGTGAAAAGGGTGTCGGTCGCAACCTGCGCACCACGGTATGCATCGCTTTGTATTCGATAGGTTCGAATTCTTCGTAGGGTTTATCCGGTATTTGTCTCGCTGCCCAGTCGCGTATTTTCTGCAACGGACTGGCGTCACTGCGCGGAGTTCCGGCAAAACGCTCAGCTGATGCAATCCTGTGCCGGAAATAATCATAGAAACTTTCGACCCCGAGACGTTTTTGTTTGTTGGAAAGCTCGGGATCGTCCAGAATTTCTCGCACTCGAGTCTTGTATTCCCGCATTTGCGCGGCGGCAATTTTTTGGATCGGTGGCTTTCTTGAAATCAGCTCGAGCACTGCGGCAGTCAGCACTGGCAATTGCTGCTGTGCCCAAATCCAGTCAGGGGCAAAATCCGGGCAGGAGCAGTGATGCGTTGGACCAGATGGATTGTAAAGCCAGTTGACTGCTATCCCCCCCAGCAACGGGTCTCCCGGAAAGGTGTCGTCCGAAAGGTCCCCGGCAACTATTTGGAAATCTGCATCCGGCAGATGTTTACGGAAAAATTGCGGGTAGAACCAGTCAGTGAAACATGGTTGACAGAAAGGGGACTGGCGGAATACGATGCTTCGGTTGATCGCATGATTCAGACTATCCAGATTTAAGGCGGCAACAATATTCTGCTGCTTCGAACGCGCAAGCCATGCGGCAAAACCGTACAATTCCATCGAAAACACCATACGCAGTGTTTTGCGTGGCTTCAGGCGCAGTTCGAGCAACACACGGGCAATCTCCATTGCTGTGCCGAAGCCGAAGGCATTGTCTGCGAGAAATGGCTCGTACAGGTGTGAGAGCAGCGCATACTCTTCCTTTTCCCGTCCCGGAATGATACCAGTGACCGTATAGATGCTGCCGGAGTAGTTATGAGCATGAACTTCGGCACGAATAGCGGCCTTGCGGTTCCCTTTCAGAGCATCTGCGAGAAGTCCTGCCTGGCGTGGTGTAATGAAAAACATCGGAATGGACGGATCTTTTTCCACGGGGTACCAACCGAATGCTCCCCGCCCGTTGAACCAGACAATCGAGTCCGGATACTTCGCCAGTTCCGGTGAAGTTGCGGCAAGTACACCTAAAGCCCCGGCATGAGCGAGGCGTTGCAACCATTCGCCGGACGGTGGGTTGCCGTTGCCGGAAAAAAGCAGAACCCAGCAGCCGGCAACTTGGGGAACCGTTCCAAGCGGGGCGTAAACCAGGGGACCATTCAAGGCGCCATCACCGCTGCTCCATGGTGCCAGACACCATGGTATTTCTTCCGTATCCGCCAACAGCAACGGGGAATCATCGTCAATACGGACTTCTGCGAATGAGCGTCCGGTTCTGCGCCAAGCGGGTGGCATGGTGCAGTCAAAAGCAGTAGAACGCCCATCGGCACGGTGCCGGATCACTTGCACATCATCAAAGCCAATTTTCCGCATCGTTTCAGCACAAAAGCGAGCGGAAGCCTCGAAGTCCGGCCAGGTGCAATTCTCTTCTATCGCATGAAGTTCCTGCGTAAGACGCCGGACTTCATCCAATGAAAACACATTGCAGGTTTGTTGATAGATTGACTGTATCACTTGACTTCTTCTTTTGTGGGATGGACGAGGGATTGCGATGCTGATGCCGGCGAGCCGCCGGCGCTCCATATCGCCTCCGACGCAATTGCGTAAAGCCTACCTTGGCACACAAGAATTTTGGGCAGGGATTATGTCGCGCCCTTACAGGGCTTTGCCGATGGTGTGATCCCTGACCCAGGGCGTTGCCCTGGGCTGGTATGTCGCGCCCCTTCAGGGCTAATTCCGGCATCGCCGATCCAACTGACCAGCTGTCCGTGTCCCGTCCGTGTAAAGTCCGTGTAAAGTCCGTGTGGTTCGTGGTTAAGAAATCAGTTCACAACGCTGCGGTAGAAGTTGCCTGTTTGTATGAGTTTGCCTTCCATTGCCGCCAGGGGCAACATCATGCTGCTTAAAATGCGCGCGGGCCAGCGAGGCTGCATCGGGCTAGTTTCGACATAGTTGAAAAAGTCGATCAGCATTGCGCGGTCTGCTCCACCGTGTGCACCGGCAGTGCTTTCCGTAGCTTCTCTTCGGGTCTTGCCGTCGGCATATCGGAACTCGATAAAGTCGTCTTTGACATTAAAAAACATTTCGCCGCGCTCACCGAAAAAGTGAAAACTTCTGGAATAGCTCGAGGAACACGAGCTTAACGCCAGAGAAAACAAGATTCCATTATGCATGATGCCGGAGATCGATGCGGTATCATCGGAAGTCGCTCCATCGCCGCGACGCTGATGCTGGAAGTTTGCCGTGTGCCCGCAGACCTCTTCCGCATAAGTTCCCAAAGCAAATTGCATAAAGTCGGCGTCATGGGTCAGTTTGCCGAGGATCAAGGCGCTTTTGTCGCCCGCAAATTTACGTATAATCACATCATGGGCAAAATCATAGCCGACATCGCAGAAGCCACGCACAAAGAAGACTTTGCCGAGTGCACCATCGGCCAGCAGCTGGCTTGCTTTACGGCATGCAGGACGGTAGGCCATATTCAACCCCAACTGAAAATGCCCACCGTGCGTCGTGACAAATTCATAAAGCAGCCGCGCCTCATCCAGCGAAGCGGTAGCCGGTTTGTCGCAGAGGACACTCTTGCCGGCCAGAAGTGCCGCCTTGGAAATTTCCAGATGAGACTCGGGCCAGGTAGTGATGATGACAGTGTCGATTTCCGGGTCGGCAAGAAGATCGTGATAATCAGTGTAAGATTTCAAATCCGGTGAATACAATGATATCTCCGGACGTGGAACAATGTTTTTGCGGATGTCCGCTACGGCAGTGATCTGCCCGTATTCCGGCAGTTCTTTAAAAAACGTTGTAGCCAGAGCCTGTCCGCGTGCTCCAAAGCCGATGATTCCGATATGGTGGAAAATGCTTTTGGCAGTCATTTTTTTGCTCCTGATTTTGTTTTGCCGACAGGGCAGGCTTGCAAGCATCGTTCGACGACGGTATCGACCTGATTCGGGTATTTGTATCCCTTCAACTGAAGGGGGTCCTTGCGGCTTTGGGCTTCCTCGATATCATCGGTGATTTCGCCAGGTTGCACGTTCCAACCCGCACATGAAATGCCGGATTCCGGCACCATGCCAAGGGTACGCGACCAACGGCATTTGCGTTCATCCCGGGCATAGGGGAAAGCCGTCGTGGACAATGCCTGCATCGGGCAAGCCTGTGCGCATTTTCCACAATGTGTGCAGAGCGAAGGCCCGCTGTATGGCAGACTTTCCTCGAGTACGGCTGTCGTCAGCAGGAACGAAAAGCGTTGGCGCGGTCCGAATTCCGGGGTCAACAGCAGTCCGTTGGCGCCGATTTCCCCGAGTCCGGCGATTGCTGCCGCCGGTGCATTCTGCCGCAGATCCGGGTGTCCCAGTCTCGCCCAGGCGAATTCCCAATACGGTGCCAAGTTCCGGATTGGATTTTCCGCCAAGTCTGCTATTGGGAGTGCAGTAAATCCCTGTGCTTCGAGTTCGGTGGCACGATCATGGGCCGCCCATAGGGTTTCCCGAATCAACTGATACTGAGAATAGGCGTAACTCATCGCACATTCCGCCTCCTGCGCAGCAGCGAGTTCGACCATTCGCTCGGGCATGCCGGTGAGAAACACCAGAACCGAACGGCATCCCGGCAGGATTTTTTCCGGATCAGAAATGCCGGGAATACCCTTGAGACGATCTGCCCGAATAATCGCAACACGGTCAATATTCTTGCCTGATAAAGTGGAATCAATCTTCAGGGATTCATTGATTTCAGGAAGCGGAAAGTTGGTGAACAGGGAATTGCTGGAAACTGGCTGATTGCGGATTGCCAAGTTGTCAGCCGCCATTCCAGCAATGACAATGCTATCGCTCGAACGTTCGGCAATGATATCAAAACAACTCTGACCCCCGGTGGAGGTTGCCCGGGCTGGACTTGCGGAATCCCGACGGAAGCCGGCGCGAGCCGCTGCAAAATTGTTTGTTTCGGTCCAATCCTGCACCGCCTCGAAGCCAAGATCATCCAGATACCGGGCGATATCCATGGCAGCCATGCCGATGCGAACTTTAGTGGTGACCGATAGATATTTGCGGTTATCGTCATTGAATGGATATTCCGGATATTCCGGCAGTGTCCGCCCGAGGGTTATGACATATGGAAACGACTTTGTAAAATGCTCGACCGGATAGCCTTTGACAAAACTCGGCGCGGCTTCGGGGAAGTCATTGCGCTGAATCGCCAAGCGGTCAGCACCGCCGCTGGCCGCTATCCGCCTGATCTCATCAAGCACTTGTTCGACCTCGATATTCTGCTGTTTCTTGATCCGGCGTGGCGCGGTCGTATACTTCGTTTCCCATTTGCGTATGTTTTTGCTCATGCAGAAACGGAAGCAGTTGCCGAATTCCCCGCCCGGACGCTCCATGCCGCTCTCGATGAAGTCATAAAGGCGATTTTCATCGAGGTCTTCAGTCACTTCAATGAGTCGATCCATATCAAGCGCAAACTGCTCGCCCCACAGACAGCGGAAACGGTTGAGTTTTGCGTAGCGAAATACCTTGTCTCCGACCTTGACCTCATCAAAGCCTGGATCGAGAAGCATTTCTTTACGGTAATTTTTCCCGGGACATTTGTTTTCGCACATGCCGCAACGGTCGCAGAGCCTTTCACCCGAATAGAGCGCATCCGGTTCGAGTTCGGCAGAGGTGATCAGCGAAACCAAGCGATTCCGCGGACCATATTCGGGCGATAATGCCAGATTATTCCACCCGAATTCCCCCAGTCCGGCAGCAATAAATGCATGACGGTGACTGAAACTCGCGGTGTTGGTAGTGGTAATCCCTTTGTATGGGCGGTGGCGCCAGAAACCTGTGCAGGGAAGCGGTATCGTAGCATACCCCAGCCCTTCCAGAAATTTTGTCATCCGCCATGACATCGTATCCAGTTTTGGAATCATGCCAAGCTGAAAAGGGCCGCTGTAATTGCTGTTGGGCAATCCTCCCCATTCCACGGAAGCGTCCGGGTGATGAATGGAAAGCACAATGACCGATTTCGCTTCAGGAAGATGTGCCTGAGGCCTGAGTTCGACAGGGGCATTTTCCCAGCGGGAAACCGGCGCAATCCCAACCAAGTCTGCGCCTAGCTCGCGGGCTTTTTCTTTGACGGCTTTCGATGTCAGCATCTCTTTTCCTTTGCTTTGACAAAAAGAAATATTGCCTGTCCTTCTTTTCGGCAGGATTTTCAGGCGCCAATTCTTGCATTTATCTGTTGTTACCTTAATATTATATATGCAAATCGGCACAAAAGGAATGTTTAAGATGACTGATTTTATACGAAAATGCCAAGCGCCTGAAAATATCAAGCCATCGTTCGCAGAACGTTTAAAGCAGCATGACGTCTCGATCGGGCGTTTACGTCTCCCGAGTCTGATGGCTGGTGGAATGAATATGCGTTGGTCTGTGTTGCCTCGCAACGTGATTGCATGGTACACCGATAGTTCGGAAGAGCTTTTCGGTGAGCATGTGCATCAGCGCATGGTGTTGAAAATTGTGACCTCGGGACAGATCATGCAGCATCTGGACAATCAAAGGATACCGATGGTGCCTGGAGATGCGGTATTGTACTTTCCCTATCAGGCGCATACATCACGGGTGCTGGAAAGCAGTGAAAACTACTCGCTGGTGGCCATCACCTTCACGATGGACGAAAAGGATATCCAGCAGTTGGAGATCATGCGGAATCTGCGCTTGAAACTGACAGAGGAAGACTTCAATGCAGTCGAAAGCATTTTAAGCATCTATCAGCATCTTCCGGGCGCTCCTGACGACACACAGGCTGTCTGGTTGTTGCAAGGAATTCTGTATCGCCATCTTGCGGCAAATTTTGAAGCTTCAGACACCCGCCTGTGGAATGACGAGTTCGCAGCTATTCGTGAATATATGCATCGCCATTGGAATGAAGGAATTTCGGTGAAGACTCTGGCAGCGGAATGCGGTATATCCCGAGAAACCCTGCGCAAGCGGTTCCGAGAAAACAATGCCGGAATGACTCCCTCACTATACTTGCGCCGCATTCGCCTAAAGCGTGCGCAGGAGTATTTGGAGCGCACAGACAAGAGCATTGGCGAAATTTCGCAATTATGCGGCTTCAGCAATCAATTTATCTTCAGCACGGCATTCAAAAAAGATTTCGGCGTTTCACCAAGCGTCTTCCGGAAGCAGCATCGCAAACCCCAATACTTTGTCATAAAATAAATTTTTTCGTGCCTTTTTGCAAATACGCCCAACTTCTTCTTTTTTGGGAAAGATTTTTTATGGACGATGGACAGGGACAGGAATGGACACGATGGACGGAATAGACAAGAATGGACTGCTGAATGGACAATGGACGATGGACGATGGACGATGGACGGAATAGACAAGAATGGACTGCTGAATGGACAATGGACGATGGACGATGGACGATGGGCAGAGATTATGTCGCGCCCTTACAGGGCTGATTCCAACATCGCCGATCCGACCGATCCTGCATCTTGCCTCTTGCAGCGGAGAGCATTCGGGCATCGAAAGGCAAACATCAATCACAACCGGGACGGTTACGCTACTTTTTAAACCGCATGCCCTCCCATCCGTCAAAGCAGCAACCCTATAAAAATTTTCGTACTACTATCACTCGACTTCTTGTTTTTTTCAGAAAGATTTTTCTGGAAAGAAATCTCCAAGTCATTGGCATACAGCCCTTTTAAGGTACTGCCAATTCCTGTCTTTTTTCTCCGACCGATCTGACCGATCCGACCGATCCGACCGATCTACTTGATCCGTCCGATCCGACTGATCCGTCCGATTTGTTGTCCGTGTCCCGTCCGTGTAAAGTCCGTGTCCCGTCCGTGTGGGTTGCGGGCGATCAGTCCGCGCCAAGCCTTTTCGTGTGGTTCGTGGTTAAAAAAGTTATTTTTCGTTCTCACGGAGGGCAACTCGGCGGATTTTTCCGCTGATGGTTTTCGGCATGGCCTCGACGAACTCGACGACACGCGGATATTTGTAAGGCGCCGTATTTTCCTTGACGAAGGTTTGCAGATCGCGTTTCAGGTCATCGGTAGGGCTGTAGCCTTTGCTCAACACAATGGTAGCCTTGACCACCTGCCCGCGCACCGCATCCGGCACTCCGGTAATAGCGCATTCAAGGACCGCCGGGTGCTGCATCAATACACTTTCCACCTCGAAAGGACCAATCCGGTACCCTGAACTCTTGATCACATCATCCGCACGCCCGACAAACCACAAATAGCCGTCTTCGTCTTTCCAGGCCACATCGCCGGTGTGATAGTATCCATCATGCCACACGTTGCCGGTTAATTCAGCATCGCGGTGATAGCCTAAGAAGATGCCTGGAGGCAACGCGGCGTCCGTCCGGATGCAGAGTTCACCTTCTTCGCCGACTTCGACAACGTTGCCCTCGCCGTCCAGCAATTCAATCTGATATCCAGCGGAAGGTTTGCCCATCGAGCCGGGTTTTGGCGTAAGCCAGGGCCAATTGGCGGTAGTCACCACCAATTCGGTTTGCCCGTAAGCCTCCCTCAGGCTCAATCCTGTTTTTTCTTTAAACCGGTGATAGACTTCGGGATTAAGCGGCTCGCCGGCGACCACCACGGTTTTCAGGCAGCTTAAATCATAGTGGCTGAGGTCTTCCTTGATCAGAAAACGGTAGATTGTCGGCGGTGCGCAAAAGGTGGTCACCTGGTTGCGGACAACCTCCTGCAGCATGTGCCCTGCGTCAAATTTATCATAGTCATAGACAAACACGCTGGAGCCAGCCAGCCACTGCCCGTAAATCTTTCCCCAGACTGCTTTCGCCCAGCCGGTATCCGCCACCGTGTAATGCAAACCGCCCTCCTCGACATTCTGCCAGTATTTGGCAGTCAAAATATGCGCCAGAGGATAGGCAAAATCATGTGAAACCATCTTCGGAAAACTTGCCGTGCCGGAGGTAAAGTAGATCAGCATGATATCCGAGTTGGCATTGCGCTCCGAGCGCGGCGGTGAAGGGAAGTCTACGGACTGTGTGGCAATCTCATCGTCATAAGTCTGCCAACCCTGGTGCGTTCCATTAACGACCATTTTGCATTTCAGGACAACCCCGGTCTCTTTTTCGGCCTGGTCGATCTGTTCGAGCAAATCCTCCGAAGGCACCGCCACAATCCCCTTGACCTGCCCATTTTCGATGCGGTATTCGATGTCATGCTTCTTCAGCATGTGCGTAGCCGGGATGGCAATTGCGGACAGTTTGTGCAAAGCCAGCAAAGCCGGCCAGAATTCATGGCGGCTCTTCATGATCAGCATCACCGGGTCCCCCTTGCCAATGCCGTAACTCCGGAACAAATTGGCAAACTGGTTGGTGCGCTTTTGCAGTTCGGCAAAGGTTATGCGCTGATCCCCCTGGTGGCTGTCATCAGTCCAGACCATGGCTATGCGCTGCGGTTCCTGCTCGGCGTAAACATCCAAGACATCATAGGCGAAATTAAAATGATCCGGCACCCGCAAGCGAAAATTCTGATAAAAATCCGCATACGATGAAAACTCTGTCTGCACCAGATATTGAGATAACAACGACATGGTCAATCCTTCATCTATAGAAGCGTTATTTTTTGGGACAGCGCCTCAGCTGCCAATCACATAATAATCGCAATGAATTTTGCCGGCTGGTCGCCCAGGGCTGCCATTCCATGCGGATACGAGGAATCATAATAAATGCAATCCCCCTCCTCGAGAATGATCTCGTTGCCGCAAACAACGATTTTCAGGCGTCCTTCGAGCACATAATCCATTTCCTGCCCGGGGTGTTGATTCAGCGCCACTTCCGCGTCGTCACCCCGTGGGGGGACAGTCACTATGAAGGGTTCTGATTTCTTATTGGCAAAATTGGCGGCCAGGGCCTGATACTTGTACTGCTTGCGCCGATCAACCTTGACCCCCTTGCCTTTGCGGGTCACACTGAAAGTATTCATCCGCGGCACGCTGCCAGTCAGCAGCAGCGCCAGGTCAACACCAAGCTTTTGGGCGATTTCGTACAGGCGGCTCGCTGAAATGTCTTCATTCCCGGCCTCGTAGGACTGATAATATTCCTCACTTACACCAATGCTTCGAGCCATCTCCGCCTGGGATATTCCACTCAACTCGCGCAATTCCTTGATTCGGATGGCAATATCTCTGACTTTTTCCTGCATGAGTGCCTCCTTTTCAAACATCACTAATGTTCCCCGGGATGCCCGGCAAGCCCCCGGGGAACAGACTCAATCCAGGCCGGCTTTTTTGCGTGCGGCCATCAGGTAGGCGTACATATCTGCTACGTTTGCGCTGCCGCCGGTTTTCTTGTAATGTTCTTTCCGCGCCAGTTTGCTGGCGGCTGCTTCGTCGATGATGACATTGACTTCGTTATGCAATTGCAATGCGGAAGCGGTGTTCATCGAGGTGATCGGACCTTCGATCATGCCGGCAATCGCATCGGCTTTGTTGGTGCCGGTGGCGATCAACAGGATTTCTCTGGCATCCAGGATCGTGCCTACGCCCATCGACAGTGCCCAGCGGGGAACTTCATCTGCGGATTTGAAGAAGCGTTTGTTGTCTTCGATGGTTTCCGGTGCCAGGGTGACATAGCCCGTACGCGAATACAGCGGTGTGCCAGGTTCATTGAAGCCGATGTGACCGTCACGTCCGATTCCCAGAATCTGCAATTTGATGCCGCCAAGGTCTTCCATTTTTGCCTCGTAGTCCATGCATTCCGACTCGAGGTCATCGGTCATGCCATCGAGAAAATGGATGTTGTCCGCTTTCAGGTTAACATGATTGAACAGCTGGGTATTCATGAAATTGCGGTAGCTTTGTTCATGTTCCACCGGCAGGCCCAGGTATTCATCCAGATTGAAAGTATGCACATCGGAAAAATCAATTTCCTTGCGCTTATACCCCGCAACCATCTCGGCATACAGCTTGATCGGCGAGCTGCCCGTCGGCAGACCCAACACCTTCGCACCCTGATTCACCACCCGGTCACGCACCAGTTTGTAGGCTTCCTTGGCAACCGCAGTCTCATTCGCACAAATCGTTACTCGCATCTCTACTCTCCATATTTCAGTTCATCATAGCTGACCGCAAAAAAAACGGCCAAAAATAAAAGAAGTAATCTAGTAAATGTATTATCCACCAGCAATTTTGCAAATTCCCTTTAACCACGAACCACACGAAACCACACGAAAATTTTCATGTCTTTTCGTGTGGTTCGTGGTTAAAAAAATGACAAAAAAACTTTTTTGCTTTTTCCGAATAAAGACTTATAGTTTTTGGATGATTCAGTTTCACGCATAAAGAATTAAGGAAATTTAAGGTAATGACTGCCAACGAAAGATGGGATAGTCAATGCCATAATTGGGAGTTGTTTGCCTGGGCTGCAACGATATTTCAAGGAGCAGGAAGTTCTTGCGCTCGATGGGTTGGGGCACTCATCTTTGCCGTTGCGCTTGGCGCCATGCCTGCGGTGTTTGCAGAAACAGGAAAGGATTATACATACAGCATAGGCGACGGGAAAGCCACCATGATAAAACCATACGGTGTATTTCTTGGTATAAACGGAAACGAATACGATAAATTAAAGGAATACCGTCTTGTTGTAATCGAGCCTTCTGAATTCACTTCAGAACAAATTAAGCAATTACATGCGGAAGGGAAAAAAGTATATGGCTACTTGAATATAGGGGCTGTCGAAGAATATCGGCCATATTTTAATCGTTTTAAAAAACTATTTCTTGGCGTATATGAAGATTGGCCGGATGAACGCTGGATTAATGCCGCGGCTCCTGCGTGGCAAAATTTCATAGTCAATGAATTAGGCAGGCAATATTCGGACATGGGATTTGATGGGTTCTTTTTAGATAATGCTGATGTGTATTACAACTTTAAAACTGAAGCTATATACCAAGGACTTTGCGCAATTTTACAAGGCTTGAAAAATTACAACATGAAACTTGTAATCAATGGCGGTGATACATTTGTAACAAGGTGTATAAACGAAAATAAGTATTTATTTGATGCTGTAAACCAAGAAACAGTATTTACCAGCATAAATTTTGAAACTGGAACTTATGGCGCGCAAACAGCAGAAGAAACAACATATTTTAAGGAATATCTCGCAAAAGTTAAAAACTCCGGTTTGTCTGTTTATCTATTAGAGTATGCGGCAGATCATACTCTTTCAAAAAAAATAGATGCCTATTGTACAGAAAATGCTTTCATTTGGTATAATGCAAAAAATATGGACTTGAAATAAAAACCTTAACTCGAGGAGTCAATCATGAAGAAATTGTCCGACCTGCTTGTCATCGTAGCTCTGTTTGTCAGCAATGCTTTGCATGCTGACGTGAAACTAGGGGAAATCTTTACTGACCATGCGGTGTTGCAGCGCGGTTCGGCGACGGCGGTGTTTGGCACGGCCGATGCAGGCGAAGCCGTTGCTGTGCGCATAGCCACAGCTACAGCCAATGCCGTGGCCGACGCGGAGGGTCGCTGGCTGCTGCGGATCAATCTCAATGACGTTGGCCCTGGTCCGCATAGCATGGCGGTCAAGGGCGCGAAAAACGAGATCATCCTGCAAGACATTCTTGTTGGGCAGGTGTGGCTCTGCAGCGGGCAGTCGAACATGGCATTCGGCTTGTCGGGTGCTTCAGGCGGGCGGGATGAAATTGCGCAGGTAAGCAACGAGCGTTTGCGCACCTTCAACGTCAGTTGCGTCGGCGAGGCGAAGCCGGCCACGGTGCTCAAGGGCAGCGGCTGGCAGCAGACCATCCCGACGAACCGCTATCGCAGCGCCGTAGGTTATTATTTCGCCCGGGAATTGCAACGCGAACTGAATGAGCCGGTGGGCTACATCAATGCATCCTGGGGCGGCTCGTGCATCGAGTCGTGGTTGCAGCGGGAAACCGCAGCCGTGTTGTCAGCCGATGCGCGCGCCGATTGGGAAAGGCTTCTTGATGCGTTGGAGAAGTATCCTGCACGACTCGAACAGTTCCAGCAGGATGTCGCCGCCTGGGAGAAGCAGTATGACCGGGCGGATCGCGAGTCAACGGGCATGCCGGCGGATGACGCCTGGAAGGACGCCAACCTGGACAAACTACCGGGCAATGGTGCAGGCTGGCTGCGTGCGGTACTGGAGCTGAGCGAGAAGGACATCGCCGGCAATGCTTCTTTCAACCTGCGTCACAGTGGCGTTCCCGGCAAGTTGTACTGCAATGGTCAACTGGTCAGAGAGCACAGCCTGGCGATGATTGCGAGCAACAGCAGCACTTGGGCGGGGATCGACAAAAAATGCCTCCAGCCTGGCAAGAATATTATTGCCTATCGCTATTTCCAACCGGGCGGCGATTTCCGGCTGAATATTGAATTACGCACAGCGACGGGCGTGGTCAAGCCCAACTGGGAACATAGCATGGAGTACAGCTTCGCGACAAATGCCGAGGCAGACAAAAACTATCCGAAAATCTCGAAACGTCCGACGGCGAACAGGACGCCGACTTACCTCTACAACGGCATGATCGCGCCACTGAAACCGTACACACTGGCCGGCGTAATTTGGTACCAAGGCGAGAGCAATGCCGGCAAGGCGCGTTGGTATCTCGAGCATACCGAGCAGTTAGTCTCGCAGTGGCGCGAGCATTTCAAACACAGTAAGCTGCCATTCTACTGGTGCCAACTGGCCAACTACAGGGCAAAAGTCGACAAACCGTCGCCGGCCTGCGCCTGGGCGGATTTGCGCGGTGCCCAGACTGCCGCGCAGCGCATTCCCCACACGGGACAGGCCGTGCTGATCGATGTCGGCGAATCCGGCGATATTCATCCGCTGGACAAGGAGACGCCTGGCAAGCGCTTGGCAGCGATGGCGCTCAATGATGTCTATGGCAAGGCGCGACCGAGCCGGGGACCGCAGGCTACGGGCGCAGTGCTCGTTGACGGCAAGATCACCGTGAGTTTTGAGAACCTCGAAGGCGGTCTGGTGGCTCGCGAATTGCCGGCGCAGTATCCGGTGGCCTTGGCGAGCAATCGCTTCGCGGACCTCAAGCGCAATGCCCCTGGCGGGACGCTGGAGGGATTTGCCGTGCAAGGAGGCGACAATCAGTGGCAATGGGCCGATGCAGTGATTGTGGACAACAAGGTCATCGTCGATGCCAGCAAGGTCACTGCTCCCAAGGCACTGGCCTACGGCTGGGAAAACAATCCGACCTGCAATTTGTACAACCAGGCAGGCTTCCCAGCCGTGCCCTTCAAGATAACCCTGCCTTAACTCGACCGCGTCCAAAAAGGGCTTCGTGTACATTCTATCCGCAGATTCCGCAGATGGACGCCGATTCCCAGGATTAGGAATTGCTATGACTTCCCGGGGTTTTCTTTGTTTCAATGTAATGTGTCAGTCTTCTGTAGTGCGTAGTGCGTAGTGCGTGGTGCGTGTGGTGCGGGTCAGACGTGGTGGACGGTGTGGACAGGGTGGACGGTGTGGATAGGGCAAGGACATCCCCCTGCACCCCACGACAGTCAGAATAATCACAACCGGGACG
>JAPXLT010000012.1:0-35164 GCA_033809415.1 Lentisphaeria bacterium
CTCAAAAATGAGAAAGAGCCTCAAGGTCAGCAACTTGCGAATCTGGTTTTTGAAGATCTTGCACAAAAAAGAAGAAGTTGGACGATAGTATTACGAAAATTTTTATAGGGTTGCTGCTTTGACGGATGGAATGGCACGCGGTTTAAGAAGTAACGCAACCGGGACGACCGCGCCACTTTTTAAACCCGCACCCTGCCCCCTACCCCCTGCCCTCCGCCCGACGCCGTCGGGCTGTCTCACTTGAACCACTCGATAGGCAGATATTCCCGTTCGGCCTCGAGGAGTTCGAGCATGATGGCCTTGGCATCCGAGAGGTTGTTGACGAGGGGATCGCTGGCAAGGGCGCGGTAAAGCAGCTTCCGGTCGTGGCTGACAATGGCCTCGACAGTGAGTTCATGCGTATCGAGCACCTGCTGGGTCAGTCCGAGCACGCCATGCGGGAGCTTGCCAACCGGAAGCGCTTGGAAGCCATTCATGTCTATGTCCCGGCGCAGTTCCAGGAAAGCATCGTCAGGCAGATTGGTCACTGCGCCCTGGTTCGGTCCGTTGATGAAGAACTTCTTGCCTAAACCACCCCACATGGATTCGATGATGTCGGTGGCATGATCCCCGTGATTGTAAGTCTTCAGGAATTCGTCAATCGGGCGGGTACCGTCGGCATATTCCTGGGTGACTTTCCAAGCGGCATTCATTTCCTCCTGGCGGTTGTATCCGTCAAAGGGAGTGATCGGCTCAGGGGTCACCGGACATTTGCCGTAGCCCTGAAAGAAGGGGACGTATTCTTTCGTATGGCTGACGGCCGTCGGATAGAGTCCATAGACATCCATCAGTTGCAATGCATAGTTGAAATTCAGGCGGGGCTTGGCTTTGCCGGACGGAGCGCTTTCATATTCCTTTGCAGCCAGCTCGCGGATGCGTTCATAAAGCTGCCCCTGCATATCCTTGCCATTGTAGACGAAATGCGTTATGAAGGTGCAGTGGTTGACGCCGGCAATGCGAAGATCAAGGCCGGAAAGGAGCTCGAGGGGAGGATTATTCACGTCGTAGGTGAAATCTTTCGGCAGAGCACCGGCGAGTTGCAGATAGCCGAAATCGCTGAAGGGCATATGATTGCCATCGCACAGCGCGAAACTTTTCACGTCAGGCGCATGCCGCATCAGCCCAATGCCCATGATCGCGGAAGGATTGATGAAATTGATCAGCCAGGCATCCGGTGCCAGTTTGCGGACATCCTGGGCGACCCGCAGAATTTCCGGCAACTCACGCATGGCTCGGAAAATACCGCCGGGACCGATCGTATCACTCGAGCACATCGTGACGCCGTATTTCTTGGAGATGCGCGTATCGGTTTCACGGAAAAAGGTGTTTCGGTAGGAGAAGGAAAGCACCACAAAATCTGCATCCTTCATCACCTCTTTCCGGTCTGTCGAGCCAATGATTTTCACGGGTGCGCCAGTTGCCTCCTTCGCCTTGTGCGCCAGTGCAAGCATGGTATCGAGCACATCCTGCTGAATATCCACCAGAGCCAGGGTGCCCTCACGAAGAATGGGACTATGCACCATGTTGGATATCACCGGACGCCCGAAAAAATAACTGCCTGCCCCTAAAACAACAACTTTTGGTCCGCGCTTCATAAGAAAAAACTCCTTTACTTTAGTAACCTGTGGCAAAAAATCCGGATAATGGCTTATTATATTCTGTCTTCACCCTCTTCTCAAGTGAAATATTGATACAAAAAGGGTAATTTTGTAACATTTTATTGCAACGCCAGCAAAGGAAAAAATAGTAAAATTTTCGTACTACTATCACTCGACTTCTTGTTTTTTCAGAAAGATTTTTCAGAAAAGCAAGCTCCAAGTCATTGGCATACAAGCACTTCTCCGTCTGATTGTGGTGCCTTTACAAGGCACTGCCTTTGGGGGATTTCCCACCCCAGGCTAAAGCCTGGGGTTAAGCATAGTTAAACGCCTACGGCGCAAAGCATTATGCGATCCGATCGATCCGACCGACCTGCATCCTGCCTCTTGCACATGGGAGCGTTCGAACCTGGGAGGACAAACATCAATCACAACCGGGACGGTTGCGCTACTTTTTAAACCGCGTGCCATCCCATCCGTCAGAGCAGCAACCCCTATAAAATTTTCGTGTCCGTTCGTGTGGTTCGTGGTTAAAAAATGGGTTGTGGGCGTCAGCCCACGCCGTGCTTTCCGTGGACAAAAAAGTGGACAAAAAAATTCTGATTGCCGATCTATGGAAAAAGTCAACTGCTTTTTTAGGATTACGAATTTTCGGTCTTTATTTCCTGTATGCCTTATCGACTTTGGCAAAGGCCTTGGCAATGATCTCGGCTTCCTTTTCGCCCCAGCTTTCAAATATGGTCAGATTAAAGCATTCCTTCATTACAGCCAGTGCATTCGGGCAAGGGAACTCCCGCTTTGGGTCTCCTTTGTAGAGCGGGTTGTTCCAGGGATGCTTGTTAGGGCGATTTTGGAACCAGTCCATACGATGAGGCAAAGCCGCTATGTAGGATGGGTTCATGGACACGCCTTCGGCCATGAGTGCGGCGCAGAAGTCGTCCTTGCTGCAACTGATTTTGTCACTTCTGACTTTCAGGCGCCACCACCAATAGCTGTGCTTGGCACCGGGCAATAAAGTCGGTATTTCTATAGATTCCAACTCTTTAAGCCGTTCGCCCAATAGAGTTGCAAATTGGCGCCGCTTTTCCACGATGTGCGGCAGTTTTTTAAGTTGCTCGCGCCCTATGGCGGCACCGAGTTCATCCAGATTGCAATTCAAGCTGCCGATGACGTTGCCATTGGCCTCGGGTAGGTTGAAGGGCTTGCCGCGGTCGGCGGCTCGGCGGCAGCGCCAGTAGCGTTCCTCGTCATTGCAGACCACCGCGCCGCCTTGTCCACCGGTGCAGAAGTGCTTGCCGAACATGAGCGAGAATGCGCCGTAGGTGCCGAATGTACCCACCATCTTGCCATTGATGCTGGCGGCGTGGGATTGTGCGCAATCCTCGATGACCGGTATGCCCCTGGCATTCGCCAGCTGCATGATGCCTTCGATATCGGCAGGTTCGCCGCCTATATGGGCGATGACAATGGCGCTGGTCAAAGGCGACAACACCGCCTCGACCTCTTTCGCGCCGCAGTTATAGCACCCAGGGGCAGCGTCGGCTACAACCGGAATGCAGCTGTTCATCACGATGGGCATGATGCCGCCCGGATCGGTGACGGCACCGACTACTACCTCCGAGAAGGGCGGCAACTCGAGGGCACGCAACGCGACGAATACAGCATTGGTGCCGGAGCTAACCCCGTCCGCATAACCGGTACCGAGGAATGCAGCAAATTCCTTGCAGAAGCTCTCCTCCTCGATCCCATTGTAGCCGAAGGCCGAACCACTGGCAATGCTTTGGTCGAAAAGGCGCATGGCGGCGGCTTTTTCCTCCTGACCAAAATGCCCTCTGGGTAGTAAAGGTTCCGTAATGCTCTTGGGGCCGCCATTGATCGCTAATTGTGTCATGTTGTGCTACTACTCCTATTGCAAGGGTTTCAAGTTAGGATATTTGAGGATACTTTCAGGCAATGTGAAATCCCAAATTGGGAGATTGCTTTTTTCTTTGATGGTCTCGGCCTGTGCTTCAAAAAAGTCTTTCCAGTTTTCCGGCTGTAGTGCCAAGCTCGAGTTGCCGAAGGGCTGACTGGCAAAAAAGATCACCTTGCCCCGTCCAACCATGTTCTCGACGACTGCGGGAGCGTTGTCAGCATAGACTCCGATCACCTTGCCGGTTACTCCACTTAAGTCGTAGCTTTCCACTTTCATTCCTGTTGGAAGCTGAACATTTGCATTTGGCGTCAAGGGTAGAGAGACGCCGTTGCAGATCAGCGTCTTTTCCGCATTGCGTGGCGTGATGGATGCCACGCCGGCCAGGATTGCTCTTTCTGCAACGATCGAGCCGTCCCTGTTCCAAGTGAGAAAGCGCGGGTCAAACACTATCAATGTACCACCATTTGAAATAAACTCAAGCAACTTTTTATTCAGCGCTTGCTCACTCCAGGTCAACTTCGGCACGTAAACAAGCTTGTAGTTATTCAGGTCGGAATCTCCATTCAAAATTCCGGTGTTGCTGATAAAGTCAAAAGCACATTTGACATGTTCGCCCAGAATCGAGTAAACCGAATACGCAGCATGCTGCACATTGTCCCTCAATGCCGCCATGTCATCGTTCGAGAACAATACTGCCGTTTTGACATTTTCGGGCTGCATGATTCGGTTCATCCTGGAAACGTGTGCGTTGATAGCCAGCATTTCCCTGTAGCAGTCAAACAGCTTGTAAGTAGCATCTGAACAGTACCACATAAATCCGTCCGCCCCATTTTTCAAGGCCTGTGATGCCCATTCGCGCAAGTCTGAAGGGATCGGTTTTCCGCCATAGTAGATGAAGCATTGCGGCATAATCAGAGTCTTTGCCTTTGGCGCCAGATCACGAAGCATTTTAGTGGAGAAACCGGTATGGTACAGGGCGCGGGCAAAGCCGAAATTTCCTGTCGAGCTGGTGGGATACGGATCACAGGCGAGCATGTCGGCAATGTCATTGAACAGCGCATAATCCAAAGGCGCCAGCCCACCACAGGTATTGTTGGTACCCATCTTGAAGGGCACTCCCGGAAACACCTTTGCCAGTACTTCCTTAAGCTCCTTATTCATGGAATGGAATTCCCGGTTTACCCAACGGACAAAGGCAATGCGGTGCAACGCATCATCTTTGTCTTCCTCTGCAAAATAGTCCGGCAAGCCATATTTGCCATAGCCGCAGGTTTCCTTAATTTTTCGGTCCACCTCGTCCAACTCGTTGGTTGCCGCTGGGTTTAGTGTTCTGCTGAATATTTCAGTGTAGCCGTTGAATGGCTCGTCAAATCCCATAAGGAAAGCAATCTTATCCTTGATTTTTCCGTAGTGCTTTTTTGTAGAAATATCTTCTATATCTTTCAACATGACAGCCTTAAGAACCGGGTCTATGGGTGAAACCATGTTTGAGTCTCTCGGCAGGTAGAGTTTCGCGCCTCGTTCCCTTGCCATCCGGTCATGCCAGCTGGAATGCAGGGCGTATGGGAATTTCATGCCATACTGCTCGTTCAGTTCCATCATTTTATCAATGCCGCCCTTGAGATAGTTTGGCAGCCACGGCAGAGCAGGGCCGCTCATATTGGCCTCACCCCAACAGCGCATCATCTCCAGCTGCCAAGTATCGAATGCATCTTGTCCGACTTTTTCGATAAGCACCTTTGGATAGTCTCCACTATATGCGCCGTGAGCCCAGGCAGTGACGAAATAATGGCCGGGTTCATCGCTTAGCAATTCCGCATATTTAGGGGTTTTGCGGTCGATCGTGTAGCGTATGATTTCGAGTCTCCGGTTACGGGTCAACTCCAGTTGTCCATTGCTGTAAACCAAGGTGTTGAAGTTTTTCGGATCACCGAAACTGCCGGCGGCAGCACTCCACATGGAATTTTCATTAATATCCTTGTTTTCTCTGGCAAGATTCATTCCCAGTGCCAGCCCTTCAGCCAATGTCAAATTAAGGTCTTTCCAAGGGATGAAAATGCGGCTTTCCCAATTGTCTTTACCCGTTTGAGCCATTACTCGAACGCCCTGGCAGTTCCACTGACTGTCATTTTTCCAAGGGTCGCCATCTTGCTTCTGATAGCGGATTGCGTCGTAAAGCGCCCCGTTGGAATTAACAATGAAATGCCAGCCCTTGTTGATCGCATAGTTGAACAGGAAAAGCTCGTTGCAATCATCGTTCCATAAGGCAGCATCGCGTGCATTTGCCTCGAAGGCCGCTTTCGTCACTCCGCCTTCATTGTTGAAGGCAACAAACAGGCCTTCTTCGTTGAAGGCAACTTGTGATGAGGTTTGTTGCTTGGCAACGCTTCCCATTTCATAGAATCCGGCACATACTTGTTTCGGATTCCATTTGGCATCCTTCAATGGAATGTCCAGCGCCATTTCTTTAGATGCTTGGAGAACAAGCTTATCCTGCGCATATCCGAAGAACAAGTTGTTCAACCAAATCGCATTGGGGGGACCATCGAAGGTGAAAACAAACTGCATGCTTGCAGCATCTGCGGGGATCGTGTCAAACACTTCGATAGCATCCCATTTTTGTGACAGTTCCAGCGTATGCTTGCTGCACCCCGCACTGCCATTGCCCTCGCCTTTCTTGTTGAAATTCAGACGCAGAGAGCATTTTCCTTCCTGCAAGCCTTTTATGTTGAATTTCACTTGCAGAGCACCGGGCGCATCGGAAAAGCCAAAGCCACTATATACAGAAGTTTTATCGAGAGTATGCTCGATGCGAAGCGAACCGTGATCGGCAAATTTTTCATCAGTATCGAGGAAAACTTTGTCGCGGGCGGCAGCATAGCCGGTCAACCAGGAGCGCGTGTCAAAAGTGTAATAGTTTTTTAGGGGGAAAGCAAATGCCAGCCGACACCCTACGAGGGCAAACAATACAACAAACTTCATTCTCATTTCCAGTTCCTTTTTTGGGACAGGTATTAGTAGAGCAAATGAGCCAGAGGGAGAGCCCATCCGTATGCCAGTACGTTGGCGCTGGTAGGCGGCAGATAGCCTACCGGAAGCGGCTTTGTAGTGATGACATTGCCTGCAAGCGTGACGAAATTCACATAGCCTGAATGCCGTTGCCCACTATTGATACGACCATGCCAACGGCTAGCATCGCAATACACGTTTGCCAGTGAATCAGCAGGCACAGTACCTGCTTGCAAGTCGGCGCTATTGTCAGCAAACAGCCACAGGGTTGATTCCGAACGCCCCCAGGCTAAATTAGCCGGTGTGTATTCCTTTATGCGCCGAGCCACGCCATGCAGAGAATTCCAATAGTTTGTTGGTGCCTTACTGTAGGTGTTATTAATGCAGTATGATACAACGTGTGTTTGGATGAAGCTGTTGGGGCAGGCTTTGCACTGGAATAACGCAGTTTGCTTTGGCCCTTTTTCTGAACCAATATAGGGAGCTATCAGATGATACCACTTGTAAATTCCGACGTTGTGTTTGATGTCGCTGGAACCCGGCAGAATGTAGTCATCATAATCCTGCGAGTACATGAGCGCACCGACGCCAAGTTGCTTCAGTTTGGACGTGCAATCAATGGCGATCGCTCGGGCGCGAGCCTTGCCTAAAGCCGGCAGCAACATAGAGGCCAAAATTGCGATGATAGCGATTACGACCAGCAGTTCTATTAAAGTAAACCGGGCATAATTTCTCGTTTTCATTTGCGCTTTCTCCTTTTTTTGAGTTTTAAACATGTGCTGCAAAGCGTCAACTTTTCTTTGAGAGGATTTTTGTCACCTGGTCATGCCGACGGTACATGGGATTGTGCTTCGTCCGGGATAAAACTGCATGGGGATAAGTTTCTTTTCAACGGGCAGCGGTGTGCCGGCCAGTATGTTCAGCAGTCGTGGAATGGCCCATTCGATGAGATCATCCTGGCAAGATACCATGCTGCTGTAAAAAGAATCCCATATTTGATGAGAGCAAACTGAAATCACTGAAAAATCCTGCGGAATACGAATGCCACGTTCTCGAAGAAAAGCCATGCCGGCTTGCAAAAACGCGGCTTGGATGACCAAGGCAGTGGGTGGTTTCGGTAGATTGAGGAAGAAATTCATGCGTTCGGCAAAAAAGACCTCGTAATATTTTTCGCCATGGCGGCGGTACAATTCGAGTATGTCATCTTGCACTTGGAACAGCTCCGGATCAAAAAAATCGCCAAGCTCATCGATGAAAGCACGACGGATATTATCCAGGTAAAATTGAAATTCAGGCGGACGCTGTGTTTCCATAAAGGCGATGCGATGATGTTGCAGCTCGCGCAAATGCCGCAAGGCAACGCAGTAACTGTCATAATGGGCAAATTCCACACCGTTCATCCACGGAAGACCTTCCTGGACATTGCCGACCACCGGGAAACTATGCTCGCGCAAACGAAGCATTAAGTCCTTACGGGCGCTGGAACCGAGAAAAATGGCGCCGGACAGCGGTATTTGCAACAGAAATTCTGCTTCACTAGCAGGTTCGAGCCCTCGAGGAATGCCAATAGATACCAGACGGCAGCCCAGATTTCTGTATTTGTCATTCAAGTGTGAAATGGAACGCCCCCCTCCCAGCCCGATTATTCCAAATGTCGGCAGTCCGACAGGCTTGCTACCATAACGGATATTAACAAAGGTGCCGCGGGTTCCGTCAATGGTCAGCAAACCACGATCTTCGAGCAGCCGGATCGCTTTTCGCAGGGTGACATGATGCACACCCAACTCCTTGCTAAGCTGCAACATCCCAGGCAGACGCCCAGAAGGACACTTGTCCCGGATGTAGGCTTCCAGAGTCTTGCTTAACTCTTGATATTTTGGAGCAACCATGGGAGAATCCTCGGAAAAAAGTGAACCCTACGTTATTATATTCACTATTACATATAAAAGTCAAGTCATAATGAAACTTTTTTCACAATTCAAGTTCAAGTGCAAGTTGCCCCCAGGCGTAAAAAACGGCATAGTTAACCTGATTTTACATTTGGCTAAACTATTTCAGAAAAAACTTTTCGTACTATCACTCGACTTCTTGTTTTTTGTGAAGGATTTCCAAAAAACCGATGCACAAGTTTCTGACCTTGAAGCTCTTTCTCATTTTTGAGAAAATTTTTGAACTTTTTGATTTTTCGGTGATGGAAGAGGAAAGCCGGCTTCATGCCGGCGAGCCGCCGGCGCTCCATATCGCCTCCGACTGAAAAAGTAAAGCCGACCTTGGCACATGGCGAGCCGTCCGATCTGTCGTCCGTGTAAAGTCCGTGTCCCGTCCGTGTAAAGTCCGTGTGGGTTGCGGGCGATCAGTCCGCGCCAAGCCTTTTCGTGTGGTTCGTGGTTAAAAAATCCTTTTTTTGGCACCCATTAAATATGGAGAACAGCTAATGATACATGTAGCTCAGCTGACGAAAACATTTGGCGAGGTACAAGCCGTTGCTGGCGTCGATTTCGAGGTGGGCGACGGTGAACTCTTCGGCTTTCTCGGTCCTAACGGCGCAGGCAAGACAACAACCATCAATATGCTGGCCGGACTGGCCCGCCCGGACGCCGGGACAATTCACATCGCGGATATCGACTGCTCACTGAATCCCAAAGCCGCCCAGCACTTGATGGGAATCGTGCCCGACGAGAGCAACCTCTACCCGGAACTGACTGGCTTCGAGAACCTGTGCTTCTGCGGTTCGCTATACGGGATGAGGAGAGGCGACCGTTCGAGCCGTGCCCAGGAACTGCTCGAGCATTTCGGCCTGAAGGAGGCGGCTCAGCGCAAATTCGGCGGATATTCCAAAGGCATGAAGCGTAAGCTCACCATTGCCGCCGGGATCATCCATTCGCCGCAAATCCTCTTTCTAGACGAGCCGACTACTGGCATCGACGTGGCCAGCGCCCGGCAAATCCGGCAACTCATCGCGGATCTCAATGCCAACGGCACCACGATCTTCCTGACCACTCACTACATCGAAGAGGCCGAACGGCTTTGCCAGCGCATCGCGTTCATCGTCAAAGGCAAAATCGTGCGTATCGACCGCGTCGAGGACTTGTTGCACCAGGCGGCCGGACGCCATATCGTCCAGTTTGCCGTCGGTCAAGACGCCCAGCAACTCTGCCAGCTTGTGCTCGAGGCGTTCCCTTCGCTGGAATGCAAAGCCTTGACCAAAGACAGCCTACGGGTAAGCAACCCGGCACCGCTGCGCATCGGGCCGTTAGTACGCTTGCTTGAGGAAAATGGCGCGGAGGTTACTGAGGCTCGAGTTATCCGCCCATCGCTCGAGGAAGTCTTCGTTGAAGTGACCGGCATTGAGGCTGGCGCGATGAAGCGCGAAAAGGAAAAGGCGGGGAAGGGAGGTGCGGCATGAAATATTGGATTGCCTTCTGGAATATCCTAGCCAAAGATATGTGCGCTTACTATCTCAAGCCGCCTAACATCAGCTGGGGCGTCATCTTCCCACTGGCGTGGACGACGATGTTCTTCATCCGTTCCGGAGCCGGCCTTGACAGCATCCCCGCTCTGCTGCCTGGCGTCATGGCCGTATCGGTGCTGTTCGGCACGACCTCCATGCTGGCGGTCACAGTAACCTTCGAGAAGAAGGGGCGTTCATTCGAGCGACTGCTGCTCGCTCCTATTCCGCTTGAATTGCTCATGTTCGCCAAGACGTCCGGTGCAATTCTGTTCGGCATAGCCAATGCCTTTGTGCCGGTCATCATGGCAGCGCTGCTGGCTGACCTGTCAGGCATCCGGTGGGGCATCTTGCTTCCCGCCATTGTGCTGATCGCGATCTCGTCCGCCTTCCTCGGTCTGTTCATTGCAGTCTCGGTCAGCGAGGTTTTCGAGGCGCAGACCTTTTCGAACTTCTTCCGCTTCCCAATGCTCTTTCTCTGCGGTCTGTTCTTCCCGCTGGCCGCGCTTCCGACCTGGCTGCGCCCAGTCTCCTATCTCCTGCCACTGACCTATGGCGCAGACCTTCTCCATGAGGCCGTCAATCAAACCGGAAAACTGCCGCTCTGGCTCAATTTCCTCATCCTCGCCGCCTTCTGTGCTGGCCTATTCGCCGTCAGCCTGCGGAACATCCGACAGAAATGGATCGCCTGAAACGTAGTGCGTCAGTAAACTGGGTGATAGGGACTTTTTTTTACAACTAAAAACACGAATGGACACGAAAAAATTTCATGGAAAATACGACTTGTTCTCGCAAAAAAAGCCATTTCCATGAAATTTTTTCGTGTCTTTTCGGGCATTTCGTTGTTCAAAAAGAATTCCTCGCCTACCCAGGTTACTGACCGCCTTACGCCTGAAACCGCAAATCGCTGACTTTTTTTCTTGCAAACGCTTGACGAATTGTTTTAAGCGTGTATGTTAAGCGCAGTTAACAAAAGGTTGTGGGAGTACTTTTATGGATGTCATGTCATTAGCGCTTAGTCCTGAGATGGAGGACTATCTTGAGACCATTGCTGCGTTGTTTCGCGTCCATGGCGAGGCTCGGGTAACCGATATCGCTAATCGTCTTTCGGTCAGCAAGGCTGGTGTTACGCAGGCTTTGCGTTCGTTGGCCTCGAAGGGTCTCGTTGATTACCGCCCGTATGTTTCTCCGACGCTGACGGAGACTGGGAAGCAGGTGGCTGAGCGGGTGCAGCAGCGTCACGATGTGCTCAAGCGTTTCCTGGGCGAGGTGCTGCTCGTTGAACCCGAGCTGGCTGAGGCCAACGCCTGTCGCCTCGAACACGCGGTGGACAGGTCGGTGCTTGATCGCCTGGCGCATTTCATGGATTTCGTGCAGCGTTGCCCACGCGGCGGCTCGAAGTGGATTCACGGGTATGAACACTCATGCGATCCTGACAAGGAGACCGAGACCTGCGAGCGATGCATGGAAATAGCGATCAACGAATACCGAAACAAGCATCACACACAACCAATCGAGGAAAAGATCATGACTTTAGCTGAACTGAAACCGGGAGAGACCGGACGGATTGTCCGCGTCGGCAGCATCGGTTCGATTCGCCGACGCATTGTAGACATGGGCGCCGTCAATGGAACTAGCGTGACGGTAGTGAAGGTCGCTCCGCTGGGCGATCCCATCGAAGTGAAGATCAAAGGCTACAGCTTGACGCTTCGCAAGGAAGAAGCCGAAATGATCACGGTTGAAGCACAGACAAACCGGAAGGACTGATTAACACAGCCCTTTCTTTGTCCACGGAAAACACGGAAAGTACGAAAATTTTTGATAGGGTTGTTACTCTGATGGAAGTTCATACATCGAACAAGTGCGCCATGCCGCTGGCGTTGTTGCCGCCCGGCCAGACTGCCTGCGTCGAACGCATCCTTGCCGCAGGATCAGGGATGAACCGCAAGTTGAGCTCGATGGGCATTGTTCACGGCGCACAGGTGACGGTCCTGAATGCGCAACCAGGTCCCCTGCTGCTGCGCATAGGTGAAGGACGATACGCAATCGGCCGCGGAATGGCACAGCAAATCCTGGTGACGCCATGCCAATAACCGCCGATATTATTTTTTGACCCATTGTTAACCAAGCTAAACATAAAGATGGAGATTGTATGATGACACGGGAACGTACAGATGCGGCGCCGGGACGGGTTACTGTCGCTCTGGCTGGGAATCCCAATTCTGGGAAGACGACTCTTTTCAACGCCCTGACTGGTGCGCGCCAGCATGTCGGGAATTATCCTGGCGTCACGGTTGAGAAGAAGGAAGGCGACTTCGAGCATGACGGCATGAAGATTCACGTGATCGATCTGCCCGGCACGTACAGTTTGACCGCATACAGCCCTGAGGAATTGGTGGCGCGGAACGTGGTGCTCGATGAGGCGCCCGACATGGTGGTCGATGTCGTAGATGCATCGAACCTCGAGCGGAACCTGTACCTTGCTGTTCAGTTCATGGAATTGGGAATTCCCATGATTCTGGCGTTCAACATGTCAGACTTGGCCGAAGCGCGCGGACACAGCATTAACATCGAGCGCCTCTCCGAGCTTTTTCAAGTTCCCATCATCCGCATGGTCGCACACAAGGGTGAGGGACTGCAAGAACTCAAGCAGGCAATCGTCCAAGTTGCAGGGCAAACGCCGCCACGGCAACCCGCGACAGTCAAGTACGGTAGACATATCGAAGCCGAGTTGACCAAGTTGACAAATGCATTGGCCGGAAGCGTGCCGGATTCGGGGCGTCCAAGCGCGCGTTGGCTCGCGCTGAAGCTGCTCGAGGGCGACGAGGCCGTGATGGGGCAGATACGGCGGGAAGCCCGCAATGCGATCGAGGTCTTGCAGAAGGTCGAGGAATCGCGCAGCCAACTGGCGCGTGAACTCGGCGACGATGCCGAAATCCTGATTGCCGACCGTCGCTATGGCTTTATCTCCGGCGCCTGCCAGGAGGCCGTTCACAGCACGGTCGAGACTCGACACAGCATGTCGGATCGGATCGACATGGTATTGACACACCGCGTACTGAGCATCCCCATTTTCCTGCTTATGATGTTCTTGGTCTTCAAGCTTACGTTTGCGGTAGGCGACCCGTTCATGGGCTGGATCGAGGACTTCTTCGCCTGGCTCGGCGACGCCATCAACGCCCATTGGCCTGAAGGCGCCGCGCCGCTGCTGCAATCGCTGATCGTAGACGGCATCATCGGCGGCGTTGGCGGCGTGGTTGTGTTCCTGCCCAATATCCTGCTGTTGTTCCTCGCCATCGCCATCCTCGAGGACAGCGGCTACATGGCCCGAGCCGCGTTCATCATGGATCGCTTCATGCACAAAATCGGCCTGCACGGCAAGAGCTTCATCCCGATGCTAATCGGCTTTGGCTGCACGGTTCCAGCCATCATGGCGACGCGCACGCTCGAGAACGAACGCGACCGCCTCACCACCATGCTGGTCGCCCCCCTGATGAGCTGCGGAGCGCGCCTGCCGATCTACGCGCTGATCATCCCGGCGTTCTTCCCAGCGGCTTGGCACGCTCGCATGCTGTGGCTCATCTACTTCATCGGCATTGTGCTGGCGATCATCTGCGCCAAGCTGCTGCGCAGCACCCTGTTCAAAGGCGAAACCGCGCCGTTTGTCATGGAACTGCCGCCCTATCGACTGCCCACTATTCGGGGCGTTCTCGTGCACATGTGGGAGCGTGGCTGGCTGTACCTCAAGAAAGCCGGAACCCTCATCCTCGGTGTGTCGATTGTCATGTGGGCGCTGCTGACTTTTCCGCTGGAAACCGAATACAGCCGCGACTACGATAAGGCGATCGAGAACGTCAGCCAACAGCAAGTGTCCGAAGAGGAGGCCGCTGAACTCATCGCCGAACTCGAACAGGCCCGCGCCTCCGAGGAACTCGCCAACAGCTACGCCGGGCGCATCGGTCACGCCCTCGAACCGCTCATCAAGCCGCTCGGCTTTGACTGGAAAATCGGCACGGCCTTGATTGGTGCCTTTGCCGCCAAAGAAGTCTTTGTCGCGCAAATGGGCATTGTCTATTCAGTCGGCGAGGCTGACGAGGATTCCGTGCCCCTGCGGGACAAGCTCCGGGACAACTACAGTCCCCTGGTCGGCTTCTGCATCATGCTCTTCAGCCTGATCAGCGCGCCCTGCATGGCGACGATTGCAGTGACCAAGCGCGAAAGCAACTCCTGGAAATGGGCCTTGTTCCAGCTCGGAGGACTGACCGTGCTGGCCTATGGCATCACCCTGATCGTCTACCAGATCGGCAGTTTATGTGGAATTGGAATCTGAAGGATAGGATGCTGAAACATGTTTGAATACATCATCGTCGGATTAATTCTCGTTTTCGTTGTCTATGCAGTAGCCCGCTCCATCTGGCGAATATGGACAGGCCGGGACACCAACGGCTGCGCAGGTTGCACCGGTTGCAGCTGCTCTTCACAGGATTGTGGTGCATCTCACAAGGAAACAAACAACATTTCTCAGTTAGGAAAGGCAAAAAAATGAAAAACATCGGTCGAATCGCTTGGATATTGGTAACTGTGCTGGCACTATCCGGAACAACGTCGTTCGCCCAGTCGGATGAAGGTGACGAATGGCGTCCCGAAGTCAGCCTTGCGCTGGATTGGGTCTCGCGCTACATTGACAAAGGCGAAGTCTCGAATCCCGATCCGGTCGGCCAAGTTGACCTCAGCTTGTCATTGAAAGGCTTCTACGTCGGCGTCTGGGCCTGCATTGACTTCACAGACGTGAATGATTATCGCTACGAGCCGGAAGAGTGGAACTACTACCTGGGCTATGAATACAAGTTCACGGACATTCCAGGCATCGAAAGCATCAGCATCGACCTGGGCTGGACCTATTGCGACTGTCCCCGGGATTCCGCGTCGGACAACCAGGAACTCAGCCTCAGTGTCGCGCTCGAGGACATCTTGCTTGCTCCCACAGTGGTCTTCACCTGGGACTACGAAGACGACATCTGGTGTGTCGAAGCCGGCATCAGCCATGAAATGCCACTCGAATTCATCAGCGAAAAACTGCTGTTCGGCACCGCGCTTGACCTGGTTTGGGGCAACACGCGCTGGAACGGCGGCTTTGACAAGGAGGACGATGCCTACAAAAACGCCCTAGCTACCACAGTCTTGACCACGGAGCTGACGTATCAGCTCAACGAGAACATCGCCTTTGGTCCCTACATGATCGTCGCCTGGGCACTGGATCACGACATCCGCGAAAAATTCCGCGAGGACAGCATCAACAACGCTTGCAATTTCGTCTGGGGCGTCAAGCTTAATATGGAATTCTAAATTTTTTGTCCACGGAAAGCACGGAAAACGCGGAAAATTTTTTCTAGGGTTGCTGCTTTGATGGATGAGCCTGCTCTGGCAAAATTCTTGTGTGCCAAGGTCGGCTTTACGCAATTGCGTCGGAGGCGATATGGAGCGCCGGCGGCTCGCCGGCATGAAGCCGGCTTTCTGCTTCCATCACAAAAAGAATTTCTCGTCACTGACGCCTACTTTGCGGGAGTTAAGGACGGGTGTTTTTTGCGTTAGTCTGCGTCACCTGCAAACAAATAAGACCTATATTAATATATGAAAGCAGCGAACCGCGATGACGCGGTAAATGATAATGACAGATTATGACAGAATAGTGGGTTATGGAAAAGAAGACAGCCTATCGGGTATTGGTCAGCGGGCATCGCAATCCGGATATTGACAGTTTGGCGTCGGCCGTAGCGGTCGCTGAATTGCGACGGCGGCAGGGCCAGACGGATATCACGGCGCTATGCCCCGGGGTCTTGCCGGAGCGGGCGCGGCATTTGTTCGAGCGTTTTGGCATCGAGCCGCCGCAGAGTCGTAA
Organism: Lentisphaeria bacterium; assembly: GCA_033809415.1. Lineage (GTDB taxonomy): Bacteria > Verrucomicrobiota > Lentisphaeria > Oligosphaerales > Oligosphaeraceae > JAQVUB01. The sequence continues at coordinate 15,909 of JAPXLT010000012.1, forward strand.
CGATGTCTATACCCGAGTGCGGGATATTATGACGCCGGCCACGCCGATCAGCGCTGGCACGACCCTGTTTGATGCCGTTGGCAAACTCCGCGAGTCGAGCCGACAGCAACTGCCGGTGGTCGCCGAGGATGGTCGATTTCTGGGCATGCTCAGTGGTATGGCGCTGCTCTCGAACTTGCTGGACATCGGCAACGACGCCGGCCAAGGCCTGACTGGACGCCGCATCCATAGCTCCATCCAGCTGATTCAGCAGGTTTTGGAAGCAGAGGTGCTTACGGCTGACGCCGCCGACAAAACGCAGGATTTCCAAGTTTATGTCGCGGCCATGAACCTGGACAGCTTTACCGAACATCTGCCGGACACGGCCAATCATGAACTGGCAGTCATCGTCGGCGACCGGCCGGAAATCCATTTGCGGGTGCTGCATCGGCGGATGCGGTTGATGATTGTGACGGGCAATCGTCCGGTGGACCCGTTGATTGTCGAAGCGGCGGCACGCGATAAAGTATCCATATTGCTGACGAGTTTTGATTCGGCGACGGTAATCCGGCGGCTGAAATTCAGCGTGCCGGTCGAGTTCAGCCCTTTTCCAGAGAACCAGCTGTGCTTGTCGCCGCGTGATCGTCTGCGCGATGTGCGCAACCGTGTGTTGAACAGCGTTGATGACTTGGTACCGGTGGTGGACGAAGCGGACATGCTGAGAGGTGTGGTGCTGAAGAACGCCTTTGATCAGCCGCCGCCCTTCCGCATGATTCTAGTTGATCACAATGAGATTGAACAGAGCCTGCCGGGTGTCGAGGAGATACCGGTGATCGAGGTGATCGATCACCACCGTATCGGTATGCCGCCAACGACGGCGCCAATACGCTTCACCGCTGACGTAGTGGGCAGCACTTGCACCTTGGTGGCGATGATGTTCCGCAGTGCTGGTGAGAGCCTGCCGGCAGGACTGGCGGGGCTGCTGCTGGGCGGGATTATCTCCGACACGCTGCTTTTGCGCTCACCCACGACTGCCGACCTCGACCGGCGCATGTGCGATTGGCTGAGCAAAATCGCCGGCGTGCAGCCCGAGGAGTTGATGGATGAACTGCTGCGGATTGATTCACCCCTGGCTGCCAAGCCCGCGCATGATGTCATCCATGGCGACCGCAAAGACTACAGCGATGGTCGTTTCCGCTTCTCCTTGGCGCAGGTGGAAGAGAGCAACCTGGAACTGCTGCGCCAGCGGCGGGACGAGTTGCTAGTCGAAATGAAGAAGCTCCTTGATGAAGAACAGCTCGATTTTGTCGGCCTGCTGGTGACGGACGCGGTGCGGGAGACGTCCGAGCTGCTGATCACCGGCTGCGAGGAGTTGATCCGTAATCTGCCCTATGCGGCGGTGGTTGAAAATCTCTTTGTGCTGCCGGGTGTCCTCAGTCGAAAAAAACAACTTTTACCGCAAATATTGGCCATCACGGCAACCCTGCAAGACCAACGCTAAACCGTCCACAACCTATTTTTTAACCACGGAAAGCACGAAAAGACTTGGCGTGGGCTGACGCCTAAAACCTATTTGAGTTTTTTGAGTTTTCGGTGATGGAAGAGGGAAGTCGGCTTTATGCCGGCGAGCCGCCGGCGCTCCATATCGCCTCCGACGCAATTGCGTAAAGCCGACCTCGGCACACAAGAACTTCGCCAGAGCAGGCTCATCCGTCAGAGCAACAACCCTAAAAAATTTTCGTACTACTATCCCCCAGAATCTTGTTTTTTGTGAAAGATTCTTCAGAAAAGAAAGCCTCAAAGCTTTGGCATATAAGCACTTCTCCGTCTGCTTGTGGTGCCTTTACAAGGCACGGTCTTTGGGAGATTCCTCACCCCAGGCTAAAGCCAGGGGTTAAGCATAGTTAAGCGCCTACGGCGCAAAGCATTGTACCGATCCGGCTGATCTGACTGATTTGTTGGAGAAAACAACAGCCAAAACCATAAATCCGCATGCAATCTCATCCGTCGAAGCAACAACCCTAAAAAATTTTCGTGTCTTTTCGTGTCTTTTCGTTGTTAAAAAATAGACTGTGGGAGTTCAGTCCGCGCCAGGTTCATTCCACGATATCGATTTCACTAGGTGCGCTTATTTCCCATTTTCCGGCAGACTTCATTTCGACGGCAACCTTTCCGTAAGCGGTAGGATAAGCTCCTTTTACATAGTCCAGGCCACCTGCGTCCGGAGCGAAGCGTATTTTTTTGCCTCCTGGTTCGAGGAACTCAATTCCCAGAATACGCTCGCTCATGAAAGGCATTGGTCCACAGCTCCATCCATGGCAAAGGCTGTGCCGCAATCCCTTATAGCACCAGGCTCCGAAATCGGCATGCAAATCGTCTTTGCCTGGGACTGGAAGTTCATCGATTCGGGCGGCATTCTTAATCCAGTCCAGATCAAAGTCTTCCCAGAAGGTAGTAGCTCCGAAATCAAGCATGGCTCCCCAGTATTTCCGGATCAATTCCAACGCCGGAACGGTATTTTTGGCAAGGAGGATGCAGAATCCCATGAATGTGCTGATGCCATGAAACGGGTCGTTTTCAATGATTTCTGTCCGGTCATATAATCCGCTGATTGTCTGAAGTGCGGCAGCGGATTTGCTGCCACCGCATGGTGGGCAATGCCTCCTAAGCTTCTGCTGCGCCTCGATGGTTCTGGCTGATGGGAGGTCGTAGTATTTCATCAGGTCTTCCAACGCCCGGAAAGCCCATAACATCAAGCCTTGCAGCCCCGCGTGTGTCGCCACTTCATTGTCACGGGTTGGCCAATCCAGAAATCTTGTTTCGGGAATCTGTTCTGAGCCATCGTCACCGATGAACTGCTCTAAGTGCTCCATGATATTGAACACTGCTTCCCTTTGGCTTTCCAGAAACGAATAGTTTCCAGTAGCGAAGAAATAATCCCGCAGGCAGATCAGGTACCACATCGAGTAGCTCCAGCAATCGTTCATGCCACGATTCGGATTTGTGGTCTTGACCATGAAGTCCAGGGATTTCTCGACCAGTGACGTGTCATTGAACGCCGCCAATATTCCGCGTACTTCCGGATGCATGTCCCCCATCCAGAGTAGCCTGTCCCGTTTTATTCCGTCGTAGATATAATCCTGCATGCACAATTGCAGCGTATAAACTGCCGTGTCCCAGATTTTGTTCAGTCGCTCATCGGAACATTGAAAGGAGCCGGCCAATTCGAGGTTCCGGTAAAGCGCCACAGCATATACGCTGAAAAGAGTCAATGCCTCACTTCCTGTATTTACAATCGAGATAAAGCGAAAGCCGGTATTTCCATATTCCAGCATACCGATGCGCGGCAACTGCAATTCCGCATCATGGATGGCATGATCCTGATTGGGCGTGTTCAGCGCCTCAGACACGGATTCCCCGAAACGTATCCGGATTTTTCCCCCTTCCCCGGACACGTTGATCCTAATGCCGCCAGCCAATTCCACGCCGTAGTCAAGCAAAACCATTCCGCCCGGCTGCAGCGTGGTGGCTCTTTGGCTGGCATTGAAATGGTACAGGTAAACCTGTATTCCATTCTCACCCAGCAGATTTTCCGGATGTTCCGCATTCTCCGAAAGAAGAACTCTGACCGGAGGCAAATACTCGCGAACGCGGTTGTCACGTATGGAATGCTTATAAAGTGAATTCATTTTATCCAGAAGATGTTTTTATTCCAATCAAAAATCAAACTGACCTAATTAAATCACATCCCAAAAGGATTTTTTAACCACGAACCACACGAACAGACTTGGCGTGGGCTGCCGCCCACAACCCATTTTTTGTCCACGGAAAGCACGGAAGGCGCGGAAAATTTTTCTATGGGTTGTTGCTTTGACAGATGAGATTGCACGCGGATTTGTGGTTTTGGCTGGTGTTTTCTCCAACGGATCGGTCAGATCAGCCGGATCGGCATAATGCTTTACGCCGTAGGCGTTTAACCATGCTTAACCCCAGGCCTGGGGTGAGGAACCCACCCAAAGACAGTGCCTTGTAAAGGCACCACCATCAGAGAAGGGCGCGACATAGGAACCAGCCACAGCGTAATTTCTATCCAAAATCTTTACACAACAAGAAGTTAGGTGAAAGAATGAAAACGTCCTGAATCTTTGCGGAACAACCAAGACAGTACGCATGTTCTTTACTGGCCTGATTAGTTGACGTTAATCTTCAATCCTGAAAGTCTGCTATAGTAGACCGCCATTGTGGATGGGAAATAGCCCAGCTTCTTTTCTGCGGCAAAGAAACCGATATCCTTTGCCTCGGCGTGCCCATCCGCAAACACCATATTGGCACGTTGACGATGCCTCAGGTCGATCAGGCCGCCGGCAGCACTAGTCACCGCATGCCACGGTCGGAATGCGTTCCAGGAAGGACTATAAGCCTCGGTAAAGGTAAAGACAAGAGATGGGGTAGTGACTTTTTTCAGCGCAATGAGGGCGGTCCACTGTGCATTTCCTGGCAGGGTGAATCTGGCCGCTTTGTCGCGCATGTGACTATGGTTGGTGTCATTGGCATAGGGCACTGCATACAATTTGTAAAAATTTATCGCTGCGGTGCTCCCGACTGCTGGCGGTCTCTCATCGGTCAACGGACACACTGTGCACGCGAAACTGTCAAGATATTTGGGAAATTTGCCACGGTTGGTCATAGCGACAGCGTCCATATTCCGGCCTTCCACCAGGTTCCACAAAGAATTGGCATGTCCATTGTCACCCGGGGCTTTCTGAAAGATGAAGTCGTCGTAGTCGTCGGCGTACAGCAGACTTGCAAGACCGCATTGCTTCAGATTGCTTATGCAACTGACAGCTCTTGCCGTCTCGCGTGCCTTGCCTAAAGCAGGCAACAGCATCGAGGCCAGAATGGCGATAATAGCGATAACGACAAGCAATTCAATGAGAGTGAATGCGTTTACAAAATGGTTTCGGATATTCATGCTTTTTCTCCTTTTTTGTTTCATTTCAGATCTGCAAAAACTGGAACTACACTAACAGACTTTACCATCAGTGATCGTCCTTCGGATGATCGGATGGTCACAGCCTGCCGGTCTCCGGCAGGTTTGAACCAAACATGGCGAACATTGATAGACTTGCTGGTATCGCTGAGCCACAGGGCATCTTTCAAGATTTCCGCACCGGGCAGCAGAATGCTCAGGGGAAGTTTCTCAGCGGGGATTTTTGCTTCCTCGATTTTGGCAAAATCAGCCGCCACCAGTGAGAGTTTGTAAACCTGGCCGGACGAAAAGCCGTCCATAGTTTGTGTCAATTCCTCCTGGTTGTCATCCCCCGGGAAAATGACGGCGTAATCCACCCGTTCCGGATACTGCACATGTCCCCAGAATTTCTGCGTTATCTTAGCGAAACCTGGCAATAGTTTCACATGGAGCTTGCCGTCTGTGCGCCAATGACGCAGGCCATCAGTAAAATCCCCGTTTTTCAGGAAATTTACATTGTATGTAAAGCCATACTTCTCCGAAAGCATATTTTTGCATCCTTCAAGGACATAGGGCCGCACCAGCTCCAGGCACCAGTCATTGATATCCTGGTCGGCATTCTGACAACCGTAGTGGCCGACTATGCCAGTGCCACAGAACTCCGGCTCATTGGCAAGAATATTCATTTCCAAATCCAGCAGATACTTCAAGTCCACATTCGAATAGTGATCGAGAGAGATCCATCCCGGCAACGGAAAATTGCCAAAAATATAACCTATGTAGGGATTGGCTCCGGGAAACATCGTCTCGACAAATTTCTGGTCCCTGCGGAGAATACCATAAACGTACTGACGAGCCTCTTCTTCAGTCTGCGACGGGCTGAAATAAGCCTCGAAGGGGCAAAACCCTCGACCGCCACCGGCGCCAAAGAAGCGAAAATATGCTTCCGCATGTACCTGTTTGGGTGCGAAGGCGGGATTGTCGCTGATCCAACTCATAATTTTTTTGTTATGCGGATTGGGAATAGCATCATAGGCCTTGGCATTGTTCAGCAGACAGTTCAAATTAGCCAGGACATACTCGTCAAACTCCACCCAACCGCCATCCTTGGAAAGCAAGGAATCGGACTTCTGCAGCCGCGCAGCCATCTTGGCGGTGACCTCCTCACTGTAAATACTGGCTTTCGGGCTACCGTCCGGATAGAAATGGCGAAAGAATTCAAGTCCGTTCGCTATGACTTCCGGATAATATTGCACATCAAAACGTGGACCGAGAGAATTATAAACCCCGAATGCATGCCTGCGGTGGTAGTCTATGCCGATATTCTTGGCTTCCAGGAAGCGGAATTTATAATCGGTGACGAAGTCGCTCTCCGGATCCGTCTGAATAGCAGCGAAGCGGTAAATCACCGGAACCAGCCGTACGGCCAGATGGCCGGCTGCCGACTTATCAAGGTGAAGGATATATTCCCCTGGCAGCAGATAGCGCTGAGCCTCGTTGCGGAAAGAATTTTCGCTTATCAGAGGCCGTTGGTCCCCTTCGAGTGTCAAAGTGATTTTCTCGAGGGTATCTGCCTTGAAATAAACCCAGCCCTCGCGCGGATTGACAAAGGCATAGCTCTTCTTGTTAGCCGGAACGTTCAAGACTTCACTCATCAGATTGTTATACTTCTTGATCGGGGCAGCCGCGGCAGCGGATCAGGAATTCCTGCGCTTTGCGGATGCGAAAGCGCAGAAGCCAGTCGATGGGGGATGTGTTGAATTCCTTTTTGAACTTGCGATACAGGGAACTTTCAGACTGGTAGCTCTGCCTGGCAAGATCGGCAATGGATATATCCTCCCTATAATGGCTAGTCATATACGAGATGACCGACAGCATATCTACATTGGCGGAGACCGTTTCTGGACGATCTTGGATAATACGCAGCACGGAGACCAGTGCTTTAGTCATTTCCGCTTGCAGGATCAGATTGCTTCCGATTCCTTTGCGCTGGTTTTCCAATGCGATAGTGTTTAATGAGACATCCAGTTCGGATATGGTTGCATGGTCAATATAGAACTGCGGCTTGGCTGTTTTAGCTTTGAACAGATCATCATAACATGAAAATTGTTGCAGCTGACGGCGTATTGAACGCAGAACTTGCGCCTTGAACATGAAGTTCAGTAAGATCAGCGGCTCGTCAAAAAGATATGAATGGACCTCATTGGGTGCAATCAGCAACACGCTACCGGTATGGATCTTCATTTGTTGCTGCTTGAATAAATGAATGCCCGTCCCACGCAGAACGACCGTCAACTCATAAAAATCATGCCCATGCGGCTTGGTACTCGAGGAGCCATACTCATGCGGATCAGGAAAATGAGCAGTCTTGATCGCGGCAATCTGCTGCTGCCCCGCAATGTGCTTCAACAACAGATAATATTTCTTTTTCAAGCGTTTCATCGTTTTCAGGCTTTAGTAAAAGGGCGCAAGCAACCCATTTTTAACAACGAAAAGACACGAAAAGGCACGAAAATTTTTTTAGGCGTTGCTGCTTTGACGGATGAGATTGCATGCGGATTTGCGGATTTGTGGTTTTAGCTGTTGTTTTCTCCAACGGATCGGTCAGATCAGCCGGATCGGTACAATGCTTTGCGCCGTAGGCGCTTAACCATGCTTAACCCCTGGCTTTAGCCTGGGGTAAGGAACCCACCCAAGGGCAGTGCCTTGTAAAGGCACCACAATCAGACGGATCAGCTTGACAAGTGATTGTGTGCCAATGACTTGAAATTTGCAGAAGATGCACTGATTTGGTATTGTTTTTTTCCTGTGACGCCATGGTATTCCTGCTGGGGCAGAAATACATCTGCGGTGATCTCCTGCGGGATGTTCACCTCGAGGGTGACTGCGTTTTGTTCTCGTTTCCACGCCACTTCAATGGTGCCGAAGGGAGTTTGGTGGGTTGCGGAGACTTCTGACAACTGCGCCACAAAGCATGGCTTTATGCGGACTTTTCTGAAGCCGGGTGCAGTAGGAGTCATTCCTGCCAGATAGCGGTACATCCATGCTGATACATCCCCGAACATGATATGATTGAGGGAGCTGTTGCCTTTCCAGTTTTCCCATAGCGAGCTTGCACCGCGTTTGACGAGATTGCCCCAGCCTGGGTACTCAGGCTGTATGATCATCTGCAAGGCATCTTCCGCATAACCATATTCCGCCAAGGCACGGGGAACGAACTTTGCGCCTTGAATGCCATCCAGCACACGATGATTTTCACGCCTGATCAACAGAACCAATGCGTCGGCTATGCGCTGACGCTCCTCTACCGGAGCAATGCCGAAATAGAGTGCCATGGCCGTTCCTGCCCTGGATTGATTATCATACAGCGCTGCTTTTCTGTCATAGAAGCATTCATTGATCTTTGCAATCATACGCTGGCGCAAGGTGCTAAAATACTGCTGGTCGTTGTCCTGCTTGAGAACATTGGCAAAGTCCGCCATCAGTTCCAGAATATACACGAACAGCGCGCTCTCGACCAGGGTCGGGTCTAACTGGTTGTTGTATCCGTCCCCTCCTTGCGGAGCAAGTGGGTGGCACCAGTCGCCGTAGCCCACATGGAACAGGCAGTCGTCCCTCGACATGCTTTCAAGAAGGTGAACCGTCTTTTTAAGTTTAGGGTAGTATGTTCTGATTGGCGTGTCATCGCCGGTAAACAAGTTTGTCAGATGGCAGAAATCATAAAGAAATGCCGAATAGGAAGGAGAACACTCTTCGAAACCATATAATGTAGTCGGCCCATGCGTGCTGATGGTTCCGTCTGCACGCTGCAAGTCCATGATGATTTTTTGCAGTTGTTCGAGTCCTTTGCGCGGATTAAAATTCCACCAGCCGGTCTCGATGGCTGTTTCAGCGTCGCCAGTCCAGCCGAATTTTTCGCGGGTAGGGCAGTCTGTCGGTATTCCCATGAAATTGGATCGATAGCTGGTGAGGGTAATTTCCTGAATACAGTTCAATACGTCATTGGAAGAATGAAAATGGCCAACAACTGGAAAATCGGTGCTGATGAACAGGGAGACTGCATTGCAAACTTCCACCGGCAATTTGGATGAAGTGATTTCCACGTAGCGGAAACCATGCCAAACAAATTGCGGATGCCAGGTTTCAACTTCACCGCCGCCTTTCAGCGTGTAGCGGTCTGTCTCAAAACGCGCCCCCTGCTGACAGTAATCCACATTGCGGGTATCCACGTTTCCGAAGCCGTCCAGCATCTCTCCATAGCGAATCGTCAGCACGGTGCCTGATTCGCCCTTGACGGATATTTCCACAACACCAGAACAATTTATGCCGAAGTCAAAGACCGTCCGGTTGGCGGCAGTCTGCGTAACCTTGATTGGCTGAATCCTTTGGATGACCCGGCGCGGCTCCACGTTTTCCAGCTCGATGATTCCACCAGGCGGGACTGTGCGCACCGGCTTCTGCCAATTACTGGCATCATAATCCGGCTTAAAGCACTCCGGCAACTCGAGCCGTGCATCATAGTCTTCTCCTTCATGATGGCAGTCAAAGGTGATAGGGCTGGAATGCACCCGCCAATGAACGCCGGAAGACTCGATGATTTTTCCATCAATTTCCACATCGCAGATCATTCGCGGCGCACCGCGCCAGGACACATAATTCGTAGTGTACATCCAGTTGTTGTAAGCATTGTAGAAGCCGTTGCCCAGTTGGACAATCAGTACATTCTTCCCTGGTTTGAGATACTCCTTTACATCATAGTCAAGGTAACCTGCCCGGCAATCATACTGTGACAAGGCGGGCTTGTACCAGGAGTCACCATCGACTATCTGGTCGTTTATGTATAACTGGTGCACACCCAAGGCGCACAGATGAACGATGGCGCTCTGCACCTTTTCCGGAGCATGAAACACCGTCCGCATATACGGTGATGGCTGCAATGGCTTCATCGATGCATAACCACTATACGCCTTGATCCAAATGCCGGTCCAAGTTCTCTCCATGATTATTCTCTCCTGTGTTTCTTATCCTGAAAATCTGCGGATTCATAGATCATAAATCGCAGATTAGTTATAAGAATTTTTGTAATACTATTGCCCAACTTCTTTTTTTTTTGTGCAAGATTTTTCAGAAAAGCAATCTCCAAGTCATTGGCACACAATTATTTGTCAAGATGATCCGTCTGATTGTGGTGCCTTTACAAGGCACTGTCCTTGGGGGCACCTCACCCCAGGCTGAAGCCTGGGGTTAAGCATGGTGAAGCGCCTACGGCGCAAAGCGTTATGCCGTAAGACGACTGATCGATCAATCTGCATCCTGCCGCTTGCACATGGGAGCGTTCGAGCGTGGGAAGGGCAAACATCAATCACAACCGGGTCGGTTGCGCTACTTTTTAAACCGCATGCAATTTCATCCGTCGAAGCAACAACCTTATAAATTTTCCGAGTTTTCCGTGCTTTCCGTGGACAAAAAAAGATTCTGATTGCTGATCAACGGAAAAAGTCAACTGCTTTTTTTAGGTTAAAAAGTAATGTGACCGCTCCGGTTGCAATGCACGTGCACGTGCGATATAAGGGAGGTTTGTCTACTTGGGCGGGAACTGGATGATTTCTGAACCACGGCGAAAGCTACGGATCAAAACAAGTGGCAAGTCGCACCTGTCAGTTTCATTTCTTGGTTACCGCCTTGCGTACATCAGAAGGTCCTTGTCCGTAATTTGGTTGCCGGGAACGAGTCTATAGTGTTTTTCCTGTCCCGATTTTTGATTGGCACTTCCACTCCCCAATATTTTGCCGCCTGGGTCATGTCCATTGTCAAAAGATCAGCACTACCGAGGGCGAGTATCCGGCTGGGACGTTGTGGCGTTACGCCAAGAACCTTAATGATGGCTGAAGCAACGGCACGGGCGAGCGGAGGAGGAACGGAGTTGCCGACCTGTCTGGCACCGTGCCATTTAGTCGCATGGAAGCGAAACCAGTCTGGATAGCCGTGAAGACGCGCCATCTCTCGAACGGAAATGCAACGGGCATGCTTATAGTGAATGGGGCGCGGACTGGTGAACGCTCCACGTGCAGAATCGGTTCCGGCCCGGAGTGTATTGCTTTGTCCGTCGGGTGACAGCTTGTAGAATCGTGAAATCGGCTCGATCTCGCCTGGCAAGGTCTCTCGGAAGCGGAGGCGGGAGATATCGCTGTGGGCGGTGCGCATACTCGAAGTCAGCAGATCGGCATCCCATTCACGTGGATAGCCAAAATGCCAGCAGTCATTGGTCAGGCAGTGCATTTCCCTAGCGAACTCGGATTGCGGGTTCCAATTCTCCACGCTTACCGAATCAACAGTTCTAAGCACCTCAAAAGCTTCGTTGTCGGGAATGTCCTCAAGCGCATCCCAACAAGTTGGTATGGATCGAATACATTTGGAGCTGAACAGGTCGGGTTCATCGTCGGTTTGAGCTGCGGGGTATTCGGGCAGGGGCAGACCACTCTTGGCACCCAGCAAGAAAAGGCGTTCCCGGTGCTGCGGAACCCCGTAGTTCTTGGCATTCAGAACGCGCCAGGGCTGGGTGACGACATACCCGCAATCTTCGAATTCCGAAATCAGCAGGCGTAGGAACTTGCGGTGTTCGCCAACAGTCAGTCCCTTGACATTTTCAAAGACGAAGTACTTTGCATTGAGGTCGGCTACAAGCCGCACGAATTGCCTTACGAGTTGGTTTCTCGGGTCATCCAGCATACGTTGCCCAATGAGCGAAAAGCCTTGGCACGGCGGACCGCCACAGACGACATCGACGCCGTCTCCTGCGTTTGCGTCATGGTAGTGCTGCAGGATCGTCTGTGCATCAAGACCTATGACTGAGCATGGGAGCATTGCTGTCGTCGGAAAATTGAAATGGTGAACGGCGGCGTGGATGGGGTCCAACTCCACGGCAGCAATCACGTCAAAACCCGCCTGCTCGAATCCCAGGGACATGCCTCCGGCACCGGCGAAAAGGTCTATTGCTGTCGGTCTGTAACTCATCTTTAGAATTCCACTCGCTTGCAAGGTTGTCAATAACAAAATTTATACTGAATACTGGAGAAAGCAACTCGAATGACGAAACTGTTCAATAAGCGGTCATAACTGGTAATCCATATAAAATTTTCGTGCTTTTTCGTGTTTTTTCGTTGTTAAAGAATCAGTAGTTTTCCAGGATTTGTCCTCCGGTCACTTTGAAGATTTTTTTAGGTGCGGTCAATTCCGTGGGGACTTCAGTGCATGCGATGATCACCTGTCCGGATTGTTCGAGTTGCTGCAAGAAGATACCGCGATGGTGCTGATCGAGTTCGCCGAGGACATCATCGACAATCAAAGTGACATCCTGCCTGTCTAGTTCGAGCTGCATGATTTTCAGGCAGGCAAAACGCAAGGCGAGGGCGGCAATCCGGCATTCGCCTTCCGATCCAAAGCTGGCCAGATGATTGCCGGAAAGCAGGCAATTCATTTCGCTGCGGTGCGGTCCGTACCGGGTGCATCCATCTCGGCAGTCCCGCTCGTAATTGCGCTGCAAGATTTCCCGGTAAATTTCTCGTTCATCATCGCCAATCATCGGGGAGAGCTTGATCGGCGCAGTAATGCCGGAGACATATTTCACCGAAAGGACTTTCCGCTCGCCGAAAAACAGCTGAGATTGTTCAAGCAGAGCAAGATTCAGCTTATCGATAAATTCCTTGCGTGCCTGTTCGATGACGACTCCTTTTTCCACGAGCATGACATCATAGGCAGTCACTGTGCTACGAGGATATTTAGTTGGTTGCTTCAGCATGACATTACGGCTGCGAAGAGCTGTGGAATACTGCTGCAAATCACGTAAATAAGTGCCCGACAACTGGCTCAGGGCAATATCCAGAAAGCGTCGCCGTAAAACCGCTCCGCCCTTGACGATTTCCAAGTCCTCCGGAATAAAAGTCGAACAGATAAAACGAGTGATGAATTCACTGGTTTTGTGAACTGGAATTCCATTCACACTCAGTTTACGTTCGGTACCATAGGATACGGCCAGTTTTAATGTGCTGCCATCCTTCTGGCAGCAGTTTCCCTCGAGATAGAATCCATCCCGCTGCCATTGCTTCAGATTGCTGATCTGATTTGTCCGGAAAGAACGCAATAGCGCCAGATAATAGACCGCCTCGAGAAGGTTTGTTTTACCTTGACCATTTGGACCAACAAGAAGATTCAGACCGGGTTCCAGATTCCAGTCACAGCGGTCATAGTTGCGAAAATGTAATAATTTCAGGTTCGTCAGCATAAATAGAGGGTGTCCAAAAGGATTTTTTTAACCACGAACCCCACAAAAAGACACGAAAATTTTGTATAGGGTTTGTTGCTTTGCCGGATGGGATGGCATGCGAATTTGTGATCTGGTCTATTTATTGGTTTCTCCGACTGATCAGTCGGATCGGACGGATCGGACGGATCAAGTAGATCGGTCGGATCGGTCGGATCAGTCGGAGAAAAAAAATGAAAATTGGCGATGGAATTTCTGAAGGTTACGATCAGCATATCACCCAACTCTAAAAAAAGTTCGTGCTTTTTCGTGCCTTTCGTTGTTAAAAACCTTTTTGGACGGGGTCTAAATAAAAAATGGCCGGACTGATGCCAGCCCGGCCTCTGTTACATTTCCACTACAAGTTACCGAAACCGGTTCAACTACGCATCGGCATCAGGATATACAGGAACCCTTCATCACCGCAGATAGCAACCGGACTGACATTGTCATTGAACTTCATCACCATCTGATCGCATTCAAGATATTTCAACGGCTCGATGAAAAATTCCGGATTGAAGGCGATGTTCAGAGGTTCACCATCATAGGAGACTTCGACAGGTTCACTGGCTTCCCCATACTCAACACTTCTGCCCCAAACTTTGATCTGAGCCGTCGAAAGGTCCAGATTGATCGAACCGCTGCTCTCACTGACAACCAGGGCGATACGATTCAGGACATCAGCAAACCCCACCCGGGACATGGCGACTTTGCTGTTAAAATTATCCGGAATAACCGAACGGTAGTTGGGATAAGTCCCCTCAGACAGCTTGCTGGTAATCGTTGTGCTCTGCGTCTGGAAAACAGCTATCGAAGCAGACAGGCTGATTTTGACATCCTTCGAAGTATCCAAACTCTTCATCAGCTCGGAAACCGTCTTGTAGGGCAGGATAATGTCACTGTCCTTCATTTCGGTTTCCTGACCATCGATGAATTTCTCGACCAGAGCCAGGCGGCGCCCATCCGTCGCGGCCACAGTCAACATGCCGGCTCGCACACTGAGCAAGACGCCATGCAGCACTTTGCGGGATTCATCATCGCTGCGGGCATAAAAAACCTTTGTCAGGGCAGACACCAACTCCTTGGCCGGCATAGTAAAAGACCATTCCTCAACAAAATTATCCAGTTCCGGAAAGCCGGCAGCACTCAAGCCGCGCATCTTGTAGGAAGCCTTCTGGCAGGAAAAAGCAACGACTTCCTCATCTTCTTCTGTCGTTTCCAGACTGACATCGCCGGAAGGCAGCGCGGCAACAATCTGGTAGAATTTTTTTCCGGGCAGGGTAATTTTTCCTGGTGTAAAGACGAGTGCGCCGATTTCCGTGGTTGTACGGATTTCATTGTCTACCCCCGTAACCAGCAATTTATTGTCACCGGTCTCCAGAAGAAAGTTATTCATGATCGGATTGGCGGCGTTATTGCCAATGACCGACATGACTCGACGCAGGGCAAACAGAAGATTTTCAGTGGTGATCGTTAACTTCATCGGTTCGTTCCTCTCACTTTACAGCCTCGATAAGTATTTCAGAAAAACAAGTTATGCACATGATGAGTATTTATTGTCCTTATTTAAATGTATAAAGATACTCTTAATACCTGTGCAAAAAATTGTTGGTTATTACAAAACAGACTGATTTTCAGAAAATTACAAAACAAACAACTTTTTTGAAAACTTGTTGATAATTATGAGAACAACCTTATTGACAATCTTATCAACAGGATTTTCAAAGAGTGTTCAACAACCTTTTTATGCATGAAATGCGAACAAAAACATGCCTGTCATCCTCTTACAAAATATAACTCCGCTTGTCAGAAAAAACCACTGCCATGAAATTTTTTCGTGTTCTTTCGTGCATTTCGTTGTTTAAAGTTTATTTGCTGGTGACATTCATCTTTGGGAACAGGATATGAGGCGTCTGGAAATTGGCTTCCAAGTCGGAACTGATTTGTATGTCGCTATTGCACAGTTCGAAGATATTGCCGGCGATCATGGCATTTTTGATTCGCCCGATGATTTCACCGTTTTCAACTAGGTATCCGACTGCGACATTGCAGGAAAAATCGCCATTGCCCAGGTTGCTTTGTCCAAAGCCTAATAAAGATTGAATATAAATACCCTTTTGCATAGATTTCACCATATCCGAGCTTTTGCAGCTGCCTGGGCGAATCCTGGCATTGTAAGGCAGGCAACTGATGTGTGCCGTCGGCGCTACGCCAGCCAGATGCGCACTGTCGTAATCATAGAGGAACATCTGAATGACGCCATCTTCGATCAAACTCACCGGTTTTGTCGGCAGTCCGACATTGTCGAATGCGGCGGAACCCGGTGCGTAGTCAATATGTGGCTGATCACAGATGCTCAGAACCTTCGAAAATGCCTGTTTACCGAGTTTGTCCTTCAGCGGTGAAATTCCCTTGAAGACATCACGCCCGTTAAGACCAGCAATAATCGGTGAGATAAACTGACGCACTACCGGCGGCGCCAGCAAAACCGGCAATTTTCCGGCCTTGAAATTTGCCAGCCTTATGCCATACTGGTAATCTTCCTTCAGCTTGTTGATCAGAAAGGGAATGTCATAAAGTTCATTGACTTCTCCCCAAGAACGGCTTTTTCCCGCAAACAACATGTCTTCGCCATGGATTCTAGTAAAACCCGCACCTAATCCCCAACTGGTTTCCCCTATCTTCTGCAAAAATCCGCCGGTATTGGCGATAAACCCCTCGCTTTCGCGGCGCCCTCCGCCAGCTTCAATTTCCATTTCCGGATCAAGTGCTTTCAGTGCCTCGACTAGTTCTCCGCAGTCCGCAATCAATTTTTCACGGGTCAGCGAGTGGATTGAATTCGAGTGGAATTTCACTTTTTCGTATTCAGAGGGTGCGGGATATTCCTCGAAGTGTGAAACGGCTCCATTCTGTGCAAGGATCAATGCCCTTTCCAGCATATTTTCCATGGCCTCGAGGACGTTGCCGCTAGCGGAACCGCGATGACCCTTGACAATGACTTCGATATTGTAGCGCAGGGATTCGCTCAAGGCGGTGTGTTTCAGCCGACCGGCAGCGTAACTGCAACTGTAGGATGTGCCATGGTTCAATTCGATCGCTGCTCCACTGGCACCTCTATTACGCGCCAGTTTCAGACATTGCTGAACCCGGTCTATATGCTTCTTTCCAAAATAAGACATTATTTCCTCTCAAACCTTTTCGAGTTTTTTTGAGTTTTTTCGTTGTTAAAAAGTTTATCCCCCGATAAGCACGTCCTGGATACGGATATGCGGACCGCCGAAAGTAACCGGCAAGGGGGATTGACCGCCTTTGCCGCAGCCGCCGCCACGGTTCCGGATGCTTAGGTCATCTGCGATACCATCGATGGAATTCAGGGTCTCGAAGACATTCCCGGTCATGACCACGTCCCGGATCAATTCAGCGAGCTGTCCATTGCGAATGCGGTAGGCGTGCGATGCGGAAAAGGTAAACATCTCCATCATCGTCTGACCACCATATAGACCGCAGGCATAGATGCCATCCTCGACTCCCGAAAAAAGTTCTTCCTTGCTGAGGGAACCCGGCTTGATATAGGTGTTGGTCATTCGCACGATCGGAGTGTTGGTGGCACTCAGCGTACGCGCATTCCCGGTTGGACGCGCATTCATCTTGCCGGCAGTTTCCAGCGAGTGCAGATGTCCAACAAGTATGCCGTCCTTGATCAGGGTTGTGCATTGCGGCGGAGTTCCTTCATCGTCCGCAGGTAGCGTTCCCACCATGCCAGGCAGAGTACCGTCATCGACGACATTCAACTCCTTGACCCCGACCTTGCGCCCAATCTTCATCAGATCGCGCAACTTGTCATTTTCATACAAGAAATCCGCTTCGCTGAGATGCCCGAAGGCTTCATGGATAAAGACACCGGCAAAATCCGGACGCAGGATGACCGTGTGCCGGCCACCTTCGCATTTGGGTGCCTTCAGCAAATCAACCGCCCGCTGGGCAATCTCCCGCGCAATATCTTCCCGGTCGAGCACGACCCGGTAATCATCGACCGAGGAAAAGCTTTCACTGCTGCGCTGCACCTGATCACCATTCCGGGCAATTGCGCTCATCGCCAGAAGCACCATGGGAAGCTGCTTGTGATGATAGATGCCGCGCGTCGAAGCAAAATATACCGACCGGAAACGCTCACTGTAATTCACCGAACAAGACTCGATCGACGGACTGCTCCCCATGATGATATCGCTGTAATTGCGGATCAACGCCAGCTTCTCATCAAATGGAACCCCGCGAAAATCATGCACAAACCGGGCTTCCGAGATGATATCCGGAACCGGATCCAACTCCGCCAAAATCGTTTTTTCACGTCCGATCAGAGCCGCATCCGCGCAGGCCTCGAGGACTTTTCCGCGCAGATTCTCGAGGGTGGCGAATTCGCAGGTGCCCCAGCCTCCTTTGACGCAAACTCGTATCAGACCGCCCGTATTGCAGGCGGTATAAGCATTTTCCAGCTCCTTGCCACGGTAACCGAATGCGCTCCCATCCAGTTCCTCATAACGGATTTCCGCATAATCCGCAGGACAATCCTTCAATGCCTCAAATAAAACTTGTTTCATAAAATTACATTCCTTGTAAATAAATCCTCCGGCTCCTCCATAATATAGCCCCTAATGGTGAATGCAGAATTCGGCAATTTTTTACGTTACCATTCAAGATGTTTTAGCTGATGTCAGTTATCAGAAGTCATCCTCTGCGACTGGCAATGATTGGCTGAATTCAGCTCCAATCCATTTAAGCATCACGAGATGACGGATTGCGGACGCAACGGTCTCGCGTTTCTGTGGCATGTTCCAATGCTTCTTCCATTCGATGATGTAGTCGAAAATATCTTGTTCAGTAGCATGCTTTTGTGCTGCCTTTACCTGGCGGGTGGCGTAGAAGACCGTGGCGACTTCCTCGGCTTGCTCGGTATCCTTGATGCGGCAAAATAGGTCCACCGTTTTAGAAATGATCTTTTGCATAGATTGCAAATAATCGGCATATTTTTCCCGTAATGTCTCATACTCAGGGCCAATTCGCAAAGCCGTCATGCGTCCCAAGGTTTGCTCCTGAACGAGGTTTGCATTGGCAAATACCGAAAGGGCTTCTTTGATTTCAGGTGCAAATGGTCCATAGCTGCCTTGACTGAACTGAAAACCTGTTTCAAGTCCCATTTCAGTCATCACATAGCAGATTTTCTGGAAGATGGTTCTGCCAACAAGAGCGGCATAAGGTTGTTTCTCCAATTGCCAAAGCACTTCAAGCAATGGCACCCATTCCTTCTTCATTTTACCTTGAACTGCCCCTATGGTGTTGATCAGTACGACCGATTGCTGTTTGAGGAATTCAATTGAAAGCTCATTTCTCGGGGTGCCGAAAGGAGCGTAGATTTCAACTTCCAAATCAAGTGACGACAGTTTTTGGTACATGATAGGGCCAACCGTTCGCCATTCCAGACCGCCGTTGCCGCAGCCAAGCGGTGGAAATGCCACAGATACAATTCCCCATTCACGATATTTGTCTGCAAAGATATCAAGGCCGCGTATTACGTCTTCCAGTTTTGAAAGTGAACGCCAATGGTCTTTGGTGGGAAAATTAATGATAGAAGTACCCAGCAAGTCTTCATACAGGTATGGGACACCGGGCCGCACACTCTTATCGGCACAGCGTTTCGCATAATCAAGGAACATCTCCGGATATCGCTTCTTGAATTCTGCGGCGATCCCTTTTCCCATTACTCCGACACAATTTACCGTATTCACCAGTGTCCGTGCCCGGCTGTCAAATAAATTACCTATCAAAACATGGGACATGATCTTACCTCTACTGCGACGGCAACCGCCAAGTAGCGCATTGCGAGACCACGGCAATTGAACCTTGACTTAGACTTAATATAGCGTCTTTCGGTTGATGAGTTTGCGTCCCTTCATTGAACCGCGGAAATAAATAAATAGACGTAATGGGTTAGTCTTCTGTAGTGCGTAGTGC
>JAPXLT010000013.1:0-34424 GCA_033809415.1 Lentisphaeria bacterium
CAACTCCGTAAAGCCGATCTTGGCACACAAGAATTTTGGACAGGGATTATGTCGCGCCCTTACAGGGCTTTGCCGATGGTGTGATCCCTGACCCAGGGCGTTGCCCTGGGCTGGTATGTCGCGCCCCTTCAGGGCTAATTCCGGCATCGTCGATCCGACCGATCTACTTGATCCGACCAATCCGTCAGAGAAACCAACAAAACAGACCGAAATTCCGCTTGCCATCCCATCCGTCAAAGCAGCAACCCCTATAAAAAAATTTTCGTGGCTTTTCGTGTATTTCGTGGTTAAAAAATCTTAAGTAACGAGTATTGGGGTGCAGGGTGCAGGGTGCATGAGTATTCAGGCTTTACGGTCGGCATGTTGGCAGAGAAGGGCTTCGATCAGGATGAACACAGCCATTGCCAGTGCCCAGAATTTCCAGAGCGGGCGGCTGTCGGTCGAGGGGGGCAGGAGCGGCATTCCGGCAGTTGTTGAGCCGCTTTGCAGCAGGCGCAGAAGATCGCCTGTTTTGACCGTGTCCGGGCTTGATTCGGCGGGGTTGAGATTGATCTCGATGAGGTATTCGCCGATTCTTGCCAGCCCGGGCTGCGTGGTGTCAACCGCTTTCTCCGGTAGGATTTCGCTGCCGTCCAGACGGGTGATTTTTGGCAGCGGTTCGCCGCAGGTGATTTTTTTGCGCCCATGATCGGCAGGAATGAGTGCTGCGCAGAGTTCCCGCAACAAGGGCAGGAAAGATTGTGACAGGGGAAAATCGCTCCAGGAGAGATCGAAGGCGAAGGCAAAGCTGTAAAAATGTCCTTTGCCATGTTCTCTTTCCAGCAGAACCGGCAACCCGGCCAGTGTGCGCAGCAGGACTTTTTCCTGGGAACCGGGTTGCAAGCGGGCGTGTTTGCGGATATTAAACAGGAAAAGGTCGCTGCTGTTTTCGGGAGGAAAGATGTCTTGCAGCATCGAGTCCGGCGCGAGCCAACCCAGGCCGAGCGCGCTGTGCCGGGACGCTTCACCAACCATGCCATTGAAGGCAATGTCACAGAAGCCCTGCCCCTGAAGCGCATGCCAACTTAGATTCGGAGCAGGCCCCGGACAGTGAAAGATGCTGCCGCCGGCAAGCATGAAGTCTTTCAGGCGTTGAAGATCATTGCTGCTGAGGCGTTCTGAAGCCCCCAGCAGGAAGATCGTCTGGCAGCTGTCCAGGTCGGCGGCAAACAGGGCACCTGCGCCAAGACGCTGCACCCGGAAAAGGCCGGGGATTCCATCCTGCTCGGCTTCCAGCGCCTTCTGTGTGAAAAAAGCTGCCATGTCGGAGTTTTCAGAGGGTTCATCCGGCAGGACGAGCAGGACATTGACCGGTTGCGGGTTGCCAGCCCAGAAGCAGAAGTAGTCATCTCGAGCGAAAGAGTCCCTCGAGAGGGTGGCGCTGCCCTGACTGCCTTGCCCATCGAGGGATTGAAAGACAAAAGCGATGCGTTGCGTCTGCATCGGGGGCAGGGTGATTTCGCGGGTCTGTGTCTCGGTGCCCAGGCGAACCGTCAACAGGCGCTGTTGGGGCACCGCTGAATAATTCCGGCAGTTGACCAGAATCCGCTGTTGCTGGTTGCCAAGCGGCATGACAGTGACTTCAAAAACCGAGCAATTATCGCTTGTCTCGCGCATGGTCGGAAGCAATTCCAGGGAAATGTCTTCCGGCAGGTGGATTTTTTTCAAGTTCCAGTCCGATCGCTGGAAATCGCTGATGACATATAGTTTTTTTCTGCCGGCTTCTGCGGAGAATGCGGAGATTGCCGCAGCCAATGCGTCTTCCGGGTTGCTGACCGTGTAACCCGGCTTCCAGTCCTCGATCAGCGCATGGAGTGGCTCGAGATCGTTTTGGAAAGGTGCAATGGCCAGTGTTTGCATGGCATAGACAGCTCCGCCATATTGCCAGCCAGAGAGTTTCTCGAGGGCATCTTTTACCAGTTGCTTGCCTTGCTCGAGGCTGCCATCGGTCTGCATGCTGGCAGATGCATCGAGCAGGAAGAAGGCCTGCTTCAGGTCGTTGCTCGGGGTAACTTTGGGTTTTGGACGCCAGTGGGGACGTGCCATGGTGATGACCAGGCAGGCGAAAATGATCATTCGGCAGAGAAGTAAAATCCAGTCCCGGAGCTGTTTGCGACCCTCGCGCGGCAGTTGGGAGATTTGCAGGAAGCGGATGCTGGGGAAGACGTGTCGCCGACTGCGCTTTCGGTTGAGCAGGTGCAGCAGCAGGGGGGCAGCCAAGGCCAGCAATCCCCAGAGAAAGAACGGATATGTGAACGAAAGCATCAGCGCAGTCCTTCGCGTTTATGAAGCCAGGCGGCGAGCAGGTAGCCAATATTGTCCGAAGTGGCGGCAAGCAGATAGTCGGTTTGCTGATCGAGGCAATGCCTGCGGGTGCGTTCGAGGAAATCATCCATGCGTTTTTTGTAGACATCGCGTATCAGGCTGGCGGTCGTGGTGATTTCAAGGTTGCTTTCACTATCGACAAAGCGGAGCGTTTCATTGAAGGGCAGGGTGAGTTCATCGTCATCGAGAATCTGGCAGACCAGCCCATCGTGGCCGGAAAAGCGGAAGCGGCGCAGGGCTTTTCCGAGTTGATCCTCGAAACCCTGGAAATCTGAAAGCCAGATGACCAGGCTGCGCCTCTTGAGATATTCCTCAGTATGGCGCATGGCCAGCGCATGGTCGGCTTTGCCATCAGGTGTGATTTTCTCGAGACCAGCCAGAATTTTCGGCAGGTTGCCGGCATGGCTGCCCGGCGGAGTCGCCATTTTCATCGTATCGGAATAGATAAAGAGTCCGACTTGATCCCCTTGCGAGCGTGCAAGGTAGGCCATACATGCGGCAATAATCGCTGCATAGCGGAATTTGCTGCATGGCGCTTTTTCGCCTTTATAGTCCATCGAGGCACTGGCATCCAGCAGGATGGCGCAGCGCAGATTCGTCTCCTCGTGATAGACTTTCGAGCAAGCCTTGCCCTGGCGCGCAAGCAGCTTCCAATCGAGATACTTCAGGTCGTCGCCGGGGACATAACTGCGGTACTGCATGAATTCGCTGCCAGTGCCGCGGCATCGACTGCGGTGCAAGCCGGATATCAGGCCCTCGACAGCAGTTTTTGCCAGCAGATGGTAATCACTGATGCGCGACAAAATCGCAGGAGATAATAGTTCTGATAGGGGAATTTCTGCCATCGTTACAACGAAAAAACTTGGAGTGGACTATCATTTATCCGTAGATTAAACAAATAATATAATACCTAACTTGATGAAAATTGGGTCAGGGCGTTTTCATTCATTTTCATGGACATGGACAAGAATGGACATCATGGACGGAATGGACGCGATGGACTTTTCGTTTGATGGACGAATGGACAGGTTCAAGGACGTCACCTGCTGTACGTGTCCATTTTGTCCATAAAGACATGTCCATTTATGTCCATTTATGTCCATGACGTCCATTGCGTCCATCGTGTCCCTGTCCATTAAAAAACGAGCCATTTTCCGATGTAGTTAAGAGGATGAAAACGCCCTGAAAATTGGGTTCGGGGATAACGGGGGATTGCATCTGAGAAATTTCTGGATGAGAAACAGTGGAGATCATGCGTGTTATATTAATTATTTTAACAACGAAAAGACACGAAAAGACACGAAAGTTTTTGTTTTTTGGCACCAACGCTTTTTTTTTGTGTCAAATATGAAGTTCCGGGCCAGCTGGCTGGCCGCTTGCGGGGTTGTGTCCGCAGGGAGATTCGAGACAAACATAGGAGAAACGAAGGGCATGATTAAGACAATTGACGTGCGGAAATCCTTCGGCTCTTCTCTTGCCGTTGACCAGGTTTCATTCGAGGTCAACAAGGGGGAAGTGCTGGGATTTCTCGGCCCCAATGGTGCCGGTAAGTCCACGACGATGCGATTGATAACCGGCTTCTTGCCGCTGTCCGGCGGCAAAGTCAAGATAGGGGACTATGATATTGAAGAGAATCCGATCGAGGCTAAGAGGCTGATGGGGTACTTGCCGGAGAATGCGCCGGCATACGCGGACATGTCGGTGATTTCGTTTCTCGAATTTGTGGCAAAAATACGCGGACTGCGTGGTGCCGAGGTGAAGGAGGCAGTCGAGAAGGCGATTCGCACCTGCCATCTGGAAAAAGTCCGCATGCAAATTATTGACACCCTTTCCAAGGGATATCTGCACCGCGTCTGCTTTGCACAGGCGATCCTGCACGATCCGCCCATATTGATCCTCGATGAACCCACGGACGGACTCGATCCGAATCAGAAACACGAAATGCGTGAACTGATCAAGGAGATGGGCAAAACGAAAGCAATTATCGTTTCGACGCATATTCTCGAGGAAGTCGAGGCGATCTGCACACGCGTGATCATTATTGACCAGGGCAAACTGGTTTTCAACGGAACACCGGCGGAATTGCTGGCAAAATCCCCTGAAGCGGGTCAGGTGGTAGTACGAATTCAGGGACACAATGCCACTGAAATCCGTGAAAAACTGCCGGAGATTCCCGATGTGGCCAGTGTCCGCATCTCGAAGGAAGCTCCTGCCGGTGTCACTGCGATTTTGTCAGCCAAGCCTGATAGGGCGGTGCAGGCCGGGAAAGTGCAAAAGTTCCTGCGGGATTTGAACTGGGATTTTGATGAATTGTATACAGAGAAGGGGCGTCTTGATGAAGTCTTCCGCCAGATTACCAGTCTGGACAGCGCCGGGGAGGTGACAAAATGAGAAATGCGATGATTATTGCCAAGCGCGAACTGGTGGGTTACTTCACTTCGCCGGTGGCGTATGTTTTTCTGGTGATCTTCCTAGTTCTGACCGGCTTCTTCACCTTTATGATGGGCAATTTCTTTGCCCGCAACGATGCCAGTTTGCTCAGTTTTTTTGTCTGGCATCCATGGTTGTACATGCTTTTGGTGCCCGCAGTCGGCATGCGTCTTTGGGCTGAAGAGCACCGCATGGGCACGCTCGAACTGTTGTTTACCATGCCTATCGCCCCGGCACAGGCGATTTGGGGAAAATTCATCGCCGGCTGGATATTCCTGGGAGTTGCTTTGCTGCTGACGCTGCCAATGGTGTTTACGGTGTATTATTTGGGTGAGCCTGATGGCGGTCCGATACTGACCGGTTATTTAGGCAGTTTTCTGATGGCGGGCTGTTATCTTTCGCTTAGCGGCATGACCTCGGCCATGACCCGGAACCAGGTGATCAGCTTCATCACTTCCGTAGTGATCTGCCTGTTGCTGGTTCTGGCCGGTTATCCGCCAGTGACCAACATCCTGCTCAAATGGGGCGCACCCAATGCCCTGGTCGAGTTTGCAGCGGGGCTGAGCGTGGTGTTCCATTTCGAGAGTATGCAGAGAGGAGTGCTCGATATCCGCGATCTGATTTATTTCCTCTCCGTAATCGCGTTTGCCATTTTCACCACAGGCGTGGTGCTGAAGAGCAAGCGCTCCTGAGATGCGGCAGAAATTTCTGAAAGGAGCTTAATAGAACTATGAGCATGGAAAAGAAAAAATTTGCCGCAACGATGACTTCTCTGGCAGGAGTCATCATCTTTGCGGTGATTGTCATTATCGTCAATCGTTTGTTCGCCCCCGTCAATGCCCGCTTGGATTTTACCGACGGGAAAATTTATACGCTGTCAGAAGGAACTAGGCAGATTCTGCAGGGGCTTGACAAGCATGTCAGCATCCGTTTTTATTACTCGCGTGATGTGGCCGGCATGCCAGTCTACCTGAAGACCTATGCAACGCGGGTCGAGGACTTGCTGGATGAGTACAAGCGACTCGGAGGCAAGAACCTCGATGTCAAGAAGCTGAATCCGAAGCCGGATTCGGACGAGGAGGATTCCGCGAATATGGATGGCGTCACCGGACATGCCACGGACGCCATGGGCATGGGGGATCGCATCTATCTGGGCATTGCAGTGAGCTGCGCCGGCAAGACTGTGGCGCTGCCCTTTCTCAGCCCGGACAAGGAGGCGCTCCTCGAGTACGATTTGACCCGTGCGATTTCGCAGGTACAGGTTACCAAGAAGGCTCGCATTGGTGTCATGAGTGCGATGCAGGTCATGGGCGGCATTGACAATCCGCAGGCGATGATGATGGGGCAGGGCGGCATGAAGCCGGCTTGGGCGGTCATCAACGAACTCAAGCAGTCTTTCGAAGTCGTGGAAGTCCCGATGACCAGTGAAAGCATTACCGATGATATCGATCTTCTTCTGCTGATCCATCCCAAGGAAATCTCCGAGGCGTCGATGTTTGCGATAGATCAGTTTGTTTTGCGGGGCGGTCGTTTGCTGGCTTTTGTCGATCCTCTGTGCATGGTTGACATGCAGAACCAGCAGCAACAGCAATACATGCCGCCGATGCCTTCCAACCTGGCGACTTTGTTCACTGCCTGGGGCGTGAATTTTGAAACCAGCAAAATCGTTGTTGATCGCAAGCTGGCCACCCGCATCCGTACCGGCCAGGGATCGGATGTGCTGCCGACGGTCATCACCCTAGGCAAGGACGAGATCAGCAGTGATGATCCGGCCACTTCCGCGCTGAACAATATGCTGCTTTTCACCGCCGGGGCTTTTACCGGCGATCCCGCCGAAGGCCTGGTAAAAACGGTGCTGCTGAACAGCTCCGATGATGTGCAGTTGATGGAAAGTTTCATGACTCAGCGCAGGGGCGAGGATATCCTGCGCTCTTTCCGCTCCGATGAACGGAAGAAAGACCTGGCGATCAAGCTGACCGGCAATTTCAAAACGGCATTTCCGGGCGGCAAGCCTGACAAGCCTGCTGAAGAAGGCGAAGAGAAGAAAGCGGAGGAACCCGCTGTGGATTTTCTGACTGTCTCGAGCAAGCCAGGCGCGGTTGTTCTGGTGGCGGATGCCGATATGCTTTATGATGCATTCTGCGTAACTTCGACCAATATCTTTGGTCAGAAGATCGTGCAGCCGATCAATGACAACCTGAACTTCGCCTTGAACATGGTCGAGAATCTGCTCGGTGACAGTGCGTTGTTTGCGATTCGTTCGCGGGCGACGACTTCACGCCCCTTTACCCGGGTGCGGGACTTGCAGGCCGATGCGGAAAAACGGTTCCAGGACAAGATTGCGCGGATCGAAGCGGACCTTCGGAAAGTGCAGCAGGACATCAATGACTTGCAGCGCAAGCGTCAGAAAGGCGAGCGCGAACTGTTGTCCCGCGAGCAGCGTGAATTGCTGAAGCAGTTCCGGAAGAAGGAGGCAGAGGCCAAGCAGGAACTCAAGGTGGTTCGCAAGCAGCTCCGTCAGGATATTGACGACCTCGAGAATAATGTCATGGTGGTGAATATTGCCCTGATGCCGGTACTGGTCATCGTTGGTGGTATTGTTTTGGCAGTGGTTAAACGCAGAAGGAATGTGCGTCGATGAAAAAGAAACAGTTTATAATTTTATTGGTCGTCGGCTTGGTTCTGGCGGTCATTTATATCTGGCAGCAATCCGCCCGGACTGCGGACTGGCACGGCGGCGAAGGCTCCGTTCCGGAGCATTTGCTCGAGGCGGATTTTGATATGGAAGCTGTGGCGACTGTGCGTATCGAGAAAGACAATCAGGTCTTGACGATGGTGAAGACTGACCAGGGCTGGGGCATGCAGGAGCGCTTTGGCTATCCGCTGGACTTTGCTAACCTGAAAACCCTGTTCGTCGATCTCTATGAAACGAAGATTGCGCAGAAGCTGGTTTTGAATCAGGCGCAGGCCGAGGAATTGTCTCTGCTGCCTGGAAAGGGCGCGGTTGTGATGACGCTTCTGGACAAGGACGGTCGCGAGCTGAGCAAGCTGGTGTTCGGTCAAAAGCACGAGCGCGAATCCGACATGCCGCCGACTCCCTATGGCGGTGGCGGCAATATTCCGCTGGGGCGTTTCATAGCGCTTGGCGACGGACGGTATATTCTCGCGGCGAATACGTTTAGCCGTGTTGATGATAACATCACCGATTGGCTCGACCGCGAATTCTTCAAAATCTCCGACATGAAACAGGCTGTCCTGAAAGACGGCGAAACGGTGCTCTGGGAAGCTTCCCGAGAGGACAAGAATGCGGACCTCGAACTGGCTGGCGAGGCGCCAGAGGATAAAGAGATTGACAGCAGCAAACTCAGCGCGGTCAAGAATGCTTTTTCCTGGATTCGCTTTTCGGATATTGCAGACCCGGCCTCGGCACCTGAAAGCACGGGTTTTGACAAGGCGAAAGTCTTGCAGGTAACTGACTTTGATGGTTTTGTCTATGATATTGTCATTGCCGCTCCGGTGAATGGCAAGCAGCACTTGAAAGTATCGGTCAACTGGCAGGGAACCCTCGAGCGCAAGCCGGTCGCTGACGAGAAGCCCGAGGACAAGGATAAGGCGGACGCCGAATTTGCCGCTAAAGTCCGTGAAAACCAGGACAAGGCGCGTGAACTCAATGCCCGCTTGTCCCCCTGGATTTACCTGGTCGAACCGCGCAATGTCGATAGCGTGACCATCGCCCGGGCGGATTTCTTCAAGGATAAACCAAAACCGGCGGAACCGGCCAAAGAATAAGATTTTTTAACAACGAAAAGACCCGAAAAGGCACGAAATTTTTATAGGGTTGGTGCCTTGACGGATGGGATTGCACAGGGTGGACAGGGTGGACATTGTGGACAGAACATAGACGCCCTGCCCCCTGCCTCCTGACAGAATAGTATTTGCTTTTTAGGTGAGATGGTTTATCTTCATAATATGTGTTTATTCATAAAACGAAGGAGTCCATATATGTCATATACCAGAACCCGTTTTGCAATTACTGTAGCCATAGCACTTTTTCTTATCGCTTCATTCCTGCCTTCTGCGCTTTTTTCGCAGGATTTGGAAACTCTGAATTCCGGGCGTATCATTGTCCGGGAATTCCGGGATTTAGGGGAACTGGGTAAAGATGTCCTGAGCTTGGCTTGGAGTACGGATGGCACGCAGCTCCTTGTCGATAAAAAAGCATCCGGACTGTTTTATGGAATATTCTCGATCGATCTGACAACCCAAAGTATCTCGAACTTGGGTAAAGGCACTACCGGCATCGGCAGTGGTTACAATGCCAATAGCGCCAGCCCGGTCTCGAGCAGTGATGGACGCCATATCCTGTTTTGCGCACAGTTGGGCGCGAGCAATAAATATAACCGCACAGAACCAGGATACGGGTTGCATAACGATCTATGGGTTAAGGATTTGCGAAATAATAACTTTCATCGCCTGCATCGCAACGGATTCTCCATGAGCAACCCAAAAGGAACGGTGTTCCCACATTTTTCACCGGACGGCAAACACGTTCTCTGGACGGCTGTTTTAGGACAAGCCCGGAGCGGCTCGGTTATGGGAAGGCGCGGAATCTCCATGGCAGAATTCGAGCTGAATCGGCACGGAACTCCGAAACTGGGAAAAATCGAGGAATTGATCCCCGGGTTGCAGCAGGATTTCTTCGAAGCCTACGGATTTACCCCAGATGGCAAGCAGATCCTACTTTCAGCGAATTTATCCGACCGGCAACCTTGGTTTGGCATGGACTTGTATTACCTTGACCTGGATACCCGGGAGTTTCAAGCTCTTACCGAAACATCTGCTACCTGGGATCGCTTCGCCTCGCTTTCTCCAAAGGGAGAAAAAATCACCTGGAGTACCAGTATGGGACTCACCATGCCGAATTTTGGCCCCGGAGGAAGACTTTGGGAAAAATACCTCAGCACAGAACTGTGGATCATGAATAAGGACGGTTCCGAAAAAAAACGCTTGACAGCATTTAATCAGCGTGGCAGCAAGGAATATACCGGAGTGCGCTCCGTCGTCGGCATGAGTGCTTGGCACCCCAACGGGCGCGAAATCGCCATGGTATTGCTCAAGGAAGGCCGCAACTATGAATTGGAAAGCTCCGTTCTGATCCTCGAACTGGGAGATACTTTCGCGCCCATCGCAACGCCATAAGGCCGAAAAAAAGTTGTTAACAGGTTATTGACAGGGTGATTGTGAGGTTTGTGATCAGTGGTGTTTATTTTAAGAAATTGTGTTTGAGGATGTTACGTATGCCACTGTTTGCTGTTTGATTTTTTTGGGGCAGGTAAACTTATCAACAGATTTAAGTTATTGACAGGCAATACTCTGAATCTTCCAGCCGGGGAAATGATTCTGTGATGCCTTTTTTTGAGGCAGATCGGTCTGGTAATGCCTCTGTAGTACAGGGTTCAGGGGGGATGGGGTGCGTAGTGCGTGGTGCGTTGGGAACGGGTACGGGGGGGGCGCTGGTTTAAAAAGTAGCGCAACCGTCCCGGTTGTGATTATTCTGACTGTCGTGGGGTGCGGGGGGATGTTCTTGTCCTGTCCACTTTGTCCACACTGTCCACACTGTCCACCACGTCTGACCCGCACTACGCACACCGCACTACAGAAGACTACCCCATTACTCGGTCTGAACAAAAACTTCTTGTAAACCCGCTGATTAAGTTGTTTTCCACTTGCAAGATCAAGCAAGTGGTATGATATTTTGATTTTACCTTGCCTACTTGAAAGGCTTCTTGTTTTGTTTATTTACTGACGATGGAGGACGAGTAATGCCTGTTGACAGAAATGTGAAGAATTATGGTGCCGGAATGAAGGTGCGTGTTGCGGCGATGAGCGGCTGGTTCCCCGGCTTGAGCAACGTCGAGATGGTCGAGCAGGTCGCAGCTTACGGATATACCGCCTTCGAGAATCTCGGAGCCGGCAAGTGGGCTGACAAAGAGGCGGTTAAAGCGAAGTGCGAGGAACTCGGGGTCAAACCCGGGGCGATTTCCGGCGGCGGCACGATTAATGGAGACGGCCCGGTCAATTTGGGCAATCATGCACAGTTTGAAGCGCAAATACGCGAAGCAATCCGCAATGCCAAAGCCCTGGGATCGACCTGCCTGGTAGGCTTGACTGGGGCCGTGCGCGAACGCCTCAGCCTCGAACGCCAGATGGATAATCTGGTGGTCGCCGGAAAGCGGGTGGCGCCTATGCTCGAGGATGCCGGAATCACCCTAACCTTTGAAATGCTGAATACGCTGCGCAGCCATCCGGGATATTTTCTGGTGTATTCGGATCAGGGCGCGGACTTGGTAGACCGCATCGGCAGCCCCAATGTGAAACTGCTCTTTGATGTCTTTCATCAACAGATCAGCGAAGGCAACGTCATTGACAACCTGACCAAATATGCCGGCGAGATCGGACATTTCCACTTTGCCGATAATCCCGGACGCCATGAACCCGGCACCGGCGAATTGAATTACCGCAATATTTTCAAGGCGATTGCAGCCACGGGCTATACCGGCATCGTTTCCGCAGAATTCTCGCTTACTCCAGGCTGCACCACCGATGGTGTGATGCGCATCCTCGCCGAATGCGCAACCTGGTAATAAGCCCCGTCCAAAAAGGACTTTTTAACCACGAACCACACGAAAAGACACGAAATTTTTGGACACCTTCTAAAACTCTGCATGATGAAGATCTTTGACGTCCATACACATGTTTTTCCCGATAAGGTTGCAGCTCGCGCACTAGAGCATCTTCAGAGAAAATCGCATGGCATTCCAGTCTTTTGTGATGGCACCCGGGCGGATCAACTGCGCCTTGCATTGGAAACCGGCTATACTGGCCTGATGAATTGTCCTGTGGTGACCAACCCGGGACAAATGCAGTCGGTCAATGACCGGGTGGCTTCTTGGAACGCATGGCCCTATCTGTCCATGGGCGGAGTTCACCCGGCAGCTGAAAATGCGCTCGAGGAACTGCAACGAATCAAGGAACTCGGCCTGCATGGCGTCAAACTGCATCCAGAATATCAGGAATTTGAATTGCTCGAGAAGCGGATGGATGGCATCTGGGCACGTTGTGAATCGCTTGGACTCCCGGTGCTGGTGCATGCCGGCAATGATATCGGTTTTCCGGAGTCGGAGCGTGCCTGCCCTGCGGATTTTGCTGAGCTGGCCCGGCGCTATCCGGGCTTGGAGATCATTTGCGCACATATGGGGGGCTGGCGAAACTGGGACCTAGTCGAGCGTGATCTGGTCGGGCGCCGGGTCTGGCTTGATACTTCATTTTCCTTGCCCTATATGCCCGATCAATCGCAGTTCAAACGAATCATTCTGCAACATGGAACAGACCGTGTCCTCTACGGCACGGACTCACCCTGGCAAAGCTTGCAGAGCGGACTCAATGAAATTCTGCTGCTGGACTTGCCGGAACAGGATATCGAGCAGATTCTCTGGGGAAACGCAGCCAGGCTATTCCATCTGGAAACTGTAGCGAAAGGCGTCGGCCATGACCAGGGATGAAATCCTGCTGCTTTCTGACGAGGAACTGGTCCGGCTCTGCCGGGTTGATACTTTTCGTGGTACCGGACCGGGCGGTCAGAAGCGCAACAAGACGGAGAGCGCCGTGCGGGTGACGCACCGCGAAAGCGGATTGGCCGCGTTTGATGATCAATCGCGCTCACAGCATCTGAACCGCGCCCGGGCTTTGCAGAAACTGCGTCTCGAATTGGCGGTCAGCCTGCGTCAGCCTCCACAGGCCTGGAATAAAGATTGCCCTGGCCTGAATTCACGTCTGTATCCCTGCTGGCTGGCTGCGGTTTTTGACGCGTTGCACGCCGCCGAATTCCGTCTGTCGGATGCGGCGGCTCTGCTGGGTTCCAGTACAGGGAAGTTAAGCCGGAATATATCGCGCGACCCCTTTGCCTGTCAGCGGGTCAACCAGGAGCGCCAGAAACGCGACCTGCCGCCGCTGCACTGGGACTAACACTTATAGTATGTCTTTTTAACCACGAAAGGCACGAAAAAATACGAACTTTTCCGCGCTTTCTGTGTTTTCCGTGGACAAAAAATATTTTATTCCCACTCGATGGTTCCTGGTGGTTTCGGGGTGGTGTCATAGACGACGCGGCTGATTCCATCGACTTCGTTGATGATCCGCGCAGTCATGCTTTCGAGCAGTTCCCAGGGCAGGCGGACGACTTGCGCGGTTACTGCATCGACGCTGTTGATCGAGCGGATGGCGATGACATAATCATAGGTGCGCTGGTGGTTTTTCATGCCGACTGCCTTGACTGGCAGGAATACGGCAAAAGTCTGCCAAGTCTTGTGATACCAGCCGGATTTTAGCAGCTCTTCGGTGACGATTGCATCGGCCTCGCGCAGCATCTTCAGCGTATCGCGCTTGATGGCACCAAGGTGGCGGACGCCCAGCGAGGGGCCAGGGAACGGGTGTCGATCCAGTAGTTCGCCGGGTAGTCCGAGCAGCCGTCCGACGGTGCGCACTTCATCTTTGAACAGGCGCTCGACCGGCTCGACCAGCTTGAATTTCATGTCTTTCGGCAGCCCCCCGACATTGTGGTGGCTCTTGATTACGCTGGCCGGGTTGCCATCCAGCGGAATACTTTCCAGAATGTCTGGATAGATCGTTCCCTGACCCAGGAAGGGGGCATGGATTCCGGCGGCGGCTTCAGCAAAGACTTCGATGAATTCCTTGCCGATGATTTTCCGCTTCTCCTCAGGATCGGCAACTCCCTCGAGCTTATCGAGGAAGCGGTCCGAGGCATCGACATAGTGCGGGTTCATGGCAAAGGAGCGGGCAAAGATCTGCTGCACTTTCTCGGGTTCGTCCTTGCGTAACAGTCCATTGTTGACAAAGACGCAGACAAGCTGGTCGCCGATGGCCTTGTGCAAAAGGGCAGCCACTACCGATGAGTCCACACCGCCGGACAAACCAAGGACGACCTTTTCGCTGCCAACCTGCGTGCGGATGTCGGCAATGGCTTCTTCAATGAAATGCTCCATTGTCCAGGAACCATGGCATCCGCACTTTGCATGGCAGAAGTCCACCGCACGAGCCGCCTCTGCCTCGAGAGCAGAAGCGTCATCCAGGAAGATCTCGAGCAGCGGCAGTTCAAGGTCGCTGAACATACCGCGTTCGGCGGGATGCAGTTTTTCAGAGCTATCTTGACAGAAGATCAGGCCGACGGGAGCTTCCTCGAGGAGGCGTTCCCGGCTGACCGTATACGGCATAACCATCGTGTAAATATGGCGGTCGCGGATCAGACGCGCAAACTTTTGGATATCTTTGCAGCCGAAATTCAGCAGAATGACGGTCTCGGGAGTCTTTTTCATTGCATTTCCTTTCAAAATCTCAAATCGGGCAAAGAAACTAACTTATATTATAGAAAGTACTTCGTCAAGAAGTAACTTTACTTTTTTTTGCAAGCTATTGATGATATGTTAGCAACATCCTCACGACCCAGGAGCAATCTTTTCAATGGATATCAAACATGTACTAACCATTGCCGGCTCGGATTCCGGCGGCGGAGCGGGCATCCAGGCGGATTTGAAGACAATGGCGGCGCACCGGGTCTTCGGGATGAGTGCCATCGTCGCGGTTACTGCCCAGAATACGCTGACTGTCAGCGCGGTGCATGATCTTCCCCCGGAGATGGTGCGCACGCAAATAGATGCAGTTTTCAGCGACATCCGGGTAGATGCAGTCAAGATCGGCATGCTTTCATCCCAGGTGCTCATTGAAACCGTCGCTGAATGCCTGCGGCGCTGGCGTCCGGTTTTTACGGTTTTGGATCCGGTGATGGTTTCGAAGAGTGGTTGCGCCTTGCTGAAACCGGATGCAGTTGCAGCGCTGCGCAAGGAATTGCTGCCGCTGGCAAATCTGCTGACACCGAATATTCCCGAGGCGGAGGTGCTGACGGGGAAAAAGATCACGGATCGTGTCGGCATGCAGAAAGCGGCTGCGGCTCTTATCGAGGCAGGATGTGGTGCGGTGTTGGTGAAGGGAGGGCATGCTTCAGAACATGCCGATGACCTGCTCTTTGATGGACAGCAGGAGTTCTGGCTCGAAGGAGAACGCATTCCCGGACGAAATACGCATGGAACC
This sequence comes from Lentisphaeria bacterium, assembly GCA_033809415.1. GTDB lineage: Bacteria > Verrucomicrobiota > Lentisphaeria > Oligosphaerales > Oligosphaeraceae > JAQVUB01. Next base: position 14,959 of record JAPXLT010000013.1, read on the forward strand.
GGCTGCACCCTGTCATCCGCCATCGCCGCCAATATCGCCAATGGCTGCACGCTGCACGAGGCTTGCCTGCGCGCCAAGGAATATGTCCGTAGGGCGATCACCGCTGGGCTGGAGATCGGCGGGGGCTGCGGACCCCTGCATCATTTTGTCGATTGGTATTAAGAAAGCGAGCGGTAACGAATGTTGGAATTCATCAGTGATCTGGCACGGCAGGGCGGCGAAATGGCGGCCGCCTTGCGAAAAAAGATGGGGGCTGATTCTTCCGGAATCACCAGCAAGGCAACCAGCCGGGATGTGGTTACCGAGGCCGACCGCGCCGTCGAAAACTTTATCATCGACAGAATCCGCCAGCGTTTTCCGGAGCATGGCATATACGGGGAGGAAAGCGGGCATGTCAATCCGGACAGTCCGTATTGCTGGGTGATTGATCCAATTGACGGGACGGCTTCCTACATTCACAATCAACTGGGCTATTCGACCTCGGTAGCCCTGCAATATCAGGGGCTGAGCAAGTATGGCGCGATCTATTGCCCGGTGCTGCGGGAATTGTATGCCGCGGAGCAGGGCAAAGGCGCTTTCTGCAATGGAACGAGGATTCATGTGTGCGACCATGGAACCTTGGCGGAATCCCATGTCAGCACGGGCTTTTCATGTCTGCGGGCCGGCTGGGAAAAGTGCAATAACCTGCCCTATTTCTGCGCAATCGCAAAAGAGGCCCGGGAAGTGCGCCGTTATGGTTCTGCGGCCATGGACTTGTGCCTTCTCGCTGCCGGTCGGGTGGACGCTTTCTGGGAACTGAATCTGCAACTCTATGATATCGCGGCAGGCACGTTGATTGTCAGCGAAGCCGGCGGCCAAATCAGCGATCTCCGAGGCGGCGAAGACTGGCCAGCACAAGGAATGCTCGCCAGCAATAAAGTCCTGCATGCAACCATGCTCGAATTCTTTGCCGGATATCAACGTGAAGAAAAGTAAAAAGGGTGCAGGGTGCAGGGTGCAGGGTGCAGGGTGCAGGGTGCAGGGTGCAGGGGGCAGGGGGCAGGGGGCAGGGGGCAGGGTCTATGTTCTGTCTACCCTGTCCACCCTGTCCACCCTGTCCACCCTGTCCACCCTGTGCAATCCCATCCGTCTGAGTAACACCCCCTATAAAATTTTCGTACTACTATCACTCGACTTCTTGTTTTTTGTGAAAAATTTTTCTGAAAAGAAAGCTCCAAGTCATTGGCATGCAGCCCTTTTAAGGTACTTCCAATTCCTATCTTTTTTCTCCGACCGATCCGACCGATCCGACTGATCCGTCCGATTTGTTGTCCGTGTTCCGTCCGTGTTCCGTCCGTGTGGGTTGCGGGCGATCAGTCCGCGCCAAGTCTTTTCGTGTCTTTTCGTTGTTAAAAAATCTTTTCTGACATGCGTAATTTTGCCAAAACCAACATTGACATTTTGCATGGATATCTTCGTCATACGATTATCCTGTATACGATTCCGCTTGTTCTCACCAGCTTCTTGAACCTTTTCTTCCATGCCAGCGACATGCTGGTCGTTGGACGTTTTGTTGGCCACGAGGCCTTGGCAGCTGTCGGCGCATCCTCGACGAGTACGAATTTCCTCTTTCACATATACGGCGGGCTTAGTACTGCCATTAACATTATGATTTCTCAAGCCCTCGGCGCCAAGGATCACAACTCAGCCTCGAAAATCCTGCACACTGCGGCGGGTTCCAGCCTGCTTTTAGGGGTTATCATTTCTGCGTTTGGCCTTTACTTCAGCAAGTCGGTCTTGACTTTGCTCGGCACACCTCCGGAAGTCCTGCCGCAGGCCACGCTTTATCTGCGCATCTATTGCCTGGGCATACCGGGGGGAGTCTGCTATAATTTTCTCGCAGCGGCGCTTATAGGCAAAGGCGACACTATGTCGCCATTTATCATTCTTGCCATTTCCGGCGTAACCAACGTAGTGATGAATTTGGTCTTTGTCCTGGTCTTTCACATGGGGGTTGCCGGAGTCGCCGCTTCTACCGCCATGTCACTGTATCTCGCAGCCATCATGGTCGCACATAAACTCTCCCATATAAATGAAGCGTGGAAGTTGCGCCGACATCTGATCCGAATCGACTTCAAGCTGTTATTGTCAATTTTCCAGTTAGGCATCCCTGCCAGTGTCAACGGCGTGCTCTTTGCAGCCTGCAACATGTATTTGCAGTCCGCCATCAATACCTTCGGGGCAATGGCCATGGCGGGATGTGCAGCTTCTGGAACCATCACGAGCTTTATCTACGTGAGCATGGATGGCTTTCGCAGAGCCGCATTGACCTTTACCGGACAGCACTATGGCGCAAAACTTTACCCGCGCATCAAAAAGATCCTCAAAATCAGCACGCTCTACGCCACCATTGCCGGACTAGTCATGGGGCTGCTTGCCGTAGCCTTCCGCCATGCCTTGCTGGGATTGTTCGTTACCGCCGAGGAGGCCATCCAGTATGGCGCGATCCATCTCACCATCATGGGCTCTACATATTTTTTATGCGGAGTGATGAATGTTTTCGATGGTACGATTCGCGGCCTCGGATATTCGATGCTGCCAACAATCATCACACTTGTGGGAATTGTCGGATTCCGTGTCTTCTGGATTTCCACGGTTTTCCCAAAATACCACCATCTGGCCGTCCTCTTGACTGCTTTCCCAGGATCATGGGTCGTCATCCTGATAATTTATGCCGCAACCTATCGACTCTTCGTGAAAAAGAAAATTCACTGAAAAGGGTGCAGGGTGCAGGGTGCAGGGTGCAGGGTGCAGGGGGTGACCGTGTCCCGTCCGTGTTTAGTCCGTGTCCCGTCCGTGTTTAGTCCGTGTCCCGTCCGTGTCCCGTCCGTGTCCCGTCCGTGTCCCGTCCGTGTTTAAAAACGGATTTTTTCTGCCGTTGACCAGAGTCCGGCAGATGGCGTACTGATGAAATAGACCTCCTCGCCGTCAGGCATTGTGTTGAATCCGTTTTGCATGCGTTCGGGATTATAGCGTTCCAAGGCCTGTTGCAAATCCATGTAGCCGAAGTTGACGCTTTCTATTTCAGCCTTGCTAAGATTTCCCGGGGCATAGGTGATCTTGAAGCGGCCTTCCGATGAGCCGTGAATCAGATGCGCAGTGCCATGGGTTAAATCCTGAAGAACGGGTTCCGTGCGCCAGAGCTTCATTACATTTTCCGTTCCGGAATAACCGTAGGTGCGGATCAGTTTATCCACCTCTTCCTGTTCGCCAAAGCGTTTCAGTCCGGGAGCGATGATCAGCAGTTCACCGCCGTCCGCCATGGCCATCCTGGTACGGTAAATCGCCTTGTTGGCAACCCAGGTGCTGTAGAATTCATCGCCCTGCATGACTGCTACCACTTTTTTTAGAGGCGGCACAATCGTAATATTCTGCCGCATGGAAGCTTTGGCGCCGGCAAGGTATGTTTCCTGATCATCGCCTACATAGACCCCGGTATGCCCCAGTTTTCCTTCGCTGTCATACGCCATCACCACCTGAAAATACATGTCAGGCAGATGGCCTAGAAAATCCTTTTCCGCCTTGTTATAGCAGGCACGGAGCGGAGTAATCAGGCGTCCGAGGTTGTTTTCAATGCCGCAGCAGGCAGCCATCATGTGCGATGCGCAGATCGTCTCTTTGCCGGCCAGACCGATAAAGTAGTTTTTGTTATGGTTGGCGAAGCCGAGCACTTCATGCGGTACGATATGCCCAATATTGATGATTAAGTCCCACTGCTCCTCGATTAGCTTTTTATTCAATGCGATCGGCAATTTCCAATCGGCCTTCCCATTCGTTATGTCTTTGACGAAACTGGCGGGGACGACACCGATCCTGGTGACTCCGTCTCGCCAGTCGTGAACATGGATATGTTCCTCGGGGATTTCACCGAACATCCATCGGTTCTGCTCCGGCGTATGCGGGACGTGCTGTCCCAGGGTTGGAATCAGCTCAACTTCGGCCTCCTTCGAGAAAATCTTATAGAACTCTTCCGTGATCCAGCCTGCGCCGCTATGGGCACGGGTGATGTCCGGCGGCAGAAGCAAGACTCGCCTGGGCGAGCGGCAAATGTTATCTCGGGCTGCATCAGCGGCCTTGTGAACCAATTCGAGAACACGATTGCGTGTCAGGGAACCTTCCTCTTGAAAGAACATTTTTTCTCCTTTTTTACGGTTAATGAATGGAATCAACATAATGCTGTGCTATGCTTCTTGTCTTCACTGACTGGATGTGACAGCGTTGACTTGTCCCTGCCTGGATGGCAGAAGTTTAGGGAACGGGATCGGATTCATTGTTTTGTGCCTCATGTTTGTATTGCGCGTACAAGTCCGGCAACAAGTCGTTCCGAGGCACAAAAAAGCCGTAAAAAGCAAGAATAAATCTATATCTTATCTTTTTTCAACCAGTTTCTGACGCGGAAACCGTTCTTGTTGACCATTGATCGCTATGGCAAGGTCTGACTTACAGCCTCAGCTGCTCACAGTTGCGCGACAGTTCCCGATTCGCACGGGATTCATTGCCCATAGCTGCATGTACATTTACTATAATGGTGATCTCAAAAAAACCAACCAGACCGCAAATTCGCGTGCCATCCCATCTGTCAAAGCAACACGCCTATAAATTTTCGTATCTTTTCGTGTTTTTTGTTGTTAAAAAAGAGCGGTTGGATTACAGCGTGATGCGCCGTATTCGCAAATCCTGCAGGACTGCGGAATTTTTTCCGCCGCCGCAGCAATATGCCAGCAGCAGGGCTTCCTCTGTGAAGAGCATGGCCGTATAGCAATAGCCATGATCCGGCTTTTGTTCGAGCATGCGGTGGCTATGCCAGCTGGCGCCATTGTCCGAGCTTCGAGCCAGTACCAGGGGAGTACGGCTCCAGCTGCCCTCGATAGGATCAATATGCCAACGCGGATCACGGTCGCACCAGACGGCAAAAATCTCACCGGTTTTCGGGTGGCGCTTCATTGACAGCGGAGCTGCCGGGGACGGAAAATGCCGTGAAGGCTGCGGGTCTGACCAGGTTTCAGCGTCATCCATCGAGCGGGCTTCGTATTGCATACCGGTGCTGGTGCGGAAATATGCCAGCAATTGCCCATCCTGGCATTGGCATACGCCAGGCTCTTGGAAGCCGGTAGTGATTTTGGACGGGGGCAGCACCCATTCTTTGCTTTCACGCCAGGTGCTGCCGCCATCATCGGAGAGGAAAAAGAGAGCGATGGCGCGGGGGTCAAATCCGGAGAGGGAATAGCGATGCCAGGCTGTCGGTAGTACCAAACGCCCGCTCTGCAATTGAATTAGCCGGTCATTGTTGATGACCAGGTAAGCAGGCGGTAGACCTAAAATATCCCTTGCTTCCGACCAACTTGCACCTTCATCGCTGGAGAAACAGAGCCAGGGGCGGCAGTCTATGCGGTCCGGCGCAAATGTGCTTTTGCGCAGATAGAGCAATGCAATACGTCCATCCTGGAGGCGCAACAGGGAAACACTCATGATATTGTCCGCATCATTTTTACGGATGATACGGGGACTTTCCCAGGTTCTTCCATCATCTGCGGATTCAATGGCAGCCAAGTCCGCTGTGGCGTGATCATGCCAGCTTTCACCATTATAGCATGTATACACGAAAAGGATACGCCCGTCTTGCAGGCGTACGAAGCTGCCCTCCGAGTTGCGGGGATTGCCAGTGCCATGTGGCAGGTCAAAAATCTGGTCTTGCATGATTCCTTCCAAAATGGTGAAAAATAGCGCCTGTAGGAGACGGTTCTACTACTATAACACCAGACGTCTTGCTCGTTTATGGACGAGGGACTTTCCATCCGTGTCCCGTCCGTGTCCCGTCCGTGTCCCGTCCGTGTGGGTTGCGGGCGATTACTGAATATCTAGCATCTCTTTGACTTTGGGGAGTAATACTTCCGCATAGACTTCGTATCCCTTGGGAGAAAGATGGATGCCATCGCGAAAGATTGCTGTTGTGACCTCGCCACCACCGGCTTCGAGCAGCGCATCGGTCGGATCGAGAAAACCGCAACCCTGCTTTTCCGCCATCGCTTTGAGCAAATCGGTTGCCGGATCACGCGGAACACCCTTGCGAGGAAGGATCGCAATCAACAGGACTTTGGAGTTGGGACTCTTGACCCTGATCGTCTTGACAAGATTTTCGATTCCGTCGCATATCATGTCAGAGGGAAGTCTCTGGGCAAGCCGGTTATTGGTGCCAATCAGCAGAACAACGAGCGCTGGCTGGCAGGCCAGTTGCTCTCCCTCGGTAATCCGCCAAAAGATATGCTCGATCCTGTCGCCGGAGATGCCGTAGTTTTCCGCTCCTAGTGGCTTGAAGGCATCGTTCCAACTTGTCAGACCGCTGGGATAGTTTTTGTGGTCAGCCGGATACTCCCACATGTGGGTCAGGGAATCGCCAAGGAACATGATGCGGCACTGGGATTGCTTCGCTTTTTTAGTCATCGCATTGCTGCGAGATTCTGCCCAGTCGGTGCGTTTCACCGCCTGCAGCGCCGGATTGCCGGAGGCAGGTTCAAAGCTGATCTTGACATCACTTAGTGTTGCGTCCAAGTCCTTCCAGAAGTAAAACCCGACTTGCGCAGAGGCGGGCACCGTGTCCTTCGGACAAGTGAATGGGACGAAGACGTCAAAGCTGCACTCCTGGGCGTCGTTTTTCAATGCTATGGGACGGTTGTTTTTCACCTCGATTTCCTTGTCGTTTGCATCAAAGTACTTGAGGCAACAGCTGAACCTTCCATTTCCGGAACCCTTGGCGGTGAGCGTCAGGGTTCCAAGCTGCGTGATCGGCATCTTGGCAGAACTCAGGATCATTGTATTTTTCGTTAAACCCTTGACCGTCAGTACTCCTTTTTCAAAAGAGCACTCGGTTGCTGCTTCTTTGAGTTTGACGATATTCTCCTCATGGAAAATGTTTGCCATCGAGACCGTTTCGTCAGCAACACAAATTCCCAGCATCGCAAACACTGCAAAAATCAGAATGGATTTTTTCATTGCATTGTCCTCCTTTTTCGTGCCTACTATTGCCCAGAATCTTGTTTTTTCAGAAAGATTTTTCAGAAAAGCAATTTCCAAGTCATTGGCATATAAGCATTTCTCCGTCTGATTGTGGTGCCTTTACAAGGCACTGTCTTTGTGGGGATTTCCCACCCCAGGCTAAAGCCAGGGGTTAAGCATAGTTAAGCGCCTACGGCGCAAAGCATTATGCCAATCCGCTGATCTGTCCGATCCGTCCGATCCGTCCGATCCGACCGATCCGTCCGATTTGTTGTCCGTGTAAAGTCCGTGTAAAGTCCGTGTAAAGTCCGTGTGGGTTGTGGGCGGCAGCCCACGCCAAGCCTTTTCGTGTTTTTTCGTTGTTAAAAATGGATTTCATTGCACTTTGAAAGTGGCTTCCTTGCTCATGCCTCGAGCAAGTTCCTGGACGCGCACCTTCCAGGTGCCGACGGGCGCATTCAGCGGAATCGTCCACTCTTTGGAAAGGACGCCATTTTTCAGGATATCACTGCGGGAGAGTGATGATTTGTTCCCTTGCGCATCAAATAGTTCGAGAATCACAGGAATAAGTCCGCAGCCATTCTCGATGCGAACGGCAACCGTCACTTTCTCGCCGCAGCGCACATTCGTTCCAGTTACCGAGAGGTCTCCCAGTTTTTTCGGAGTAAACAAGATGATTTTGCCGCTGCATGGATCAAGGGGCAGGCGAATCGTGTTATTATTGATTTCCAATGGACGCCGTGCGGTCAAATCGTAGGCGAAGCGGAACTGGTCATTGAAGAGATTGAATTCAACGGTTTGCGGTAGCCCCGTTTCACTTACTTTTCCAAATCGACCATAGATCGGTCCGGGAATGCGCAGGTTGTTGACAGCAACCAGATAGTTTGCCTCATCTGCCTGAAGATGATTCCAAAGCACATCTTTACTCGCTGACCGGAAATCGGTTTTTACGAATTGCCGCACCAGGTGCGCCAATTCCGGAAAGCCGCTTAATGCCGCTGCCTTCTCCTGCAGCATCTGAATTCCTTCGATATATCCAATGCTGTCCATCTTGCCGCCGCACTGTTCGAGCAGTTTCGCAGTTTCAGCTTTCAGGTCGAAGTCTTTGCCTTGGGCTTGCTTCAGAATATGGGATACGGGCTTCAGGGGGGCGACATGCAGCTTTTCATCGGCGACAATCACTCCGCCCTGCTTTTGGAATGCCAGAAGGTTCTCGACGCCCTTTTTCGGAAGGGCGAAGGTGTACGGCAGGAGAATCATATCATACTGCGAAAGATCGCCTGTCAAGTCTTCATCAAACAAGACATCATACGGTACGCCCAGCTCGCATAGGGCCGGAATAAGGGGAATGTTATATCCAGGCCATTCTTGGTTGCTGTATAGGTCCGCCGCAAAGCTGCGGACGAGGGCAACCCGGCGCGGAGCGTTCTGCCAGTTCGGGAAAAGCGCCCCAAAAGGAATCCAAATATTATCTGAGAAACTCTTGAATTCCGTTTTCAGGCGCGGGTCAATGCAGCAGATCTTCATCTTGGTTTCCTTCAGGATATTCAGGATTTCCTCTTCGCTTTTTCCGCCGAAAATCTCGTCCATTTCCTCCGGGGTCTTGCCTACATCCCATGCGTATCTCGCCTTCTCCGGCGATGGGCAAAGTGCAGCCTTTGCATTCCAGAAGGTCGCTATGCGGGATGGACGGGAGATGGCAAGGTAACAGGCCTCGCGGAAAAGATCAGCCGTCGGAAGCCCGGTGTATGGCGCGGCGGTTCCGCGTTTGAAAAGGAATTGGGGCATCACGCATGGCGACATGTTCGGATTGCCGCGGACAACTGCACCGAGCCGTTCCCGCATAGTGATGATGCTGGTGGGATTCATGTAATAAGTCCAGTCGGCAGCGACATTGATATTGCGATAGGCATAGATCACGGGACGGCGCAGAATCGGGTCCTGAATGGCCAGGAGGTCCGGTCGTGCATCGAGCAGTGCCCGGGCTATGTTTTCATTTGGAATCACCTCGGTGCTGCCGTTGGGGCCATGCCGATCCATGTGATAGGCATATAACGGGTTGTCTTCGGGAATGACTCTGTCCTCGGGAACCATCGACTTTGGTGCCATCGAGAGGTAGAGATTGCCCATTGGAGAGGCGCTGCCTTTTTTGCGCCAGACGTTCAGGTCCAAGCCGAAGCTTTTGGCGCGTTCAAGTTCGTGCGGCGAGAAGTCAAAGGCCTTATAACCGGTGCCACCAGTGTGGTGTTCCGTATTGATGACAATGCCGGCAAAGGAAGGCGCATCCTGGATGCTGGCGATGACCTGGCGGATTTTCTTCTGGACATCTGCCTGGATATACTCCGAACGCGGGTTGGGATAACTCTTTTTTCCATCGTAATCGATGGCGGAATCTTCCGGATGATCAGGTCGAGGGGTTCCAAAATAATGGAAATTAAATGTGGAATAGACGCCGCGCCTGGTTCCCTCATCGATGACCTCCGGCTGAGGTGGCTCGGAGCCGCTTTTGCCAGCAGCGTACATCGTGATGCCGTAGGAGGGGTAAAGCTCGTGCCTGTCTCCCCAGGCATTGACTTGGAAATTCTCCCGAGGGCGAAGTGCCGGCACTATCTCGATGGCTGTCACCAGGTTTTCCGACTTGCCATTCTGGAAGACGCAGGCCAGTTCGAGGTCATATTTGCCAGGCATCAGCAGCCCCGATTCAAAGGAACAGGCAATCGCATTCCCGGATATGCTGGCATCCACGATCGGATACCCGCCGATGCTTGCCTTGACGTCACGAACAGGAACGGCTGCTTGAAAACGAATTGTCACCTTGCCGGCATTCAGGGCAAATACCGAATATTGCGAAGTCTTGTCGAGGTGGGCGGCGGCAGCCTGTTCAGTGAATATGGCGCCCATCACAACTAGCCAAAGAAAAACAATTTGGAGAAAGCGAGTGGTGTAATGCATGGTAGTGCTTCCTTTAAAAATGATTGCCGGGCTGATATTCACGCCGCGTCCCTAATTTTCGTGCCTTTTCGTGCTTTTCGTTGTTAAAAAATATAGGCGCCAGCCTATGCCGTGTCCTGTTAATTTCGGATTGTACATGTCATAGATTCCTGGTTTCCGGAATAGTATCTGAGGGTCTTGACCTTTGTGGCGGAACCTTCGGATATGTAGAGGACAGCCTGGACGAGGTCTCCCAAGGCGGCGCTTTGGGCATGGCCATCAAGATAAAGCAGATTGCCACGGTTGCCATGCGTCATGTAAAAAGAACCGTACGAACTACTAGCAGGTTCAACAATCAGGGAAGCATCCATAACCATCTCGGTGGTATTATCCGCTTTTGCCCGGCTGTCCATCATGTAATACACGGATGAGGGACTCTTAATAGGACTCATGGACAAACCGATAAAACTTGTTCCTATTTTGACTTGAGCCGTCTTGATATCAGGCCGGATATAATACGTAGTTGAAAGAACCCGTTCCATTCCATAGCCCTGCAGATTACGACGCCCTGCCGTCGAAAGGAGTTGCGGCCCCCCGGGGTGGATTGCAGGACAGACAGTCATGTTACGGGGAAGACTGCGTTCCATTTTTTCATCCGTTAGCATGTCATACCAGTACATGCGGCCATTTACAGTGGAGCGCAGGTTGAACATCCCATTCGAGTATGCATCATTATACATTTCGTACGCAAACCCGACCTGCTTGAGGTTGTTGATACAGGCGATCCGGCGAGCCTGGGCACGAGCCTTCCCCAAGGCAGGCAGAAGCATGCTCGCCAGAATAGCAATGATCGCGATAACGACCAGCAATTCAATCAAAGTGAAAAAACGCCGCATCTTTTCTCCTTAAGTTTTTTGAAACAGAAAAGGCTTTCAAAAACTCCCTAACTTAAATATGCCTCCTCTTTTCCAGAAAACAAGAAATCGAGTGAGAAAATTTGTAGGGCAAAATTCTTGTGTGGCAAGGTTTGATTTTAGGCAATCGCGTTAGAGGCTCGTCGATATGAAAAGCGAGCAGGGCAGTTTGAAATCATCAGGAAGCAATTGTAATGTAGGAAAGCGCATTTTATTACATGGCAGAGTCAGAGAAAGGTTGATAAGTGCCCAATGAAAAAGCTGATAACCATTATTGTTGCTGCAATCATGATCGAGCTTATGGCATGTACGGTGTGGGTCACGGCGCCTGACGTAAGTGCCAACGGAAAATTATTCATTCACAAGACACGGGATTGGGGAAAGGGAAAAGAAATACCTGTCACATTGCGGCATGCAACAATGCCTTCTGGCGGGAAATACAGGACACTCGAGTTCAGCCCCTATATGTTTTTCAATGAAAAGGGGCTGGCAATCGTTAATACGCTCTTGCCAAAGACTGCAGATTATCCGACAGATGGAAGCAAGCTCCATAACATAGGCCCTACCATGCGGAAAGTCATTTTTTCCTGTGCAACTGTGCAGGAGGCTTTGGAGATGCTGACAAAAATGACGCAGGACGGCAGCAATCCAAATGCAAGTACGTATGTTCTCTGCGACACTCGGGAAGCAGCCATTGCCGAGGTTTCTCCCAAGCATATTTCGCACCGGATCATAAGCAGGGGCGTTGCCGCGCACAGCAACCATTTCAGTTCCCCTGAAATGGCCTATCTTTCAAAAGACACGACGGACAAGGTCATCAAGTCAGCTACGCGCCTTCATGTCACGACAGGGTTGTTGATCGACAAAATGAAGGATGATGGTAAGATCAGCATTGCGGATTCCGTGGATGTCTCCCGTTATCACGATGATGAAAAATATCCGGATATGTGCCCATTCAGGAACAGCACCGTCTGTGCTTCGGACTATGTCCCCGATGCGGAATACCCGGATGTGCTGGGCACTCTGCATATTGTTCCCGGACCGACTTGCTATGCAGTGGCTATCCCCATCCCGATGGGCATCAAAAAAATACCGGAAGTATTGGAAAATGGAAGCCTCGGAAAACTTGCCTATCAGCTTAAGCGAAGCAAGATAGACGGCAAGACACTGAAAGAAAAGTTTTTCCCCCTCGAGGAGAATTTCCGCAAGGAATACGAGGCGACATCGGACACGGCCAGGAAACTGCTACGGGACAATCAACGCGAGGACGCACTCGAACTGCTCCAGAAATTAGCAGACAAGCAAGTGGCCGAAGCATATGCCCTCATGCAAGATATCCTCGAACAAACAGACAATTGAAAGCATGTTTTTAACAACGAAAAAACACGAAAATTTTGGTTCGTGGTTAAAAAAGAATTCCTCGATCCTAGTTCACTGATATATTGATCATATTTACACCCTATCGGGATTATTTTTCAAAAAACAATTGATTTTGCCACTGATCGGGTATAAATTATAGTGTTTTGCGGATAATTATCACCGAAAGGGTGTAAAATGACAGTTGCAGATTTTGTCCGGCAGCAGCGGAAACGGTATAACATGACTCAACGTGATCTTGCGAATCGCGCTGGGGTCGGGATTCGTTTTATCCGCGAGCTGGAAGCTGGGAAACCGACGCTTCGCATGGACAAGGTCAATGTCGTATTGGATATGTTCGGACATCGGCTCGGTGCCGTTCCGCAACGGAAGGAGAAGTAAGCCATGCGTCAGGCGGATGTCTATCTGTACGAGCGGCTGGCCGGTCGGTTGACCGAGGACGAAAACGGCTACACCTTCCAGTATGATCCGGAATACCTGAATTCCGATCCGATCCGGCTCAGTGTCAATTTTCCTTTGCAGCTCGAGGCGTTCCATGATAAGGTTCTTTTTCCGTTTTTTGATGGGCTGATACCGGAAGGCTGGCTTTTGGAGATCGCATTAAAGAACTGGAAACTGAATCCGCGTGACCGCATGGGGCTGCTTCTCGCCTGTTGTCGGGATTGCATTGGCGCCGCCAGCATCCGGGAGGTGACATGATGGAAACGACGCGTTGCCTCTGCTGTGGAGAACCTCTAAAGGAAGAGGAAACACTTTTTCATGCGCGATGCATGAAAAAACTGTTTCGTTCCACTCGTGTTCCGGTGCTGAATTATACGCAGGAAGAACTAAACGCCATCGCGAAAAAAACGATTCGCAGCCGGATTTCCGTTCCTGGCGTTCAGCCGAAACTCTCCTTGCACCTTGAAAGAGGCGCAGCATCCACCCGTTCCCGCCTTGCGCTAGTCGGTTTGGAAGGCAATTATATTCTGAAGCCGCAGACTCCTCAATGGCCATTTCTGCCGGAAGCCGAACATTTCTGCATGCTGCTGGCTCGAAAATGCAAGATTGCTACGGCAGACTTTGCTTTGATTCCACTGAAATCCGGCGAGCTTGCCTATATCACTCGACGGATGGACCGCAGCGAAGACGGCATGTGCCACATGGAAGATTTCTGCCAGATTCTGAACAAGATGACAGAACAGAAATATAACGGATCGATGGAGCAGATCGGAAAAGCTATCCGGGAGTATTCTGATGTTGCGGGGTTGGACCTGATCCGTTTTTTTGAACTCGTGCTCTTCTGCTTCCTGACCGGCAATTCCGATATGCACCTCAAGAACTTCTCCCTGATCCGCCGTCCGGATGGGCATTATGAACTTGCTCCGGCATATGATCTTGTCCCGGTCAAAATTATTATGCCGGAGGACAAGGAAGAACTCGCCCTGACTTTGAATGGCAAGAAAAGCAATCTGAAGCGCACCGATTTCGAGCAATTTGGTGCGACATTGAAGTTATCCGAAGCGCAGGTACGGAACGCCGTCCTCTACCTTACAGAAGCTGTTGCAAAGGCGTTGCCAGCTGCCTTGCAGGCATCCTTTCTGCCTCAGACAATGCAGAAGCAGATCGCAGAATTGGTTTTGCGACAGGGGGCAGTTTTTTCAAAATGACTTGGCATCGGCTGACGCCCACAACCTATTTTTTAACCATGAAAGGCACGCAATTTTTTATAGGGTTGTTGTGTTTGCGGATGGTGGCAATGTCAGAATCAACTGTTAGAAAAACTGTTATTATCAATCGGGCTGTTCCTGGTTCCGGTAAAACGACGATATCCCGATGCATCAGAGAAGTCCTCGAGAAGCATGGTTTTACAATATCCATCCATTCCACCGATGATTATTTCCTGACCGAGACTGGCGCTTATCAGTTCGATGTTCACAAACTCGCTGAAAACCATGCTAAAAACCTACACGCTTTCCGGCAGGCCATTGACCGGCACACGGATCTGGTGATTTGCGACAACACGAATTTAACGCCTTGGGAAGCAGAACCTTATACGGCATACGCCAGAGCGCATCATTATCAGATCATCATGATTGATTATGCTCCCCGGGAATTGGCACAACATCTTGCAGCACAGCAGGTGACAAAGGAAAGAATCGACGCCCACAATATTCCGGAAAACGAATTGATCGAAATGATGGGGCGATACCATACATATCACAAGTATCTGAATCGCCTCCGCACGCTTGATAACAACGGCGATTATGCCTTTACATGGTCACATGAGCGGCAGGCTCTGGTACCAACGGACGAGCCGCCCAAAAACTATGATTATGACCACCTTCTGACAGTCCAGCCAAACCAATATCGCCGAGCCAAGAGAGATATCCCATCCCAAATCCTAACCACCATGACGACAGGAGAAATTCAATGACGCAGCCAAATGCCCAAACCGACACTTTCCTTAAATCAAGATTGTACCTTGAAGAAAACCTCCCCGGCTTCAAAGATAGATGGGAGAAAAGTCGCCCGCTCGTCGAAAAGCAGCAATGCATCCGATTAATCAGCCTGCTAGGCGGATCACCTTCTACTACCGTTCTTGCGACCGCAGCTTTGCAGCCTAAGGAATTGGTGGTCATTACTAGCGAAAAAGTGAAGGATGACGGACCTTATGATCATGCAGTAAAGCTGATAGAAGAATTCGTATCGCTAAAAAGCAGTCAGATGAGATTCGAAGTAGTCGATATCATAGACCCGAAGAATATTTACGATACGGTTGCCGCCAACATCAAAGACAAGAAAGACAAGGCTGCCACTATCTTTGTAGATATTACCGGTGGAACAAAAAGCATGACTGCCGCAGCAGTCCAAGCCGCTTGGGAGAACAATGCCCAATCCTGCTGTATCCAAAGTCAATATGACGATACGAATCGCCCAATAGCCGGAACCGAACAGCTGCTGCTGTTGGAAAATCCCAGCGAAGAAAAAGCGAAAAAGTGGCGCGAAAAGGGTGTCGATGCCTGGAAAAACCGGAATTTTTCACTGGCTAGGGATGCTTTCAAGGAAAGCGAGCAACTCAATCTCGATACTCGCTTTGAGGAAGTCGCACTGAAACTATGTGATTTTTATGAATATCTGTTCAATTTTGATGTCAAAAACCTCAAACAATCTTTGCAGGAAATTAAAACTATAAAGCGTAAGGCGTCTCTGCAGGGTATCTTGAAAAAGATTGATTTGCAAAATCTTGTTGAATTGTTTGATGCAGAGGAACCCTTGGCCAATCCGATCACAAAAATCGCGGTGTTTTTGTCTCTGTCACAAGAGTATTCCAAACTAGAGCGTTATGACTTTGCTGGTCTGTTGGCTTACCGGGCTATCGAGGAGTTGGTCAACGAAGGTTTGCGCCGGCTATCCAAGACGGGCACCTTTGATCGTGGGAAGCCCGAATACGAAAGCCTCACCGACGATGTCGAACAACTTCGCAAAAACTTGTGTGCTCTGTATGCCAACTGCGGTAAGAATAAACGAGAAGTCACATCCCTCCCGGGCAAGATCGGTTTGGGAGATGGCTATGCCTTGCTTATGATGCTGGCGCCTGAGCGGTATGGCAATGTCTTTGACAATGCGAATATGAAACCGGCGCAAGTGTTCGAAAAAGTTCTGGGGATATGCTCCTCTCGGAATGAATCGATTCTTGCGCATGGCAATACGCCACTTGGGGCGAAAAAATACCAGGCGATATATGGTTTGGCGGAAAACATCTCAAAAATCATTGCTGAAAACAACATCATCGACCGGATCGAAAAAATCACACCGCCTAGGCTTGGAGAACTTCTCCTATGATTTTCTCCTCATACACCACCCTCTCACAACAACAAATTCTTGGTGTTATCATTAAAAAACTTATTTCTGAATTTAGTGTTTTGATGAATAAGCCTGCTCCGGTAAGATTCTTATGTGGCTTTGCGTTGTTGTGTCGGTGGCGATACAGGGCGTTGGCAACAGCATCGCGGTTCGCTTTCAAAGATAGTATGGCAACGAGGGTAATGGGTTAGTCTTCTGTAGTGCGGTGTGCGTAGTGCGTAGTGCGGGTCAGACGTGGTGAACAGCGTGGACAGTGTGGACAGTGTGGACAAAGTGGACAGTGTGGACAAAGTGGACAGTGTGGACAGTGTGGACAAAGTGGACAGGACAAGAACACCCCCCGCACCCCACGACAGTCAGAATAATCACAACCAGGACGGTTGCGCTACTTTTTAAACCAGCGCCCCCCGTACCCGTTCGCACCCCATTCCCCCTGAACCCTGTACTACAGAGGCATTACCAACGAGGCCACGCCAAGGGGAAACTTGTTTTCGTGATATTGTAAGTTCCCCCAGTGGTGTTACAGTAACACAGCCTACTTCCTTAATGGCAAGCAGTGTCAATTTTCTTTTTTTATCTCAAGCTTTCGCACATTACCCAAAAACCAACATGAAAAACAGCAGATTCAACGGATTTTCAAGGGCAGCCTCGCATACTTTGTACATGAACACAAGTCCTTCACAATGGGCAAATGGGCTTGCGCTAGGAAACGGACAGTACGGCGGGTTGTTTTTTCAGCCGGAAAACACCGTCCTGGAATATGCTTTCACGCGTCTGGACCTCTGGAAAAGGCATCTCAAAGGGCCGGGACGCCTGCCATTGAAGAAATTCTATGAACTGTTGAATCAAAGCGTCGATAAACTCCAGGAGGAATTAAACAAGGAATTTCTGGATACGGAACGCCCCAGCTTCAAGCCTGGTGGAAGACTGAAAATCGGTCTGGAAGAGTGGGGACTGCCGCACGCACCTACTTTATTCGACAAACGGATGAAAATGGACATCGCGCATGGCGAGGTTTCCGGTTCATACGAACTCTCCAGCAAGGCGATGGAATGGACTGCCCTGGCATCGCCAGATGACGATATCACGGCAATCCACTTGCAGGATACGTTTAATCATTATCTGTGCCGTTTCCCATACAGGCAGCGCATCGAACTCTATCGCCTCGATGATCCGCAGGCGCGTATTCTGCGCAGCGGGGTTACCGATGACGGCATTGCATTTATTGAATTTGATTTCAACGAAGAACTGAAAGCATTGACGGCTTTTACAGTGGATGGCATTGATTTCCGGCCAGCCATTTGTAGTGAACCTGGACGCGTTGCAATCGAGGTTTTTCTGAACTATGAATACTCCCCGCTAGCCATCTTGCAAACCAGTATTGATGCAGAGGGGGATTCTTTCGGAAATACACCGCCGCCCAAGCTGAAATACGATCTGTTTCACACTCTAATAGTGGATACTGACGGCACCCGGGGCGATTTGCTGGCAATTGCCCGGAAAAAACTTTACGCAGCGCGGCAGGATGGATTCGCTGCCTTGCAGAAACGCAACCGTGCCTGGTGGAAGGCATTTTGGAACAGAAGTGGCATTGCAATCGCCAATCCTGCACTGGAAGGACTCTGGTACTGCAATCTGTACCAACTTGCGTCAACTTCGCGCGGCGATGTGGCACCCGGTTTGTTCGGACTGTGGAATGCCGAGGCAACCGCTCCCTGGAACGGCGATTATCATGGAAACATCAATTTCGCCATGTATGCCTGGCCGCTTTTTGCCATCAATCATCCGGAATTATACCATGGCGTGTTCAAGACTCTGAAATCCTGGTTCCCGGCAATGCGCGAAGAGACAAAAAAGATATTCGGGGTGGATGAGTTGCGCTTCCCGCAGGCAACAGGCCCAGAGGGGAAGGAAATGTCACGCGGGCATTACAGGACTATGCGCTGCTCGACAGGATTCTATGCAGACCATTTCATCAAATTGCATCAATATGATCCGGATCCGGAAAGACTCCGCACGGAGATCCTTCCTATCCTAGAATCCTGCGCACGATACTATTTTATTTACTGCCATCAAGGCAATAACGGGAAGCTTGCAATCGGTCCCTCCTGGGCACCGGAGCAGGGCGTATTCCCTGCCTGGAATACGGGAAATGATCTGGCACTGTTCAAGGCTCTCTTCGAGGCGGTGGTAAATTTCAATCGCGAGCTGGGGGAATGGAGTCCGACAGCGGCGAAGGCGCAGAAAATGCTCGATGCTTTCCCGGATTATCCGCAGATGGATGGGGAGTTCATCGCATCCGCGAGTGAAACTGGTCGCACGTTGCTGTGTCATCCAAGCTATTTGGCCAATGTTGTTCCGGCGGAAGATATTGATGCGGACTCTCCCTTGGCGGGCGTCGCCATCAAAACCATGCGCGAACATCTTGACCACACTTTCCGCAAGAGCTTCAATGGCAAGATCGGGGTCGCCTGTGATCTTACCGGCAGTTGGCTTTTTCATGTCGGCGTAAAGTTGCGCGATGTATCCTTTGCCGAATCAATGCTGCATGATATACTACTGCAGGATTACGTGAAATCCAACGGCATGTTCTGCTATATTGGCGGCGGCGTGTTTCAGTCCATAGCGGAAAAGCGCAGAAAATATGATGTTCCCGGCGCACAGGGACATGCCCTCCTGGGACAAACGGGGACTGTCGCGGGGCGTGCGGCTACCATGAGCATGATTCAGAACGGAAGCGCATTGCTCTATGGCGTTATGGAAGCCATGCTGCAAAGCCATAAAAATCAGCTTAAGTTCTTCCCCGTGGACTTGCCGTCTCTGGGGAACAAGAAATCCTTCCATAACTTGGCTGCTGTCGGCGGACTGAATGTTTCAGCGGCAAAGGATGCACGCGGCATGCGTTGGTTTAAAATATCGTGTGGAAAATATCCTTGGAAAGGGAGCATACGGTTCTTCTGCAAGGCAGATGGCATCAAACTGGAAGCCATCGCGGAAAACACATACAGCCTCGAACTGAAGCCAGGCGAGGTTTTTTCCTGGAAGCGAGGCAAACAGAACTTGGATGAACCTGCTGTACCCCGGCATAAGCCAGGCGTGCGTTCATACAGCAAGGATTGCCCAGTGACTTACGGAGTCGAAAAGTACTTTTTTAATTCATAGGGACAAGGTGCACGCAACCTATTTTTTAACAACGAAAAGACACGAAAAGGCGTGGCGCGGATTGATCGCCCGCAACCCACACGGACTTTACACGGACTTTACACGGACTTTACACGGACTTTACACGGACTTTACACGGACTTTACACGGACTTTACACGGACTTTACACGGACTTTACACGGACTTTACACAGACGCCAGAGC
>JAPXLT010000014.1:0-34121 GCA_033809415.1 Lentisphaeria bacterium
AACGGGTGCAGGGGGCGTAGATTTAAAAAGTAGCGCAACCGTCCCGGTTGTGATTATTCTGACTGTCGTGGGGTGCGTGGGGGGATGTCCTTGCCCTGTCCACACCGTCCACCACGTCTGACCCGCACTACGCACACCGCACTACAGAAGACCCGTTACACCGAGATATGAACAGCCTTATACGGGACCTGAATTCATGAACCTAAAAAAAGCAGTTGACTTTTTCCATAGATCGGCAATCAGAATTTTTTTTGTCCACGGAAAGCACGGAAAACTCAGAAAATTTGTAGGGTTGCTGCTCTGACGGATGAGCCTGCTCTGGCGAAATTCTTGTGTGCCAAGGTCGGCTTTACGCAATTGCGTCGGAGGCGATATGGAGCGCCGGCGACTCGCCGGCATGAAGCCGGCTTCCCTCTCCCACCACCGAAAAATCAAAAAACTCTCTCACAAAGGCACAGAGACACGGAGGGAAAGGTGACGGGATGGATGGAAGTGGATGGCTTTTTGGAGATGTCGCCACCTCCGTGTCTCCGTGCCTCCGTGAGAAAAAAGAAGAATCCCTTGGTGTGAGTTGACGTCCACAGCTCAAAAAAGTTTCTCAAAAATGAGAAAGCCCTCAAAGCCAGTAACTTGCGCATCGGTTTTTTTCAGAAAGATTTTTCAGAAAAGAAAGCTCCAAGTCATTGGCATACAGCCCTTTTAAGATACCGCCAATTCCTGTCTTTTTTCTCCGACTGATCCGACCGATCCGACCGATCCGACCGATCCGACCGATCCGACCGATCAGTCGGAGAAAACAATAGGCCAGATCACAAATTCGCGTGCTATTCCTTCCGTCAAAGCAACAATCCCTATAAAAAATTTTCGTGCCTGTTCGTGTGGTTCGTGGTTAAAAAATGGGTTGCGGGTGCTAACCCGCGCCAAGTCCGTTTGTGCATTTCGTTGTTCAAAAAGAATTCCTCGCTTACCCAGGTTCACTGTCGCCTTACCCTTTACATCGTTTTGGGAATCAAATTTTCCGAAATGGACTGGAAAAACTGCTTGATAACGGTTATGGTATTTTTTAGCGAATCCATGCTTCTTCTTTGGTCTAATACGGATAACCGAACCGTGACATGGTTTGCTTTTTTTGATGTTAAAGCACTTATTATAGTGCATGGTTATTTGCAGCTCGAAGAAGAATTCATGAAGCGGATGTGGAGTACGGAGGCAGTCTTAAGTGGCAAGTGCATTAAACAAATTGACAATACTCGGCTTCAAGTCAATTCGGGAATTGAAAGACTTCGAGCTGCAGAAGCTGAATATTTTGGTCGGCGCCAATGGCGCGGGGAAAAGCAACCTGATCTCCTTTTTCCGGATGCTCCAAGCGTTGACAGAAGGCAACCTTGCCGACTATGTGCGCAATAGCGGCGGCATCAGCGACCTCCTGCATAATGGACGGAAGGCAACCAAGGAAATGGAATTCGTAACTCGTTTCGGAGATCGAGGGTACCGATTTAAACTCATGCCCGGCGCCGGAGAAGGTTTTGCGCTAACAAAGGAAGCCCGTTATTACGAGCACGGAACTACGAAATGGCAGGAACTGGGTGACAGTGTAAACAACGCTTCACGATTGGTCGAGGAAGCAAAAAGCAACTCGCCCGACAGCAAATACAGCAAACCTGTTTATGAGGCCATCAATTCCTGGAAAATTTACCATTTTCACGACAGCAGCTCGACAGCCCCCATGCGGCATGCTGAAATCATTGAAGACAACAAGGCATTGCGATATGATGCATCGAACATCGGGCCGTTTTTGCTGCGGCTCCGCACCCAGCATAGTTCCTGTTATGATGAAATCCTGAATGCGTGCCGCCTGGTCGCGCCCTTCTTCGACGATTTTTTGCTGGAGCCACAGCAACTGGGGCCTAAAAACAAGGTCGCTCTTTCGTGGAAAGCCAAGAGTTCCGATTATCCCATGCAGCCGTATCACTTGTCAGACGGCAGCATTCGCTTTATCTGCCTCGCGACGGCGCTTCTGCAACCCAACCCACCATCCACCATCATCATCGATGAGCCAGAACTGGGCTTGCATCCGGAAGCGATACGAATCCTTGGCGAGCTGATCAAGGATGCAGCCGGACGAACCCAAATCATTGTCGCCACACAATCGCCGCTGTTACTTGATCAGTTTGCCATCAAAGACATCATTGTGGTTAGTCGCAAAGACGGGCAATCAACTTTTGAGCGGCTGAAGTCCTCCGATTTCACCGAATGGCTGAAGGATTATTCAGTGGGCGAACTCTGGACCAAAAATGTCATTCAGGGGGGCACAACCAATGAGTAATTATGCGGATGTAGTTGTGCTGGTGGAAGGGCCGACTGAACAACTATTCGTCGAAAAGTTGCTTGTCCCGTATTTAGCCGAGCGAATGGTGTTTTTGATTCCTGTCATTCTGAGCAAGCCCGGTGAAAAAGGCGGCGATGTAAAGTTCGCCCGTGCCAAAAACGACATCGGCACGCATCTCAAGCAGAGAAATGACGCTTATGTAACGCTCATGGTTGACTATTACGGCATAAAGAAAGACTGGCCGGGCTATGCCGAATCAAAACAGCAGACAGAACACACCCGGAAAGCGGCCGTTATGAATGCGGCTACAGCCGAAGAAGTGAAAAGGCTTTTTCCGGAACAAGGAAGACGTTTTATCCCTTATGTGTCCATGTACGAGATCGAGGCGCTGTATTTCAGCGATCCTGCCAGTCTGGCCGCGAAGTTAAGGGTTGACCGACAGGATATTGAAGCCATTCTCGATGAGTGCGGCGAACCGGAAAGGATCAACGACAACATTACGACTATTCCATCCAGAAGGCTGGCAAAGCTATCAAAACGTTTCAAGAAAACATCTACCGGAATCGCAATAGCCACGGCAGTCGGCATAGACAAAATGCGGGAACAGTGCCTACTTTTTGATTCCTGGCTCAAACAAATGGAATCACTGGTCGAGAGTGAATATGGCAAAGCGTAAACCTTGCAGTTTCAAATCGCATGCTTTCCGCGACAGTAAGTTAAAAAGAATTCCGCTTACCCAGGTTCACTGACGCCGTACGTAAGCAGGGAGTTTGGAGCATGTTTTCTTGAAAAACCGGTGTTATGGTTCATAGTATGTAAATTACATTTTTTATTCTAGGCCCGGTAGCTCAGCTGGATAGAGCAACTGCCTTCTAAGCCGTAGGTCGTGGGTTCGAGTCCCGCCCGGGCCGCCATTTTATTTAATCCAGGAAGAAGGATCATGAACAAGCAAAAATTGTCGGTTACTGGCACTGGTGACTCCCTCTTTATGGCAAAGTTTCCGGAGGAGTATCAAACCGGGATTCGGTCGGTCGCGGATTTTATTCAGTCCTGCGATATCAAGATCACCAATCTCGAGACGAATCTTTCGGATTTTGACTGTTTTGCCTCGGCCTACAGTGGTGGCACCTGGCTGAATACTCGAGGTGCGAACTTTTCGGAGCTGTTGCGTTTCGGTTTCAACTATTTTGGCACGGCGAACAACCATGCGATGGATTATGGTTTTGATGGCTTGCTTTCAACGCTCCGGGTGCTTGATCAGCATGGCGTGGCACATTCCGGCACGGGCACTAGCCTCGAGGATGCCTCGAAACCTGCTGTACTCGAGGCCAATGGTCAGAAAGTCGCTATCTTTGCAGTGGATGCCTCCTGTGAAAATGCCTCGCGTGCCGGCAGGGCGACCAAGGTCATCAAGGCGCGACCCGGGGTTAATTACCTTCGTCATGAAAAAGCATATCGGATCACCCCGCAGGAAGAGCAAGTGCTGCGTGAAATCGCCGATAGAAACGGGATCAATTTCTCCCGGAATCTCTCCATTAACAGCGGTTATCGGACTCCGGACCCGCCCGGCTTCTTTTTTCTCGGCGACCAGAAATATACGACGCGTGATGATATTCCGCTGACCTCCTGCAATGCAAAGGACAAGGCGCGTCTCATCGATGCGTTCCGTTCAGCAAAAGAAAAGTATGATTACGTGTTTCTCGTGATTCACTGCCATGACAATGACGGCAAAAGTCATGACAACCCCGCTGCATACCTGATCGAGTTTGCGCATGCCTGCATCGATGCTGGCGTATCGGCAATTTTCGGAGGAGGCTGCCATAGCCTGCGCCCTATGGAAATCTATCAGGGATGCCCCATCTTCTATTCCCTCGGAGATTTTATCTATCAGGGACTGAAAGTCGAACACCTCCCCGCTGACTTCATGGAAAAATATGACGTGGATATCTTCGCCAGCGCCCAGGAAGCATTGTTCGTGCGTTCTCGCGGAGGCAAAGTCGGTCTGCACTGTGAGAAACAGAATTACCAGACGGTCTTGCCGAAAATCGAGTTCACGGACGGAAAGATGAGCGCCTTGTCACTGCTGCCGGTTCACTTGAATTTCGAACGCAAGGACGACATGAACGGTTTGCCGGTGGCCGCAGAAGGTAAGGAAGCACAGGAAATCTTTGAAATCCTCGATAAATTAAGCAAACCCTATGGCGTCAACTTGCGCTTCGAGAACGGACTGATCATCCCGGCGTAAATTTTTTAACAACGAAAAGACACGAAAAGGCACGAAATTTTTTATAGGGGTTGTTGCTTCGGCGGATGAGCTTGCATGCGGTTTAAAAAGTAGCGCAACCGTCCCGGTTGTGATAGATGTTTGCCCTCCCACGCTCGAACGCTCCTGTATGCAAGAGGGCATGGCACGGAAATTGAACTAATGAAATGTTTGCGAATTAATGGCCCCAGAAAGATTTCCGGGCAAATTGAGCTCAGCGGCAATAAGAATGCGGCGTTGCCGATGGTGGCTGCGGCGATGCTGACCAGCGATGAGGTCATCCTGCATAATGTACCGGATATTCTCGATGTGCAGAATATGATCCTAATTGCACAGCATCTCGGTGCCGAAGTCGAGTTTTCCAACGGTACGCTATCGCTTTGCGCAAAAAATCTTCATGGGAGCAAGGCTCCGCGCCATTTATGCGACAAAACCCGCACTTCGCTCTTGTTTGCCGGCCCCCTTTCCGCACGCTGCGGGGAAGCGGAAGTTTTTCCGCCAGGCGGAGATGTGATCGGGCGACGCCGATTGGATGGGCATTTTTACGGATTGAGGAAGTTGGGTGTCACGCTTGATCTCGAGGGGGAAAGCTATC
Organism: Lentisphaeria bacterium; assembly: GCA_033809415.1. Classification (GTDB taxonomy): domain Bacteria; phylum Verrucomicrobiota; class Lentisphaeria; order Oligosphaerales; family Oligosphaeraceae; genus JAQVUB01. Next base: position 5,188 of record JAPXLT010000014.1, read on the forward strand.
GGTTTAAACGCGAAAACCCGCTGGCTGGAAGCGAGATTTTTCTGGATGAAGCCAGTGTGACGGCAACGGAGCATCTGATGATGACGGCAGTGCTGGCAGAGGGCACGACTCTGATCCGCAATGCCGCCTGTGAACCGCATGTTACGCAACTGGCGATGCTGCTCAATGCCATGGGTGCTAAAATCTCCGGCATCGATACGAATCTGCTGCGCATCGAGGGTGTCAAGGCGCTGCATGGTGCGGAATTTACTATCGATGGCGATCATATCGAGGCAGCCAGCTTCCTGTCACTCTGCGCAGCCTGCGGAGGCAACATAGAAATCACCGGGCGGATCGTACCGCACAATTACTGGATGATGCGAAGAGTCTTAGAACGCTTTGCGGTAAATATCACTCTGAAAACCGGTATGATTTCAGCATGCCGGGAAGGCGATATGCGTATAGTTCCTGATTTTGGCAATGTGATTCCGGTGATTGCCGATGGTCCCTGGCCGCAGTTTCCCAGTGATATGATGAGCTGCCTGATTGCGGTGGCTACGCAGGCACACGGAACGATCCTGTTCTTCGAAAAGATGTTCGAGAGCCGTATCTATTTTGTGGACAAGCTGATTGCCATGGGCGCCAATGCCGTGGTTTGTGATCCGCATCGGGTTTTGATTTCCGGCCCCTCGAAACTGCATGGCAGCGTGATTCCCAGTCCGGATATTCGTGCAGGCATGGCTCTGATTATTGCAGCATGCTGCGCCCAAGGGGAATCCCTGCTGAAAAATGCAGATATGGTCTATCGTGGCTACAGTGGTCTGCTGAATAAATTGCAGGCCGTGGGCTGCGATGTCAGCGAAGTCGAACATTAGGGAAAAGAATATGACCGGCAACCTGTCCGCATGGGCAAAACTCTGCTCCCTGAAAGCCGGTGCCGGAGCGGTTCTGCTGTTCGAGCCGGATACCCTCGGAGAATTGCAAGATATGCTGCAGTCATCGAGAAAACCTCCCCTGATCCTTGGCAATGGGACGAATCTGGTTGGCAGCGACTCCGCAGAGCCTATACCGGTTTTGCGCCTGGGAAGGAAAGCAGCCTTTGGAAGCCTCGTGCCCATCTCGAATAACCGCTTTCGAGCCGGTTGCGCCTGCAATCTGACTCGATTGCTGAAACAATTGGCCGCCATGGGCTTTGGTGGACTTTCCGGACTATGCGGGATTCCTGGCACTTTGGGTGGGGCATTGGCGATGAATGCCGGTGCCAATGGACAGGAAATCGCTTTGGCAGTGGAAGCAATCGAGGGGTGGGATATGTGTTCTGGGCAGCCTTGGCAGTGGCGTCGTGAGCAGGGCGGCTGGGGCTATCGGCAATCACCCGTCCCACCAGGAGTCATTGCCTTGCAGACAGTATTACAGTTGCAGACAGTCGATGCAGACGAAGAAAACCGCCTGATCGATGCCGAACTGGAACGCCGCAGAAAAGTTACGCCGACTGGTGCTTCTGCAGGTAGCGTCTTCCGCAATCCATTCCCCGGACAACCAGCCGGACGCCTGCTCGAACAGGCCGGCTGCAAAGGACTGACTTCCGGAGTCTTCAGCGTCAGCGAGCAACACGCCAACTGGATCGTCAACCTCTCGCGAACCCCGGGAAACGCACAGGATTGCCGAAAACTGACCCAACTTATGCAGCAAAAAGTCCGCGAAAAATTTGCCATCGACCTATACTGCGAATGGCGCTGGGCGGAGCAATTTTTTTAACAACGAAAAGCACGAAAAAGCACGAAAATTTTCTATAGGGCAAGGCGTCATGCGCCTGGATAATAATATTTCCGATTAATTTCTCGTCTTGCCAAGTGTTTTTGCCTTTCCGGCTTGACTTTCAGCAAATGATAGATAATCTTTTCAATATGCCAAAATAACAGAACAGTTTTTATATATAATGAAGGAATAGAGCGATGGCCATTGCAGACATCATCAAGTATGAAGGCGACAATACGACTTTCATCTGGAAGCATCCCCGCGAAGATTTCAATTCCGGCACTCAATTAATTGTCCATGAGTCACAGGAAGCGGTCTTTTATATGAATGGCCAGGCGCTGGATAGTTTTGGTCCAGGGCGGCATTTGCTCACCACCCAGAACATGCCCATAGCAGGAGCGTTATTTGCCAAGGCAACTGGGGATCAGACGCCATTTCATTGTGAAGTCTATTTCATCAATAAAGCCGAACAGATGGCCATCAAGTGGGGCACCGACACCAAGATGGAGTATGTGGAACCGATATATGGATTCCCGATTCAACTTGGCGCCTGCGGCGAAATGAATTTACGCTTGGAGGATGGCCGGAAACTGCTGATTCAAGTAGTCGGCACAGAAGGCGGCTTTTCACAGGCGCAGATGATACAGAAATTCCGTGCGTTTCTGCTGCTCCGCCTGAAACCCTACATTGTCTCGCTCATCAAAGACAACATGATCAATATTTTTGAAATAGACGAACATTTGCAGAGCATGTCCCAGGCATTGCAAGAAGCCCTGGCGGAGGATTTCCAGTCATATGGAATCGCTTTGGAGCGTTTTTTCATAACGAATGTCATCAAGCCGGAGGACGACAAGAATTACCGCCGCTTCAAGGAAATCCATTTCCGCCAGTACGCGGATGTCGCCGAAGCGAAATTGCGCCAGCAAGTCGGTGTCATCGACCAGCAGACCGCCGCCCAGAGAATGGTCATCGAGGCGGAAGGGCTTGCCAAAAAGCGCTCCATCGAGGGATACACCTACCAAAGCGAGCGTGGCTTTGATGTTGCGGAACGAGTCGCCGGCAATCAAGCGGTCGGGCAATTCACCAATATGGGCATTGGCATGGGGATGATTTCCGGCATTGGCGGCTCGGTGGGCGACAAAGTCGGCGGGATGCTTCAGAATACACTGAACCAGGAGAACATCTCTCAAGGGCAGGGGGCTGACGCTGCAAAATGCGTAAAATGTGGAACTGTGTTGCCGGCGAATGCCAAGTTCTGCTTGGAATGCGGGGAAAAGGTTGCAATGCCCACAACAGAAAGTGAAATGATCTGCCCCAAATGCAATACAAAAGTGCCAAAGGGAAAATTTTGCCTGTCCTGCGGGGCGTCGCTGGCATCGCCTGTTTGTTCCAAGTGCGGCAAAGAAGTGCCGGCAGGCGCAAAATTCTGCTTGGAATGTGGTGAGAAACTTTCATAAAGAATAGGTGGTAAATATGAATACTCAGCAAAAGCGAATACTGGCAGGCGCAGTCATCGGGATTGCCATCCCAACCGCAATTCTGATTCCGCTCCCGAAGGACAACCTGATTTTTACCGCGTATGTTTTCTTGCTGTTGGCGGTTGCCATTGCAGCGGCATCGCTCTGGCAACTGTCAACTGGCGGCGCAAAAAACTATCTTACGGGTTTGGCATTTCCGCTGGCGCTAAAGCTTTACCTTGTTCTTACCATCGGAATGGCAGTCGTTTTTATCGCCTTGGATTTGGCTGATATCTGGTATTTGTCGCCGCTTTGGTATAGCGCCATCCAAGTGATCATTATCGGTTATACCGCCTGGAAACTTCTGGCAATTGGCGCCGGGCAGGAGGAAATCACGCGTGCAGGTGACGCAGTCAAGGAACAGACCTCCGACTGGAAAATGCTGCTGGCTGACACGGAAACGATTTTGACGACCATTCCTCCCGGCATGAAAGAGAGCGTATCCGAGGTCAGGGATGCCATTCGCTATGCTGATCCGATCTCCCATTCCGCTATCGCTTCCATCGATGAGTCCATTCGCAATGCCATCGTCCAGTTGAAAACACTCATTGCCGAAGACAAGGAATCAGAAGTTTCCGCGCTGTGCAAGCAAATTATTGATCATGTACGTGACCGTGCAAACCGCCTCAAACAATTGAAATAGACAGGTTTCCCTATATGTCCAAGATTCAATGCAAGATGTGCGGCGGCATGTTGGAGCTACCTAATGGTACTACTGTTAGCCGGTGCCCATATTGCAGTTCGACGACAACGTTTCCTAAGCTGAACTCTGTGCGCAAGGAGCAGCTCTATGTCCGCGCAGAGCACTTCCGCCATGCGAATGATTTCGACAGGGCCATCGCTGCATACGAGGAAATTGTCCGGGAGGACAGCACGGACGCCGAGGCTTACTGGGGCATCGTCATTTCCCGATTCGGCATAGAATATGTCGAGGATCCGGTATCCCGTGAACGCATCCCAACTTGCCACCGCGTGCAATATGAATCCATTTTGGCGGATGCCGACTACAAGGCCGCCTTGGAAAACGCCGGTGGATATGAGAGGGACATTTATGAAAAGGAAGCCCAGCGTATTGCCGATATCCAGAAGGGTATTCTGGCAGTATCATCCCAGGAAAAACCATTTGATGTGTTCATCTGCTACAAGGAGACGACAGATGGTGGCTCGCGTACCAAGGATTCGGCCATTGCCCAGGATATCTACTATCAGTTGACCAACGAGGGATATAAGGTCTTCTTTTCCCGCATCACGCTCGAAGATAAGCTGGGGCAGCAGTACGAGCCATATATTTTTGCCGCTCTCAACAGCGCAAAGGTGATGCTTGTCATCGGCTCGAAGAAAGAGTATTTCAATGCCGTCTGGGTGAAGAACGAATGGAGCCGTTTTCTCCAGTTGATGAAGAAGGATCGCTCGAAACTCCTGATCCCCTGCTATCAGGATATGAGTGCCTATGAGATCCCCGATGAACTCTCCATGCTCCAGAGCCAGGACATGGGCAAGATCGGGTTCATCCAAGACCTGCTGCGCGGAATCAAAAAGGTCGTGGGAACAGAAGACGTTAAGTCCGCAGTGACGCCTTCGCCACAAAATCACTCTGTTGCCCCATTGTTGAAACGTGTGGAATTATTTCTGAAGACGAAAGAGTTTGACTCGGCACGTGAATACTGCGAAAGGATATTGGATCGGGAACCGGAAAATGGCCAGGCATATATCTACCGCCTGATGGCGGAAAACGAAATCGCCGAAGAAGGAAATCTCCCTTTTGCCAAGAAAGATCTGACCTCTCAAAAAACATACCAGCTGGCGATGCAGTTCGCGGACTCAAATCAGAAGCAGCGTTTGCAAACGTACATAAGCGAGCCGAAATATCTTTCTTTACTAGAACAGTTTAAGGGATGTCAGGGCAAGCAATGGTTCGAAATGGATGTCGGACTATTGAGAAAATTAGAAGCAGGCTTCAAAACTATTAAGGGATACCGAGATTCCAAAGAACAGGCAAAAGTCATAGAGAAACTGCTGGAAGACATATATAATGAAGCTGTTCAGCGGATGTCACAGCCACCGGAGCAGCCTGATGAATACGAAGTGCTGGCTAAGCTCTTTTCTGAATTTGTTGGATATTTTGATGATGCTGAACTGAAAAGTAAGCAATGCATGGAAAGTTCTCTGATCTTGACTTATAATGCCATTCGGGAACAGATGAACCGTGCGAAAGACTACCATGATTACTCAAAATGCATAATTTTATTTTCAGAGTTAATCGTAAATCCACATTGCACGAGTGAAACCCGTGCATATTGTCGGGAATGCATAAAAATACTCGAAGATAACAAGGCCAAACAACTAAAATATGACAATGCTCAAGGCCTAATATTTTCTGGAAAATATAGCGAGGCTATTAATATTTTGCTGGAAATTATGGACTATAAGGATAGTATCCGGATGATAGAAGTATGCAAGGAAAAACTTGCTCAAAACCAGGCAAGATGGTTTGCATTGCTGTGCGGTGTTTTGCTTGTGGTGATCGTGTTGGCATCGCTCATCTTTGCTGGATTGCATGTGCGTGCAGTTGCAGCACGCAAGGAAAAAGCAGAGTTCCTAAAAGCAGAGGAGGCGGCTCGCATGGCGGCTCTAAAGGCAGAGGAGGCGACCTGCATGGCAAAGGAAGCGGCTCGCGTGAATCTGCTGATATCCAAGTTCGAGGAAGCAGCCAAGCGCAAAGACAAATTAGCGGCGGAGTTTCTGTTAGCAACCATTGCTGAATTATCGCCTGCCGACTCCCATCTTGGCAAGTTGCGCGGTCTTGTCCCAGATGTTCCTGAACCGGAGCAGGCAGTTAGCTTGAACCTTGGTGATGGTGTTACGCTTGATCTCGTCCTTATACGTCCAGGCAAGTTTCTGATGGGGTCTGAAAAAGAGTCCAATGAGAAGCCTGTTCACGAGGTGATGATCTCGCAGTCATTCTATCTTGGCAAGTATGAAGTGACTCAGGCGCAATGGGAAGCGGTCATGGGTGCAAATCCGAGTGAGTTCAAGGAAGCAAATCTGCCGGTGGAAAGTATCTCATGGGAGGATTGCCAGGAGTTCGTTACAAAGCTCAACAGCAAGGGGGTCGGCACTTTTCGGCTTCCGACGGAAGCGGAGTGGGAATATGCCTGCCGAGCAGGGACGACTGGTGATTATGCGGGGAATCTCGACGAGATGGCATGGTACGATAAGAACAGCGGTAAAAAGACGCATCCGGTTGGCACGAAAAAACCAAATCCCTGGGGGCTGTATGACATGCACGGGAATGTGTACGAATGGTGCCAAGACTGGTTTGACTATTACAACCAAGGAAGGCAGATCGATCCACGAGGCACTACCGATGGATCCTATCGCGTCCTCCGGGGCGGAAGCTGGATCGGCACTACGGATGCTTGCCGTTCAGCGTACCGCGAAAGGTGCTCACTGTCGTCCCGGTACTACAGTCTTGGCTTCCGCCTTGTGATGGAGATTCCATAGCCTTTGCCATCATCGACAGTCACAAAGTTGATTTACAAATCATGTCTACCCGGGACGAAGTTACAACTGAAAATTGACGGGCTTGCCGGTCGAGGCAGCTGGTATCTTCACCAGTTGTTTTTCATATAACCAGCCTCAAACAATTGAAATAGACAGGTTTCCCTATATGTCCAAGATTCAATGCAAGATGTGCGGCGGTATGCTGGAGCTGCCCGATGATGTTACAGTTGGCGAGTGCCCATATTGCAGTTCGAGGACAACATTTCCTAAACTGGACTCTGTGCGCAAGGAGCAGCTCTATGCCCGCGCAGAGCACTTTCGCCAGGCAAATGATTTCGACAGGGCCATCGCTGCATACGAGGAAATTGTCCGGGAGGACAGCACGGACGCCGAGGCTTACTGGGGCATCGTCATTTCCCGATTCGGCATAGAATATGTCGAGGATCCGGTATCCCATGAACGCATCCCAACCTGCCACCGCGTGCAATATGAATCCATTTTGGCGGATGCCGACTACAAGGCCGCTTTGGAAAACGCCGGTGGCTATGAGAGGGACATTTATGAAAAGGAAGCCCAGCGTATTGCCGATATCCAGAAGGGTATTCTGGCAGTCTCATCCCGTGAGGAACCATTTGATGTGTTCATCTGCTACAAGGATACGACGGATGGTGGCTCGCGCACCAAGGATTCGGCCATTGCCCAGGATATCTACTATCAGTTGACCAACGAGGGATATAAGGTCTTCTTTTCCCGCATCACGCTCGAGGACAAGTTGGGTCAGCAGTACGAGCCATATATTTTTGCCGCTCTCAACAGCGCAAAGGTGATGCTTGTCATCGGCTCGAAGAAAGAGTATTTCAATGCCGTGTGGGTAAAGAACGAATGGAGCCGTTTTCTCCAGCTGATGAAGAAGGATCGCTCGAAACTTTTGATTCCCTGCTATCGGGATATGGACGCCTATGAGATCCCCGATGAACTCTCCATGCTCCAGAGCCAGGACATGGGCAAGGTCGGGTTCATCCAAGACCTTCTGCGGGGAATCGAGAAGGTTATGAAAGCAGAAGAAGTTAAGCCTACAGCTACTACACCTACATTTTCAACACAAACCTCTACTGTTTCTCCATTGATGAGGCGAGTAGAAATATTTCTGCAAACAAATGAATTTGAGACTGCACACCAATACTGCGAAAAAATATTGGATCAGGAACCGGAAAACTACCAGGCATATATATACCGCCTGATGGCAGAAAACGAGATCCCTCTGGAATGTCTTCTTTATCGTGCCGAAGATTATTTGGAATTTCAAAAAACATACAGATTGGCGATGCAATTTGCAGACTCAGAGCAAAGACGTTGGTTACAGGAGTGCGTGCTCAAACAGAAGAATGAGATGATATATGCTCCTTTAGTGAAAAGGTTTAATGACTGTCAAGACGAAAAATTATATGGTATAAATATTGAATATTTATACGAAAAAAACAGCATACAATTATATGAAAAGAAGATTAAACAGTTGAGCGATTTAGAAACTGATCTAGCGAGAGCCATATCATCATTCGCGGAGTCTATCAAAGGTTCACAGTGCACACGTGAAACTCGCAAACATTGTCAGGAATATATAAAGCAATGCCAAGAATATATAAAACAATGCCAAGAACATCAAATAAAAATCAAGTATGATTGGACTGAGCAATTGATGAATAAATTCAAATATAACGAGGCAATGAACCTTTTGATGGAAATCAAGGAGCATCCTGGTAGTGACCAAAGAATAGAATTATGCAAGAAAAAACTTGCGGAACAGGAGAAGCAAGTTGCAGCAGTGCTGCGCAGTCTTTTAGTCGTAGTAATCTTGGTAGTTGCAATTATCACGGGGCGTGCAGTTATGACCCGCAGGGCAGAAAAAGCGGCCCGCAAAGCGGAAAATGCCGCTCGCGTGAATCTGCTGATATCCAAGTTCGAGGAAGCAGCCAAGCGCAAAGACAAATTAGCGGCGGAGTTTCTGTTAGCAACCATTGCTGAATTATCGCCTGCCGACTCCCATCTTGGCAAGTTGCGCGGTCTTGTCCCAGATGTTCCTGAACCGGAGCAGGCAGTTAGCTTGAGCCTTGGTGATGGGGTTACGCTTGATCTCGTCCTCATACGCCCAGGCAAATTTCTGATGGGGTCTGAAAAAGCGTACGATGAGAAGCCGGTCCATGAGGTGACGATTTCGCATTCATTCTATCTTGGCAAGTATGAAGTGACCCAGGCGCAATGGGAAGCGGTTATGGGCGCAAACCCGAGTGAGTTCAAGGGAGCAAATCTGCCGGTGGAAAGTATCTCATGGGAGGATTGCCAGGAGTTCGTTACAAAGCTCAACAGCAAGGGGGGCGGCACTTTCCGGCTTCCGACGGAAGCGGAGTGGGAATATGCCTGCCGAGCAGGGACGACTGGTGATTATGCGGGGAGTCTCGACGAGATGGCATGGTACGATAAGAACAGCGGTAAAAAGACGCATCCGGTTGGCACGAAAAAGCCAAATCCCTGGGGGCTGTATGACATGCACGGGAATGTAAGAGAATGGTGCCAAGACTGGTTTGACTATTACAACCAAGGAAGGCAGATCGATCCACGAGGCGCTACCGATGGACCTGACCGTGTTTCCCGGGGTGGTAGCTGGTGCGATGACGTGAGCGCCTGCCGCTCAGCGTACCGCAACGGTTACTTTCCGTCGTCCCGGTACGCCAGTCGTGGTTTCCGTCTTGTGATGGAGATTCCATAGCTTTTGCTGGCATATACATCCCATTTTTGTCCACGGAAAGCACGGAAAACGCGGAAAATTTTATATTTGCTTCCAGAAGTCGGGGTGTTTTTCGTTCCAGGGGACGGTGAAGGCATTTGGGTATTTATGCAATAGTTTCATTGTGACGTCAGCGGCTTTGCGTGCATCGAGCAGGGTGCATTGCGCATCGCCAAAAAAGCCTGTCTGCAATGCTCCGGCGTCCTCGAAACGTTCAGCCATGCAATGGTAAAACTGGGAATGGCCGCCGACATGCCGGAAAGAAGGCACTGGGATTTTCCGGTCATTTTCGTCTATGACAACGAGCTGCTGGGGCGTATCCGTGAACATTTCTCCAGCGCCGCCCCATTCTTCGACGCCATGTAACAGGGTATTGTGAGAGATGGATGCACCGATGAACAGGATTTTTGCCTGGCGGTCGTAGAGTTTTCCCCAAGGGGATTTGCGTGCGCAAGGCGTAGAAAAGTTCTCATGACCCTGGACGAATGCATCGGCATCCTTTCCGAAAGCGGCAACCGAATGGGTGGGATGCAGTGAACGGCGTACGCCCGGACGCTGGCGGAAAAGTTCCGGCAGAATACCAACGACGGACGGCGTGTGCTTGACCGAAAATACGGGCTGCTCGGCATTGACGTTGCTCCAGGTCAACGTCGGAAAGACCAGTAGGCCTGTCGCGCCGAAATACTCCATCAGCGCATCAAGCACAGTATCGGCACGACCTTCGACTTCACCAATGGACTTCATCGAAGAATGCACGAGAACTGTGTCACTCCGGGACAATCCGAGAACTTCTAAGTCCTTTTGTAAACTCGCAAAGCTATGCATTAGTTCTTCCTTTCGGATAATGACAGCAGCAGAAATGGGTGGGGGAGAGAGAGACTTCCAGGGGGCTCTGCTGACGGCAGGTCTCTCGAGCTTGCGAGCAGCGTGGATGAAAGGGACAACCCGGCGGCGGCGCTGCCGGATTGGGCACATCGCCTTCCAAATGGATTTTGGGCACGCCATTGCGATCCAGTCGCGGAGCTGCCGCCAGCAGGGCGCGTGTGTACGGATGAGCCGGGGAAGAGAATATTTCCTCCATACGTCCCTGTTCGACGATTTTGCCCAGATACATGACCGCGACCCGGTCGGCAAGATAACTGACTACGCTTAGGTCGTGGGTGATGAACAGATAGGCAATCTGACGCTGCCGCTGGATTTCCTTCAGCAGATTGAGCATTTGCGCCTGCACGGAGACATCCAGTGCACTGGTGCATTCATCGCAGATGATCACTTCGGGTTCGAGGGCGAGTGCACGTGCCAGCACGATGCGTTGACGCTGCCCGCCCGAAAACTGGTGCGGATAACGGGTTAGCATCTTCTCATCCAGCCCAACTTGCCGCATCAGCTTCTTCTGCAGAGCCAAACGCTCGTCAGCTGTATCCCCGATCTTTTGCAGCAGCATGCCTTCTTCAAGGCTCTCCCCGATCATCAAGCGGGGATTCAAACTCGAGAACGGATCCTGAAAGATCATCTGTATCTTTCTCCGCAGAGGGCGCAATTGTGCAGCAGACAGGTTTTCTATAGCTTGTCCCGCAAGGATGATTTCGCCGCTGTCAATCGGCAATAGCCGGATCAGCGCTTTGCCAACCGTGGTTTTACCACAGCCGGATTCGCCGACCAGAGCCAGGGTTTCCCCGGGAAAAAGAGTCAGATTGACGCCATCTACGGCCTTGACTCGGGCAACCGTGCGCCTGAACAATCCCGCTTTCACCGGAAAACTGACACGGAGCGAGCGCACCTGCAAGACAGCATCTGCCTGAGGCATTTCCGCCATTGCATCGCCATGCAGGGCAGCTGCTTCCGGCAGAGGAGTCCGTTCCCCAGCCAGGTAACAGCGCAGAAAATGCCCGTCCTCGAGCAGAATTTCCGGCGGGGACTTTTCCCGGCATTCAGGCTTTGCCAACGGGCATCGTGCAGCGAAATGGCAGGCTGATTCTGCGCCGGAGACGGTTCCCTCGATGGTTGCCAGCTGCCGCCCACGGGCGACTGTCTGCGGCATTGCGCGCAGCAGCATACGTGTATAGGGATGAGCCGGACTGGCAAATAAAGTCTGATTGGGCGCGCATTCGACGATTTGTCCGGCATACATGACTGCGACTCGGTCGGCATATTCGGAAACCAAGGCCAGATTGTGCGTAATGAAAAGAATGGCTGTTCCGGTTTCCTTGCGTAGACGGTCGAGCAGCTCCATGATCTGCGCCTGCACCGTGACATCGAGGGCAGTAGTCGGTTCATCGGCAATCAGCAATTGTGGCTGGCAGGCCAGGGCAATGGCGATCATAACGCGCTGCCGCATTCCCCCGGAAAGCTGGTGCGGATAATCTTTCATGCGCTGTCCGGGATCGGGCAGTCCGACCTGCTCGATCAGTTCGAGGCAACGCATGCGCAACGCAATCCCTTTCAGGTTCTGATGCCGCCGCAAGACCTCCGCTATCTGATAGCCAACCGTCAATACCGGATTCAAAGCCGTCATCGGCTCTTGGAAGATCATCGAAATCCGGTTGCCGCGAAAATCCTGCCATTGCTTTTCAGTCAGCTGAAAAAGATCGCTTTCGCCAAAAAGAGCTTGTCCGCTCTCGAGGATGGCTGCTGGTTGCGGCAGCAATCCCAGCAAAGACAAAGCAGTCACTGTCTTGCCGGACCCGGATTCGCCGACCAAGGCCAGCATCTCGCCGGCATGAATGGAAAAATCCACACCCGAGACCGCACGGACACGGTTGCGCCCGCTGCGAAAGGAAATAGCCAGGTTGTTGACGCTTAAAAGAGCCATGGAACACGGACACGGACACGGACTTTACACGGACGGGACACGGACTTTACACGGACGGGACACGGACTTTACACGGACGGGACACGGACTTTACACGGACGGGACACGGACGATTGATTGATCCGGACGGAGAAAACCAATAGGCCAGATTACAAATCCGCGTGTAATCTCATCCGTCGAAGCAGCAAACCCTAAAAAAATCTTCCGAGTTTTCCGTGCCTTCCGTGGACAAAAAATGGGTTGTGGGCGTTAGCCCACGCCATGCCTTTTCGTGTGTTTCGTGGTTAAAAATCTCGTGCGTAGGTTGTATTTACCTGCAAAGCGGTAATGCAGTTTGGTGTAAGCAGGTCTGGGGTTCCTCCGGCGGCTTCGATTTCCATGAAGCCGGACGGGTCGCAATATGCGCTGAGGCACACTGGTTTGCCTTTTGGTTCATTGGCGGGGTCCTGATCGGCAATGTCAATATAGGCAAGGCCTTTTGCCAGAGGTTCAGCTGTGCGCAGCGCCCTGAAATGGCGGCGTTTGTCGCAGAATTCGAGGCTGCTGACTTTTTCACTTAGGCCGAGCTGGAAGCGGAAATCGGTTTTCAGTGCGACTTGCCAGCCTTGCTGTGTTTGTTTGCGATGGCAAGTGCTTTCCGGTGAGTAGAGGTCCCAGATTTCGGATGCGGGGCAGGGCGGCAGCAGCAGTTCGCAGTCGGCGTCGCAATCGAACTGGCACAGCGTCCATGGTGCCAGCAGAGCCTGATCCTTGGTCAAGGTTTCGCGACCCAGATAACGCATGCTTTCAGTTACTTTCTGCAACATCTTTCCATTTTTTTGAAATTCGAGGGAAATACGCCTGCTGAACAAACAGGGAATGCCCCTGCCCTCGGCATTGATCAGATCAACCTCCGCCGCAGCCAGCAGCGAGTTTTCCGATTTTTCAATCACCTGCCAGCGGGCACTAGTCAAGGAAGGAGGAACACGCCAGGAATCAGTCGAATACTCGTAGCCCAAGCGGGAACCCTCCGGTGCCGGCCATAAACCATCGCCGCCAGGATTCAAATAGCCCGCACGCGTGCTGAAGCCTGAAAACGCATCCGGATTGACACGGTTGAGAACTTCGCCGTCAAGCCAGGAAAACAGGCGTCCTTCGATATCCAGCGCAATCAAAGTGCCATTCTGCGGCGTGCCAACCAGTTCATAGCGGCGTTTGCCGCACTCGAGCATTTGGATCAGATCAATCAGTTTCATAAAAACCTCCGTTAGTTTAGGGTGCAGGGTGCAGGGGTGCAGGGGGCGGGGTGCAGGGTGCAGGGTGCAGGGTGCGGGGTGCGGGGTGCGTCTTCTGTCCACAATGTCCACCCCTGCACCTCCATCCGTCGAAGCAACACCCCCTATAAAAATTTTCGTACTACTATTCCCAAACTTCTTGTTTTTTGGGAAAGATTTTTCTGAAAAGCAATCTCCAAGTCATTGGCATACAGCCCTTTTAAGATACTGCCAATTCTTGTCTTTTTTCTCCGACCGATCCGACCGATCCGACCGATCCGACCGATCCGACCGATCCGACCGATCCGACCGATCCGACCGATTTGTTGTCCGTGTCCCGTCCGTGTAAAGTCCGTGTAAAGTCCGTGTGGGTTGCGGGCGATCAGTCCGCGCCAAGTTTTTTCGTGTATTTCGTGGTTAAAAAATCAGAACTCTGCGGATTGTGGGGTTCTTGGGAATGGGATGACGTCGCGGATATTGGCCATGCCGGTGCAGAAGCGCACCATGCGTTCGAAGCCGAGGCCGAACCCTGCGTGCGGCACAGTGCCGAAGCGGCGCAAATCACAGTACCACCAGTAATCCTCGGGGTTCATGTCGATGTCGCGGATACGCTTTTCAAGGATATCGAGGCGTTCTTCACGCTGGCTGCCGCCGATGATTTCACCAACCGTGGGCAGCAGCACATCCATGGCCGCAACTGTCTTCTGGTCGTCATTCAAGCGCATGTAAAAGGCTTTGATCTCCTTGGGGTAATTCATCACGATCACCGGCCCCTTGAAGAGAACTTCAGCCAGATAACGTTCATGCTCGGATTGCAGATCAATGCCCCAGTATGGCTTGAACTCGAATTTGTCCGCATTCTTCTCGAGCAAGGCAATGGCTTCCGTATAGGTGATGCGGGTGAATTTTGCTTCCGCCAGGCGTTCGAGATTGTCCAGCAGCCCCTTTTCGATGCGGTCATTGAAAAACTTGAGGTCATCGGGCCTAAGGCGGAGGACTTCCTGGAAAAGGAAGCGGAGGTAATCTTCGGCGAGGTCTGCGTCATCGTCGAGATCAGCAAAGGCCATTTCCGGCTCGATCATCCAGAATTCCGCGAGATGCCGTGCGGTATTGGAGTTTTCGGCGCGGAAGGTCGGGCCAAAGGTGTAGACATTGCCAAGTGCGCAGGCATGCGTCTCAGCCTCGAGTTGGCCACTGACTGTTAATTTAGCCGCCCGTCCGAAAAAGTCCTGCTTGTAATCAATTTTACGGGTTTCCGGATCGATGGGCAGTTTATCCAGATCGAGTGTCGTCACCTGGAACATTTCTCCTGCGCCTTCGCAGTCGCTGGCAGTGATGATCGGTGCATTGAAATAGAGGAAGTCGCGTTCCTGGAAGAAGCGATGGGTGGCGAAAGCGAGGGTATTGCGAACCCGTGCCACGGCGCCAAAGGTATTGGTACGCGCCCGCAGATGGGCGACTTCGCGCAGACGTTCAAAGGAGATGCGGCTCTTGCCAAGGGGGTATTCGAGTGGCTCGCAGAAGCCCAGCACAGTCAGCTTTTCGGCGTGCAGTTCGACGGCCTGTCCGGCTGCCGGCGACTCAATCAGCTTGCCTTCCACCTGTATCGAAGCACCCGGATGAAGCTTTAAAACATCCTGAGTATAGTTGTCAAGCTCATTGTTGGCAACGATCTGCAAGTTTCCCATGCAGGAACCATCATTGAGTTCGATGAAGGAAAAACCACCTTTGGAATCACGGCGTGTGCGTACCCAGCCGGCAACAAGCAACATCGCGCCAAACTCACGACTGGAAAGAACATCTCGGATAAGATTGCGTTTCATAAGAAAACCTGATTTTTAACCACGAAAAACACGAAAAAACTTGGCGCGGGCTGGTGCCCACAACCACACGGACTTTACACGGACTTTACACGGACTTTACACGGACTTTACACGGACTTTACACGGACTTTACACGGACTTTACACGGACGACTGATCGGTCGGATCGTCCCTCGTCCATTCCATCCTTGTCCATCATGTCCATTTTGTCCATTATTGTCCCTGTCCCTCGTCCATAGTAGATTTGAATTTGCGCAGTCTCGGTGAAAAGATGAAGATTGCCGCCCCGATCAAGCTCCAGCTTACGACAATGATCGAGTAAACCACCGGGATGCTGCCGGCCACTTCTGGCGGATTTGCCTCGAAAGCCTTGAAAAACGCGGCTGACACCGCGTCTCTCATGCCTAATCCTCCTGGTGTCAGCGGCAGCAGACCGGTGGCATTGGCAATCTGCATCGAGAGCGTATATTGCGTGACGCTCATCGCTTTTTCGCCGAGGGCTTTGCCGATGGCAAAGAGGCAGAAGGCATTGATCAGATGCACCAGTATGGAATAAAAGACATGTTTGCCTAAAATCGCCTGCTGGTTCTCATACAGTGCAAAGGCGGCCTGAAGGCGTTCGAGGATATTCGCCAGAAACCTGGGCAAACGCCGATACAAAGCGGAGAATCCGGTGCGCACAAGTCGGCTTTTCAGGAAGAAGTCTTTTTTCCGGTAGAGGCCATACACAAGGATGCAAACGAGACATCCGGCATTGACCGTCAGCACTGCCAATCCGAGCAGGCGATGTGTGCGCCACAACTCCGGCAGTTGTGGCAGATACAGCAGCGTTGCCAGGGTGGCGGCAAAAAACATGGCGAAAAGCCCAAGGATGCGATCCAGCATGATGGTCAGCAGAATCTCTGTTTTGCGACCGGTGAAATACTGCCCCGCATAGCCGATCTTGAGCAAATCTCCGCTGACGGCTCCGGGAATGATCATGCTGAAGAAATTTCCGGCCATCGTCAGTTTAAATGCTTGGAAGAAAGGCAAGTGCATCTGCTGTACATCCATCAGTAGCCTCCAGCGCCAGGCAGCCAGCATCTGAATTAAACCATAGGCCAGAAAAGCGATCAACAAAAAGGACTTGTTGGCACTAGCCAAATCGGCAAAAATATCCGCCCCGCTGCTTTTGAGCGTGATCTTCAATAGCCAGAAGGCTAAAAGCAATACCGCCAAACGCCACAACAGGCTTAATAGACGATGGACATGGACAGGAAGGGACATGATGGACGGAATGGACAAAAATGGACACTGAAATGGACAATGGACGATGGACGATGGACGATGGACGTCGATCTGTCGGAGCAACCAACCCTTAAAAAACTTTCGTGTCTTTTCGTTGTTAAAAAAGTTCAGTTGGCATAGCCATTGGGATGGCGCTGGCGCCAGGCCCAGGCGCTGCGCACGATGCTTTCCAGATCGTCAAATTGGGGTTTCCATCCGAGGACATTGCGTGCGGCGCTCGAGTCGGCGATAAGCCGGGCGGGATCGCCAGGGCGGCGCCCTTTGACTTCGACTCTGAAATCCTTTCCGGTGACTTTTTTCACCATGTCGATGACCTTTTTGACGCTGTGTCCCTGGCCGGAACCAAGATTCAGGCTGCCACAAAATTCGCTTTCGAGCGCAAGCAGGTGTGCTTGTGCGAGATCGAGGACATGGATGTAATCGCGGATACAGGTGCCGTCCGGTGTGTCGTAATCATCGCCAAAGATCGAGATTTGTTCGCGTTTTCCTTCGGCGGCCTGCATGATCAACGGGATCAGATGCGTCTCAGGATGATGGTCTTCACCATATTTTTCACTGGCACCGGCAGCGTTGAAATAACGCAGCGCGGTATATTGCAGCCCCTTTAAATCGTGCTGCCAGTGCAGAATCTTCTCGAACATCAGCTTGGCTTCACCGTAGGGATTGATCGGAAGCGTCGGCTCCGACTCTACAATCGGAATGTGCTCCGGCATCCCATAGACGGCAGCAGTGCTGGAGAAAACGATTTTGCGCACTTGGTTGTCACAGGCGGCTTGGCAGAGATTGATGGCATTGCTGACATTGTTGCGGAAGTATTTCAACGGATCTTGCATCGATTCGCCGACTTCAATGAATGCCGCAAAGTGAATGATCCCATCGGGATGGCTGTCTCGAACTGCCTGTCGGATAGCATCCAGATCAGCCAGGTTCCCCTGAATGAACTTTGCCCTTGGATCGACGGCGTCGCGATGACCATTGAGCAAGGCATCAAAAACCGTCACCTGGTGGCCGTGGTCGAGCAGATATTCACTGCAACAGCTTCCTATGTATCCGGCACCGCCGGCGACCAGTATGTGCATCGCTGAAAACTCCCATCGGAAAACAAAAAAACTGGAAAAACATAATATAACCGGATTGCGTGACTTTGCTGAAATTCAACGTGCGCAACACGGTTTTAAACTGCAAAAAGCACGAAGAGACACGTCTTTTTTCGTGCCTTTTCGTGCTTTTCGTTGTGAAAAAAGCGAGATTTATTTAATCAGTCGCAGAATATAGGGGTAGCGATAGACTTCACCTTTCGAGGCTGCGACTGCACCCATGATGGCAAAGACTATAGAGGCAATGGCAACGACAATGGCCAGTAGTGCGCCGATCACAATAATTGACAAGATTACGCAGGCGACCATGGCAATCAGCAGAGATATCTGGAAATTCAGCACTTCTTTGCCAGTTTCATCAAGGAACTTCGAGGTTTCGCGCTTCATCAGCCAGATGACCAGAGGGATGATGAAGGAGGCAAAGGGAACAATGAAACCCGCAAAAAATGATAGGTGGCAGAACAGACCAAGATTGCGCTCGTTGGAATCCGTGGTGATGACCTCCTGGACGACTTCTGCTTCGATAGGAGCATTGTTTTCTGACATGATACTAACCCCTTTCTCTCTTTAAATTGCTGTAATTGCTCCGGTCAGACACTGACCAATTAAAATATAGTGATTCAAGAATCCCTTTGCAAATTGCAACGTTTTTTCACTTCATCCAGAAAAGGAAAAGGAACATCAATCACAACCGGAACGATTGCGCTACTTTTTAAACCGCGTGCAGCATTATCCGTCAGAGCGCCAATCCTATAAAAATTTTCGTGCCTTTTCGTGTTTTTTCGTTGTTAAAAACTGACATGTTACCCGGAAATAGCAATGGCACTTTTAAGGATGAGCCAAGCGTAGAAGAGGGGACCCATTGGCAGCAGACTATCAAGGGTGTCCAGGATGCCGCCGAGACCGGGAAGTTGTCCGGAGTCCTTGGCATTGGCTGCGCGTTTGATGGCGGATTCGGCGAGGTCTCCGAGCAGTCCGACCAGGGGTGCGACAATGCCCAGCAGGATGGCATCGAGTCGGGTCAGATGAATGGTGAGACCGGCTATGCCGCCGAAATCTCGGAAGTACAGATGATCCTGCGCAAAATGGAAGAAAATGAGGGATGCTAGTAGAGAAAAAACTACGCCGCCGGCGAGTCCTTCCCAGCTTTTTTTCGGACTGATGGCCTTGGCCAGTTTGTGATTGCCGCCGGGCAGCTTTGCAGTGCCGGTACCAACGAAATATGCGCCAGTATCAGCTATTTTGGTGACCAGAATCAGGTACCCAAGTAATAATGCCCCATTGGACAGAAAATAAATTTTGAGCAGGAAACACAATGGCCAGCAAATGTAGAAAGCGGCAGTCAGCGCAGCATTGACATCGCGAATGGATTCCCGCCCGATGCCAAAATAAAAGCTGAGGCAGAATACGGTCATCAAAAACAGGATGCCGGCCAGGATTTCACCGCTCCATTGCAACATAAGCGTGGGTACGCTTTCAGGACTCAATGAAGAAAGCACAAACAGGACGGCACCCAGAAAATAGATCGGCAACGCATACGCTCTGCGGTGGTTGAATTCGGAAAGCTGGATGATTTCACCGATGGCCAGAAAGAATGCCGCCGCCGCTAGCATCGTGAACAATAGACGCCCCAGAGTGCCAGGCAGGTAAAAAATCAGAAGTAACAGAAGAATCAGGGGAATGGCAACTTTTAAGCGGCTGAATAACATTTGGTACTCCAGATAAGGGTGCAGGGTGCAGGGTGCGGGGTGCGGGGTGCGGGGTGCAGGGTGCAGGGTGCAGGGTGCAGGGTGCAGGGTGCAGGGGGTCCGTCTCTTGTCACTCTGTCCACCCTGTCCACCCTGTCCACCCTGTCCACCCTGTCCACCCTGTCCACAATGTCACCCCTGCACCTCCATCCGTCGAAGCAACACCCCCTATAAAAAATTTTCGGGGCTTTTTCGTGACTTTCGTTGTTAAAAATCCGTCTGTTTGTGTTGCGGGAAATGAAAACTCGACTAACTTAATGCAAGAGGCCGGAGTTTTCAATCCGGCAGTTGGAGAAAAAGCATTGCATGTCGCCGATCCATCCAGAAATCATCAGCAGTTTACAGAATCCTCGTGTCAAGCAGATTGTCAAGTGGCGTGATCGTCCGGATCGTGATCGCGATCAGGTTGTCCTGATTGAAGGCTATCGGGCGTTGCTGCGGGCACTGGCCGGCAGTTATCCGGTTCAGGAAGTGTACATCTGCCCGGAATTGTTTCAGGGTGAAAATGAAGAGGCGTTGCTGCAACGTCTGCAACAGCAGGGCGCACGCATTTATCAGGTGTTCGAGCCGGCCTTCCGCAAGATGGCGTATCGCGACCGTCCGGAGGGCTTGCTGGGCATCGGACCACAACAGCACCGTACTTTGCAGCAATTGCCCAAACCGGAAAAAGCAGCCTTTTATCTGGTGACGGAGCAGATAGAGAAGCCGGGCAATCTGGGTACGATTATGCGTTCAGCGGATGCAGTGCAGGTCGATGGCCTGATTCTCTGCGATTCGCGCACGGACCTCTACAATCCCAATGTCGTTCGCGCCAGTACAGGTAATTTGTTCACGTTGCCGATTGCGGAAGCCAGCAGCGACGAGGCCATTGCCTGGCTGAAAGCGCTCGGCGTGCAAATTTATGTTGCTTCGCCGCACGTGGATGAACTTTACACGGACATCGACATGACCGTTCCGCTGGCCATCGTCGTTGGCGCCGAGCAGTTCGGCTTGTCGAAAACTTGGCTGGATGCCGCTGACGGAAAATTGCGCCTGCCAATGCTGGGAGAGGCGGACTCCCTGAATGTCGCCACAGCTACCGCATTGCTGCTCTATGAATGCGTGCGGCAACGTCTCGTCGCAGGCCTGCTCGAAGACCCCGGAGCCGTCCCGGACAGCGCAGATTGCTGATTTTTTAACAACGAACCACACGAAAAGGCTTGGCGTGGGCTAACGCCCACAACCCACACGGACTTTACACGGACTTTACACGGACGGGACACGGACTTTACACGGACGACAGATCGGACGGATCAGTCGGATCGGACGGATCGGACGGATCAAGTAGATCGGACGGATCAAGTAGATCGGTCGGAGAAAAAAGACAAGAATTGGCGGTACCTTAAAAGGGCTGTATGCCAATGATTTGGCGCTTTCTTTTCTGAAAAATCTTTCTGAAAAAACAAGATTCTGGGTGATAGTAGTACGAAAATTTCAAAAGGAGGTTGATCATGAATTTCAAAGAACTAGTAACAAGTCGTTATTCGGTGCGCAGTTTTGCATCGGTTCCGGTGCCTGCGGAAAAATTGCAGGCGGTACTCGAGGCTGCGCGCCTGGCACCGACTGCATGCAATTTGCAGCCTCAGCGGATTTTTGTATTGCAAAGTACAGAGGCATTGACGAAGGTGCGTGCTTGCACCAGCTGTCATTTCGATGCACCGGTTGTACTATTGGTCTGCTACGACAAGGCAGAAAGCTGGGAGCGTGGTTTTGACGGTTTTAACTCCGGCGAGATGGATGCCTCGATTGTTGGCACGCATCTGATGCTGGCGGCAACGGCGCAGGGTCTCGGCAGTACTTGGGTCTGCTACTTTGATCCAGCAAAACTGCGCAAGGAATTTGCTCTGCCGGAAAACCTTGTTCCCGCCGCTCTCTTCCCACTGGGTGTGCCGGCATCCGACAGCAAACCCAATCCGAATCATTTTAATCGTAAAAAACTCGAGGAAACAGTCTCCTGGCTGTAAGAGAATTGCCCATTTGAGGAAAATCCCATGACTATGCAAGAGATGGCTGTTGCCGCTAAACAGGCCTCGATCCAGGCTGCGGTAAAATCCAGCCAACAGAAAAATGAAGCATTGCGTTCCATTGCGGAAATGCTGACTCGGCATGAAGCCGAAATCATCGCGGCCAATCAACTCGATCTGGCTGAAGCGGAAAAAAGCGGTTTGGCGGCACCGGCGCTGAAACGCCTGAAATTCGACTCGGCAAAGCTGGCTGGAGTTGTTGCCGGCGTCGAGAGCCTACTGCAATTGCCGGACCCGGTCGGTCAGACGCTTTCGGCGACTGAGCTGGATACTGGTCTCGAGTTGTATAAGGTCAGCTGTCCGATTGGGGTTATCGGGGTGATTTTTGAATCGCGTCCAGATGCCCTCGTGCAGATTTCAACGCTTTGCCTGAAAAGCGGCAATGCAGTGCTGCTGAAAGGTGGTTCGGAGGCTTTGCATACGAACCGGATTCTGGCCAGGCTGATTTCTCAGGCCTCGGTGGCTTCCGGCATGCCCGAGAACTGGTTGCAGCTTCTCGAGTCCCGCGCGGAAGTCGGCGAAATGTTGAAGCTGGATGACTGCATCGACCTGATTGTGCCGCGTGGCTCGAATGCCTTTGTACGCTATATCAAGGAAAATACCAACATTGCCGTACTGGGGCATGCGGATGGGATCTGCCATGTCTATGTCGATGCGGCAGCGGACTTGGAAATGGCTCGCAAGATCACTATCGACTCGAAGTGCCAGTATGTTTCCGTCTGCAATGCGGCGGAAACATTGCTGGTGCACCGGGATGTCGCCGCTGCTTTCCTGCCGCAGGTGTGGGCTGATCTCGATGAGCGTGGCGTCAAAGTGCTGGGGTGCCCGGAAACTTGCGCCTTGATCGATGTTCCGGTGGCCAGTGAAGAGGATTGGAAGACCGAATATCTCGACTATATTCTATCTATTCGTGTCGTGCCGGACATGGCAGCGGCGGTGCAGCATATCAATCAATATGGTTCTGGACATACGGAAGTGATTGTCACTGAAAACGCCGCCGCCGCCGCAACTTTCATGGGGCTAGTTGATGCCGGGGATGTCTTCTGGAATTGCAGCACTCGCTTCAGTGATGGATATCGATATGGCCTGGGCGCGGAAGTCGGCATCAGTACCAATAAGATTCATGCGCGAGGACCAGTCGGACTCGAGGGGCTGATGATCTATAAGTGGCTCCTCAAAGGGCAGGGGCATATCGTCGCCGATTACGCCGAAGGACGAAAACACTTCACCCACCGGAAGCTGTCAAAAACCTATTCTTAACCACGGAAAACACAGAAAACGCGGAAAGTCTTTCGTGACTTTTCGTGTCTTTCGTGGTTAAAAAAAGTTTATTAGTTCGCGGCGGAATTGCAGGAAGGCGATTTCCTTGCAGCGGCGGTGCGGATGAACGGCATTGCTGAGCAGGATGACGGCCTGCTGCTTTTGCCGATTGAACCAGATCGATGTTCCGGTGAATCCCGTATGCCCGAAAAGGCCCTTGGCTTGGCTGTCCCAGCCCAGGCAGCGGCTGCTACCTGGAACTATATTGGCCGGTTGGATGAATTCCGCAAAAGCGGGATGCCCGAAGACGCCTTTTCCGGTCATGATGGCTTCGGCGAAGCGGCACAGGTCTCCGATGCTGGCAAAGACTCCGGCATGAGCGGCTGTGCCACCCAGCCAGCGGGCGGTTTCATCATGTACCACCCCTTGCCATGGAATGGCGATGTCTGCGCGTAATTCGGTTGGCACGCAGTTGCAGCGCACCTGCACCGGCGGATTATAGCAGGTCTGCAACATGCCAAACGGCGTGAAAATCAGCTCTCGAGCCAGATTGTCCAGCGTATCCTGATAATATTCCTGCAAAATCTCCCCAAGCAGCAGCATGCCCAGATCAGAATAGATCTCTAGTTCGCCTGGGGGCTGGAGAAGAGGAATCCCACAGAGAATTTTGCGGAAATCGCGTTTTTTGCTGCGTGGCAGCCGGTGAAAAGGATATCCTGAAGGCAATCCGCTGCAATGTGTGAGCAGATGGCGTATAGTGACTTTGCTCCGCCAGGCCGCATCCGGAGCATTGTTGTTCGCCAGAAATTCCGGCAGGAAGTCAGCGACTTTATCATCGAGGTGGAGTTTGCCGTCACAGAGCAGTTGCGCGGTCAGGGTGGTTGTTGCGATGACTTTGGTCAGGGAAGCCAAGTCAAACAAGTCGGATTCGAGCAAAGGCCTGTCTGACTCATAGGTATGATGCCCGGCAACTGCGATATCGGTCGGTTTGCCGGGAGTCACCACAGCCATTGCCGCCGCCGGAAAGGCTTTTTTCCGCACACCATCAGTTAGTATTTGTTGCAGCGTATTCATCTTGGCTGAATTCTTTTTGAACCACGAAAAGCACGAAAGGACTTGGTGCGGACTGATCGCCCGCAACCCACACGGACTTTACACAGACGGGACACGGACTTTACACGGACGACAGATCGGACGGATCGCCATGTGCCAAGGCCGGCTTTACGCAATTGCGTCGGAGGCGATATGGAGCGCCGGCGGCTCGCCGGCATGAAGCCGGTTTTCCTCTTCCATCATCGAAAACTCAAAAAAGTTTCTCAAAAATGAGAAAGAGCTTCAAGGTCAGCAACTTGCGCATCTGGTTTTTGAAAATCTTTTACAAAAAAGAAGAAGTTGGGCAATAGTAGCACGAAATTTTTTCGTGTCCGTTCGTGTCTTTCGTGGTAAAAAATCTCCTGTCATCCGAGTTACTGACGCATAATGATTTCTTTTCGTTGCCAGGCTCGTTCGAGGACTTGCTTCAGGAGTGGAGCGGCAATTCTTCCGCCACTGCCGCCATGTTCGACGATGACCACTCCGATCAGGCGTGGCGCCTCTGCCGGCAGCGCGGCGATGCACCAGGCATGGGAAGCTTGATTGCTGACTTCCGCAGTACCGGTCTTGCCGAGCACTTCTACGCCTGGAATGCGCAAAGCATGCCCCGTGCCGCCGCCACCATAAACACATTGGTGCATGCCAAGCCGGACCTGCTCGAGACTTTGAGCCGACCAGGCAAAGGTCTCGAGCAGCTGGGCAGGTTCCGTCAACAGAATTTTAGGCTGGAAGCGGTTGCCGGTCAGCAGGATCGAGGTCGAAACCGCCATCTGCAATGGAGAAACGAGCCATTTTCCCTGACCAATGCCGGCGTATGCCGAATCATCGTCATCCCAGCGCGGCGCCTGCGGACGGTGCTGCCGTATCCAGTCCGGCGAATATGGGATTCCGGAGGTTTCCTGCTTATAGAGGATCGTATTCATTTTCTGCCCGAAGGCAAATGACTGGGCAAATTCATTCCAGCCATCCTTTCCGAGGCGTTTTCCCAGTGTGCAGAAGTAGGTATTGCAGGATTTGGAAAGAGCCTCGATGAGCGCGATATTGCCATGCCCAAAACGCTGATGGCAGGCAATGCGGCGGTTCCTAGGCAACTCATACCAGCCTGGACAATAGCAAAGGGACTCAGGTGAAATCAGCTTTTTTTCGAGGGCAAAGAGTGCCATGAAAGGCTTGATCGTCGAACCCGGCGGATATGCGCCGCCGACGGCACGGTTGAATTGAGCCTGATTGTCCGTCGTCGGAACACTCGATGAAAGATCATAGCCTGGACAACTCGCCAAAACCAGAATTTCGCCGTTGGTGGCATCTAAAATCACAACTGCCCCGGAATAGGATTTTGCGTCAAAGAGGCTTTCGGCGAGCTGTTGGCATTCCAGGTCGATGGTCATCTGAACATCATTGCCATTGACTGCTTTGTGGGATTCGAGAACCGTATTGCGGTAGGAGAGCACGTCCGTCTGCAAGACTTCGCTTCCACCGCTGCCGCGCAATTCCGGATTGAGCAGGTATTCCAGACCGCTGCGCCCGACAGGCTCCTTGAAGTTGGCGTTCCAGTACTGCTTCATGTCTGGGTCATCGGGTTCGCCAAGGCGGGTGAAGCCGCGCAATTGCGAGGCCACCAGCGGTGCATCATAAAGACGTTTCCAGGAAAGCAATAGCTCCGTGCCAGGAAAGTCGTGTTTGCGGGAATTCCAGCGTGCGATGGTATGCGCATCGAGGTCCTGCCAGAGCGGAATGGGCATCGGCGTGCGTTTTTCCAGATGCTGGCGGATTTGTTCGCGATTGGGTTTGAAACGGTAGAAGTCCGGTCCGAGCCAGAGAGCCAGTTCGGATATGGCCGCATTGACCTTTTCGAGGGTGACCCGCCGCGTGTCGCGAGGGTCGCGCACTAGGTCTGGTCGGATGACCAGCGTATACATCGGCACGGTATAGTTGAGGCGGGTTCCATTGCGGTCGCAAAGGTTGCCGCGCTTTGCCGGCACATAGAGCTTGCGGGTTTGCTGCCGCTGGCTCTGCAAGGTCAGGTTTTTGCTCTGGAAAATTTGCACCCAGGCAATGCAGCCCAGTAACAGCAGCAATATTGCCATAAAGAAAACGCAAAGGCTGCGGTTGTTGCGGCGCATCCTCTGCAAAAGCAGGGAATCAGTTGCAGGTTCGTGCTCAGACATGCTTCGGTCTGCTGAAAATACGTAAGGCGTAGTGACCCCGGGTAACAGAGAAGTTCTTTTTAAACAACGAAATGCCCGAAAGGACACGAAAAAATTTCATGGAAGTGGCTTCTTCTGCACGAATGCGTTGTGCTTCCCATGAAATTTTTTCGTGTCCTTTAGTGTCTTTAGTTGTAAAAAAATAGTCATCCGGTTTCATTGACGAATTACAAAAATACGCTCGAGAAAATCTAGGGTGGCGAAAAGTACAGGTCCGGCTGCCAACGCATTGACAATCAGCCCCAGCAGGAAATATTTCGGCAGCAGAGCCAGGCGTGCAGCGGGGGAAAGTCCACCGGCAAAAAACAGGATTTGCATCAGTACAAAGGCAGTTGTCGCCAAGGTGCAGGAAAAAACGATGGACGCAATGGGCATTTTCTGCAGAGGGAATCGTTCACTGATCAAACTGGCGGCAAAGGAAGCAACCACCAGCATAAGGACATGGGTGCCAAGAGGCTGGTACAGCCCGGCATCAAGCATGATGCCGCCAGGTATCGCCAGAAACAAAGCCGGCAACAGCGAAAAACGGGTACTCAAATATGCGAAGAAAATCACCGCCGGATATAGCGGAACCTCCGGAAAATAATGCGGCCAGACGCAGTGCAGCCCACAAAAAAAACTGAGGAAAAACAGGCTGGACAGGCTTAAATAAAAATAACGCCAGATGCCGCCGCGGGAAAAGAAAAAATCCCGTAACAACTCCGCATTGAAGGAAATGTGTACTTCCAGCAAACTGCGTTTCGATTTGTCTGTAAGAGAAAAATCCATGGACAGATTTTTTTAACCACGAAAGTCACGAAAAAGCACGAAAATTTTGGTGGTTTTCGTGCTTTTCGTGGTTAAAAAGAATTTACAGTTTTGGTGGGATTGCGACTAGGACGAAGCGGAGGTTATCGAGGCTGGCTTTGGGTTTGAGCTGGTATCGGTATGCGCCGGCCGTATCGGTCTCGATGTTGCAGATATGTCCAATGGGGATGTCTTCAAGAAGGACATCTCCGCCCAGGGAACTGGTTACGACAAGATCATCGAGCTCGACCATATCGAACCGGACTCCAGCCAGGGAATCCAACGACAGTACCTGCGGCGGGAAAAACAGATTGGCGGCACTGTCTTCGGTTTGCGCCGGCGCATGAATCAATCCCGCAATCTCCTTGCCAGCAATCTTGCAGGATAGAGAAAATTTCGGACTGCCGAGCAAAGTGACCAGGGCTTCCTTGGCTTTGACTTCGCTGAGAACGCCGACAAGACCCTCGGAGGTCAGTACAGCCTGACCGACTTTCAGCCCATCACTATGCCCGCGATTGATCAGCATCGTGCCATAGTAATCGCTCAAGGGAGTGCGCCGGATGACTTCACAGACAGTCAGCGTATACTCCTTCGGCGTATTGACCATGCGCAAAAGCCCTTGCAGAAACTGATTGTCGCGGCGCAGCTTTTCGCTGCTGCTTTCGGCAGAAGCGACCCTAAGACGTGCATCGGCTAATGCGCTGAGTAGCTCATCACGTTCTTTCAGGCTCATGTTTTCCGGTAATCCGCCTAATGCTTCCCGTGTAACCCGCGTCGAAATACGCGCCAGGGTTTTGCCGGGTTCCAGAAAAAACGTGCCAAAACCACGTATGCGGTCCTGCGTGCCAGCCGGAAGCATGAACAGCAACACGACAAGCAGCAAAAATGCGCATAAGTAAAAAAATCGGACGCTTAAGCGGTGCATGTACGACTTTCGAAAGTAAAAAATGACACGAAATGACACGAAAAAATCGTGCCTTTTCGTGTCATTTGTTGTTTAAAAAGGTTTTCAGTAGCCGTATTCGGCAAGGGCATCCTGACCGAGTTCGCGCTCGAGCAGGGCTTTGAGATCAATGGAGACACCACGGGTGACACCATCGGCGATCTGCGAGCCTTGTTTCAGGCTTTCCTCTGCACCTTGCAATACGAGGGAGGTGTAGAAGCCCAAGGCCGTGGGAGTCATCATGCTTTGCCGCAGCTCGGCGCTGAGTTTGCCATTGCGCCCTGCCAGGATTTTCTGGTAGAGTTTGCCTGGGCAGGTGATGCCATAGCCAGTGACCGTGCCATCCTTTTCGAAGTTTCTGAACAAGGGATTGACTTCGAAGATGCCGTCCGGGTGCATTTCGCAGAGTCCGGGCTTGTCGATTCCGAGGTCGAACATGCCTTCACTGCAGACCATGCGTGCAGACTGGACGGTGGTGGCATAGGCGGAATTGGGCAGATGCCAGCCGACGACAATATGGGCACAGGCACCGTTGTCAAAGAGAATTTCCGTGGCGCAGAGATCAAATCCTTTGACCGGTATCGGTGTCAGCGACGGCAATTTGTGCGAATAGCCGGTCGAACGCACCTCGAGTGGTTGCAAATTGACAATCTTGATCAGCGCATCATACACATGTACGCCTAGAAACGAAATCGGCGTGTTTTTCTCGGCAAAATTCGGTGTGGCGAAGAAGCGGGGCTGGTGATTTGGATCGACAACCAAGAGGCGGTCGATCATGTGCCAGACGCAGGATTGAAGGCGGCCGTAGTGTCCTTTCTGGTAGCGTGCCTCGGCTTCCTTGATGCGGGGGTCGTCGCGTTTGTGAAAATCAATCCCCATCAGGCGCCCGGTGCGCTTGGCAGCTTGGATCATCGCATGCGTATCCTTGATTGTCGCGGCAGTCGGCTTGGGAACAACGACATCTAGACCAGCTTCGAGCGCGGCAATCGTCGGCGCGGCATGAATGTGATCCGGCGTATTGATC
>JAPXLT010000015.1:0-9859 GCA_033809415.1 Lentisphaeria bacterium
GGGGTGCGGGGTGCGGGGTGCGGGGTGCGGGGTGCGGGGTGCGGGGTGCGGGGTGCGGGGTGCGGGGTGCGGGGGGCCAGTCTCCTGTCCACACTGTCTACACTGTCCACACTGTCCACCTCTACACCTCTATCCGTCAAAGCAACAACCCTATATAAAATTTTCGTGTCTGTTCGTGTATTTCGTGGTTAAAAAATCTTCGTGTCCTTTCGGGCATTTCGTTGTTCAAAAGAATTTCTCGTTTACCCGCAAATTTTGCTGTTTTTGCTGCTTTCTGGCAATTTTCTGTTTTCTGCTTTATATTCTGTATTTTACGGTATGTTTGGAGATAAAATCATGGCAGAAAAAAGCAAGAGCAAGAGCAAGGCGCCTGCTGCGGGGTTCTGGAAACGGGAGCAGGGCTGGGATAAACTGAAGGCGGGAGAAGAGAAGGCGCTCGAAAAATACTGTGCGGAATACCGGGAATTTCTCAGCCAGGCAAAGACTGAACGCCTGACCCACGACTTTCTCGTGAAATGTGCTATCGAGGCCGGTTTCCAGGAACTCGAGAAAGCTGCTGCCGGGGGTGGCAAGCTGAAGCCCGGAGCGAAGGTGTACCGTTCTTGTGGCGGCAAGACACTGATGCTGATCCGGCTGGGCAAGGCGCCTTTAAGCGAGGGAATGAATCTGGTTGGCGGGCATTCGGATTGCCCGCGCTTGGATGCCAAGCCATATCCGCTGTACCAGGAGGATGATTTGCTGCTGCTTGATACGCATTACTATGGCGGCATCCGCAAATATCAGTGGGTGGCCATGCCGCTGGCGATGTATGGCGTAGTGATCCTGCGCAATGGCAAAAAAGTCAATATTGCGATTGGCGATCAACCCGATGACCCGGTCTTTGTCATCACCGATCTGCTGCCACACCTGGATATCGAAGCCGGCAAAAAAACGCTGGCGGACGGCATCAACGGCGAATCGCTCAATGTCCTGGTCGGCAGCCGCCCAGTCGATAAAAAAGAGGACGATAAAGACTGCAAGGATAAAACTAAGCTGCGCATCCTGCGCCTGCTCAGGGCAAGCTATGGCATCGAAGAAGAGGATTTTTTCAGTGCGGAACTCGAGTTGGTTCCGGCTGGCGCAGCCCGCGAACTGGGGCTGGACCGCTCGATGATTTTGGGCTATGGGCATGACGACCGTGTCTGCGCATACGCTGGAGCACGGGCGCTGCTGGATTCAACCGGAATCCCGCACCGCACCCAGGTGGCTCTGATCTGCGACAAGGAGGAAATTGGCTCCTATGGCGCAACCGGAATGGATTCGACCTTCCTGGAAAATACGGTGGCGGAGCTGCTCGAGGCCTGCGGCGGGTACTGCGGTCTGGCATTGCGCAGGACTCTCGAACGTTCGAAAATGCTTTCCGCAGATGTCACTGCACTGCATGACCCCGACTTTGCCAGCGTGAGTTCGCCGAACAATATGAGCCGCATCAACTGCGGCCTGGCAGTCACCAAATATACCGGCAGCCGCGGAAAAGCAGGCGCCAGCGACGCCAGCGCCGAGTTTGCCGCAGAAGTGCGCAAAATCTTCAATGACGCCGATGTCGTCTGGCAGAGTTGCGAGTTGGGCAAAGTCGATGTCGGCGGCGGCGGTACGATTTCGCACTACATGGCTCGTTACGGCATGGACGTCATCGACTGCGGGGTAGGGCTGTTCAGCATGCATGCTCCCTGGGAAGTCGCCGGCAAGCTGGACATCTATATGGCCTGGAAAGGCTACAAGGCCTTTCTCGAGAGCAAGTTCCCGGTGAGATAAACATCTCCGTAAGGCGTCAGTGAGGATAACCGGAGAATTCTTTTAAACAACGAAATGCACGAAAGGACACGAAAAAATTTCATGGCAAAGGCAAAGAGCAGTAAAAGTGGCGGCAGCATTCAGCCAGCCCGGATTCCTCGAGGCGCCAACGACAAAATCAATCATGCCATCATCGGCCTTGGCAGCATGGGGCAGGGGCATGTCAAATATGTCCTGGATGATCCTCAGGCGCAACTGGTGGGGGTTTGCGACGTGATGCAGAGCCGGGTGGCGGAAACCTTGGAGAAGGTTGGCAAGGACTGCCGTGGCTACCGGGATTTCCGGGATATGCTGAACAATGAGTCGATCGATATTGTGCACGTGGTGACGCCGCCGCACTGGCATGCCTTGCAGAACATCTATGCGCTCAATGCCGGCTGCGATGTTTGGGCGGAAAAACCGATGACCCGCACAATCTCGGAGGGGGCGCAGATCGCCGCCGCAGTGAAGCGCAATTCCCGGGTGTTTCGACTCAATACCTGGTTCCGCATGCATAGCCCATTCTACGGCTTGGGAACTGAGGTCGCCCCGCTGAAGAAACTGATTCAGAGCGGGGCGCTGGGTTGGCCGCTGACCGTGCGCATTAGCGCCCATACCGGATTTTCCTGGAAGGCATCGATGTGGATGGGGAAACTTGGCCTGGCGCCGGAACCCGTGCCGGAGGGTTTTGACTATGACTTGTGGCTTGGGCCAGCTCCATATCGTCCCTATACTTCGCACCGGGTCTCGGGTTCGTTCCGGGGCTATTGGGACTATGATGGCGGCGGACTGGCGGATATGGGGCAGCATTACCTCGATCCGGTGCAGTATCTGCTGGACAAGGACGACACCAGCCCGGTCGAGATCGAAGCCAATGCACCATGGCCACAGCATCCCGATGTCGTCGGCATCTGGGGACAGGTTTATATGAAATATGCGGACGGCTGCAAAATCATTCTCGAATCTTGCGAATGGGGCAAGGACGAAACCGAAGGGAAGCCGTTTATCGAAGGACCCAATGGCAAAGTCTTCAGGAATTTCCGCACGGAGCCGGGGTATCTCGCCGAACTGCCTAAAACGCTTCCGGAACCCGAACCGCAAATCAGTGACTTCAATGTCTCGGTACGCACACGGAAAAAGTTTGCTCTGAACGAGGACAATGGAAACCGCAGCAATATTCTGGTGCATCTTGCCAACTGTGCTATTCGCACCGGGCGGAAATTGTACTTTGATCCGGTGGAACTGCGTTTCATGGATGATGAAGAAGCCAATCAGCTGGTCGAACAGCCGATGCGCGCACCCTGGACCCTCTTTTGATTACAAGGAGATGAGAACAATGGCTGTTGCTGCTAAAAAGAAAACGACAAGAAAAGCCGTGACCGGAAAAACTCTGCAACAGGCAGGCAAACTGCTCTGGGCCGAACCGGCTTGTGGACATAAAATTGCGGAAGAATTGCTCCAGGACGCAGAGAAAGCAGTCGCGCAACTGGTGCCCTGCCTCTCTGAAAGCAATGATGAACAGGGCACACAGGCTTTCTTTGCACTCGAAGCGATGGTGATGGCTGCGCTGAACCCGGAAGCAGCTCCCGAGCAATGCCGTGCGCTGGTGGCGGGGCTGTGCCGGCAGTTGCCGGTTGCTCGTGATGCCTATTCACGCAATCAGCTGATCCGCTATCTGGGGCTGCTGGGCTATGATTGCGTCGATGCATTGCGCCCCTGGCTGGACAAAGAGGAATATTTTGAGGTAACGTTGCTGGCTTTGCGCCATATCGGAAGCCTGTCGGCGCTGGAACTGATCGCAGAGAAGATGGCTGCCGCCAAAGGCTCCGCCTACACGGCATTGGCACTGGCTGTCGCTGACTGGGAGGACGGCGAAGCGATTGATCCGGAGCAGATGCGGAAGGCACTAGCCAAGGCGCCGGAAAGCGAATTGCCGGCGCTTTGGAATGCCTGTGCACGTTGCGGACTGACGTTCGTTGCCGATGATCTTCTGAAGGCTTGCAAGGGAAAATCGAAAGTGATCATGGCGGCGGCATGCGCCAACCTATCGCTGCTGATCAGCAATATCCGTGACTGGGAGACGGCGGTGGCTTTGGGGCAGCATTTTTATCAGACCTGTCCCACTGCGATTGCATTGCGTTGCTGGTTTGATGCCTGCGGAGCGGATATCACTGCGGATTGCTATGAAGCTCTGACTGATGCAGCGCAGGAAGCCGAACCGATCCTGCGCGAAACGGCCATCGAGCTGCTTGGAAAGGCTTCCGAAAACGGCGTGGAAACCGAAATGCTGGTGGAATTTGCCGCTACGCTGCAATCCCCTTCGGCTAAAGCGGCCATGGTTCGCATGTTGGGACGGCACGGAAAAATGATCGCACGCCCGTTTATCATGGCCTGCCTCTGGGACAAGGAACCCGAAGTGCGCCAGGCCGCACGCGAAGCCGCAGAAAAACTCGAAGGAAAACTCGATGCCGCCAACGCCATCGCAGTCGCTGTCCACCGCAACTAACCTTGGTAACGTATCTATTTTTTAACCACGAACCACACGAAAAAGCTTGGCGTGGGCTGGTGCCCACAGCCCATTTTTTGTCCACGGAAAGCACGGAAAACTCGGAAAATTTGTAGGGTTGTTGCTTTGACGGATGGGACGGTTGCGCCATTTTTTAAACCAGCCCCCTTTTTGGACGCCCGCTGCGTACAACTTGTTCAAAAAATATTTTTGCATTGAGATTTGCATTTTACTTGTTTTGGTATTATAATTTTAATACCAGAGCCGTTTTCGACTTTCGATTTTGGAAGGGTATAAATGCATAAACTTCGCTATGAATCTCCTATATGCCGTGCGCGGGAATTCATCCTGTCACACATTGAGGCAGTTCGATCATCTGGCGAGTATCAGCTTCATTCCGAGCGCGATTTAGCTGAAGCTGCTTCCATCAGCCGTGTGACGGTTCGAAGGGTGCTGAAGGAATTGATCCGGGAGGGGTATATTGTCAACCTTCCTAAAAAGGGGAATTTCATTGACACGAGAATTGAGCCGCCAAAATATACTGTAGGGATCATCAAAGACGATGGTGGAGAAGCGGGATATTACGCTGATTTTGTAAATTTGCTGACTGATATTCTAGAAGTAGTGACCGAAAAACGCTGTGCAGTAAAATTTGTAACATCGCCGAATCTGCCTGGGAGGCTTCCACTGTTGTTTTCGCGGTACAGGCTGGACGGACTGATCTGGATCTCTCCGCCAGGTTCGATGTATGGCGAAATCGAGGCGATCGGCATGTCTGCAGACAGTCCGATAGTCTCGATCATCTCCAACGATTCTCATGACATTTCTTTTTCAGGCAATTATGTAAGTTTGGATTATGTCGGCATCGGAAAGACCCGTGCCGAGTTTTTGCTCAAGCGTGGGTGCCGCGAGGTGGCTTATCTTGGTAATTCCGGCATGACCTATGATAGCTTCTGCAAAAGACTGCAACAAGGCGGGGTGGAAATCTGCCCGGAGAATCAGATTGAGACAATAAACCAGATAGAACAGCGCTTGCCTGCTTTGCTGGCGAAAACAAGGGTAGATGCAATTGTTTCCAATGGGCCTCGTGTCCGGCTGGAAGAACTCTTTCAGGTGCTGAATGACTTCCCCGACCGTGATGCCATTATGCTTCTGGTTGACTGGATTCCTGAATTGCCTGCCTTAATGAAACGTTACCCGCTGGTCCGGGTTGATTGCGTAGGTCGAAAGCGTGTTGAATGTCTTGGAGCTGCAACAGCGCGGATGATGACCCAGGCTCTGTCACAGCGGAAACAGCAACCTCCGGTACTGGAGGATTACTTTTGTGAATCGTTCAACAGCCAAGGTACATTTGCTAAACAAAGCCGAATCTGAAAGGAGATGACAAACAGGCAGGAAAAGGGCTTATACTTCCAGGGATAGTCGCCAGTTTGAACAGATTTCTGAACCAAGCCAATTGGGGTTCATGTCCATGCGGTGCAAATCACTAAAACAGCATTTGAGCAGCATCTAAGGATGCAAAAAAGGTGAATACCATGCAAAACAACAATCAAAAAAGTTTTTTGGGGCCGGCAGAAAGCAGTGTGCAGGCTCATGTCTTCACACTTATAGAGCTTCTCGTTGTTATCGCGATCATCGCTATTTTAGCGTCAATGCTGTTGCCGGCGTTAAGCAAGGCAAGAATCACAGCGCAGAGCGTTTCCTGCATCAACCAACTAAAGCAACTGAACCTGAAGATATTGGAGTATGCTCATGATTGCGGCTACTTCCCACCATATAAAGATTCTACAATAAATATTCATAAAACATTGATTCTTTATGATGGGGGGACTTGGGATAATTCGGTAAAACGGATTCCGATGTTTGAATGTCCTGCAGGAAAGGGAAGAGATGAAACTTTCTTGGTTCTTCGTGGAGATTATGGTTTTTCTGGTTCCCTTCATAGTAAAAACATATCCAGTGTGACGAATACAAGAGTATTCATGTGGGGCGATGCTACGGCTTGGGTAGTTACATACTATGATCGGACGACAGGCGCTTCTACTCCTTCTTATCCACAACTTCGTTATCGTCATGGGCAAAAAGGTCTCTGTAAAGAATATTTGCCGGGTGTTTCGTCGATAAATGTCGGTCATTTTGACGGATCAGCGCAAAATTACCGCGAAAATGTTGCAACTTATTGGAAGACTTATGGTGCAGTTTATGATAAATTCTGGAAAACCAAATTGTGAACATGAAAAAAATGCCTTTCACCCAGATGAATTTCAATAACCGCAGCTGTTATTAAGGAGCAAAAGATGCTTAATTCAAAAACTTTCCAGATGAATGTTACTGTTTTACTATGGTTGCTCTGCGCAGTTGCAGGAATTTCCATGGAAACTGTTCAGGTTCCTGTTTTGGCAAAAATCAGTAGTCCTGGTGTCCGTTACCAGAATATTGCGGCTGGTTTTTATGCCGATGATATGAAGTATGTGTGGGCTTTCCAATTTAACCAGTTGCAGGATTTTCTGAAAGAAGCAAATGCAACCGTCGGCTACTATTCTGATCTTGATAATAATCCCGCAACAGGCAGAAGCGAGGGATGGGATTTACAGTTTAATATTCGCCCGACTCAAATGAAACTTGATGTTTTACAATGGATCGAGAACAAAGCGAAAGGCGTTCCGCTGTATCCAGACGATTATTTGGTTCAGGCGGAAGAAGATGTTCTGTATATTGTCATTCGCCGGGAAGCCATGAGAGCCATTCAAATAGACAATGATTTTTCCATGCGGATCATTTCAAACCACACCCCTGCCACTGGAGAAAAAAGCAGCGCCCACCTTCCTCGTTTGAATACGCTTGTCAATCGGGAAAAAACTTTTGGCGTATTCAGCCCGCCGTTGAATTTTCCCGGCTTCGGAGTAGGGAAGGCTCGATTGACTAAAATTCCGCAGGCGGTTCTGATTCCGCGTTCGGATGATTTGAAAGTCTGGAATACCTATGGGGAGCGTTATGAAGAAACGGAAGCAATGCCGGAGGTCGTTGCCCGGGAATCCGCCCTGAAATTCAGCGGGGCGCGTGGGGAACGGGAAGCGCTTCATTTTGCCGTCAGCTCCAAAGCACCCTTCAAGACATTTGAGGTGATTCCAGGTAAGCTGACAAGTTCCTCAGGCACGATATTTCCAGCATCAGCGTTGACAGTCTTCTACTTGGGTTTTGCGACGGATTTGTTTAACAAAAATTTCATTGATGTCCTTTATCCCAGCTATGTTCCTTCGAAGTCATGCAACCATTTCGCAATCATTGACGCATTCATTCCGTCTGACGCTTCTCCCGGGATATACAGTGGCAGCATTACGCTGAAAATTGATGGCCAAGAATTAAGCGAAAAGATTCCCTATGAACTGGAAGTTTTCAAATTTACCTTGCCTGACACGCGCTCTTTCAAAACCGCTTATTATGTTCATCCCCGCAGCCTCGTCTTTAGCAAAGCCGCTCAGGACCTAGTGAAATCCTGGGGATTTTCCATTTGCCGTCTTAACCTTGATGGGCAAATAATCTGGGGGCCGAGCAGGGAAATAACCGAAGATAAACAGCTGAAACTCGACTGGGAAAAGTTTGACCGTGCCTGCGAGCTTGCCTTTCGGCAGGATAAAATGACGGTGGTTATTAGCAGCACTTTTCAGCTGGGGTCGCATGATAAACTTGTTAACAAAATGTGCCAAGAAGAGTTCCGCATTGGCGATCCGGCCAGCGATGAATTAATCAGGCAATATGCCACATTGTACAGTCAGCACCTGAAGGAGCTTGGGCTTTCCGACAAATTTATATTTATCCTTTGGGACGAGCCGTATTCTTCTGTTTACGGTGATATCAACCACGTGAATGCGATTATCAAAAAAGCCGCTCCGGAATTACGCACAGGTCTTTATATTGATTCCATGCCGGCCGCATTGAATCGCGATGCGATTGACGTATGGATGTTCGTTTATTTCAGCACATTAAAGAACGTGACGAGCAGTAGGTCAGACAATCAAAACCGGTTCTGGGTCTATAACGATGTCGGCATGGGCAGCTATGAATTTCCGGCTTCCGTTCCCCGCCTTTATTACTGGCTTGCAAAACGGTACGGAATTGACGGCTATCTCTACTGGAGTATCAATACAATGACCAAAGTGGAATTTCGCAATGGTGCAATATTCAATCCCGGGGTACAGTTTAACTGGATATATCCAGGGGAAACACAAAATACTCCTCTGCCTTCCCTGCGTATGCTGCTTTCACGTGAAGGCTTGGATGACTACGAATACCTGGAAGCTTACATGAAGCTTTACAACACACCGTCATTGCCAGAAAACGCAGCGCAGGCCTGCCCCGAACTGGATGACATTGGCGAAATTGTCTTTACGGTCAAAACGAATCGCGAGCTGCAGGATATTCGCAACGGCCTTGCCCGTAAAATAGATGCCAAGTTGCCTTGACATAATCATCACAGCTCTGCGAAATATCTGAATCGTCGCTTTGGCCCGAATTTTTATGAGAAAATTCGGGCTTTTTTCGTGTAATATATTTCGTGCAATGCAATGCAATGCGTTGGTGAACCTGGGTATCGTTGCGGTTTCTTCTGCCGCTCTTCCGTAATGGGGCACTCTTCTGTAGTACGGTGTGCGTGGTGCGTAGTACGTTGGGAACGGGTGCAAGGGATAGGGTGCAGGGTACAGAGAACGTGGGGGACATAGGGGACATGTGAATGGACCTGTGAGAGCGGTAAACTAAAATCGCACATCCCATTGTCCCATATGTCCTATTGTCCCATCCATACGTCCCATATGTCCCATACGTCCCATGTAATACCCCGATTCCAGCATCTACGCACTACAGAGGCATTACCTGCCATGCATCGCGTTGAAGGAAAAGTTTTCCATTGAGTTGCAAAACCGCAAATCCATGTTAGTTTACCGGGTTGTTGCTTTGACGAATGGAGTGGCATGTGGATTTGCGGTCTGGCTTGTTGTTTTTTCCGGCGGATCGGCGATGTTGGAGGAGAAACCTTGCATGAAGATTTCAGCAGTCAAAACCTATTTATGCAACGCTTTCCGGACGAATTGGGTTTTTGTCAAAATTGAGACGGACGCCGGGATTCACGGATGGGGTGAAGCGACCTTGGAATACAAGGAAAACACGGTGGTTGCCGCCATTCATGAGCTGGAATATTATCTAATCGGTGCCGATCCCGCCAATATCGAAAAATTCCGTCATGACTGTTACCGTGATGCCTATTGGCGCGGCGGACCGGTGCTGATGAGCGCCCTGGCCGGCGTCGAGATGGCTCTGTGGGATATTAAAGGCAAGACCCTGAATGTGCCAGTATACCAGCTGATCGGCGGAAAAGTGCGGGAAAGCGTGCCCATCTACGTCAATGGCTGGTTCGCCCCGGCAAAAACACCGGACGAATTTGCCGAAAAAGCGCAAGCTGTCCGCGACGCCAAATTTTCCGGCTGCAAGTGGGACCCTTTCGGGAAAGCCTGGCAGCGTCTCGGCAAGCATGAACTGGAAAAT
>JAPXLT010000015.1:9869-34109 GCA_033809415.1 Lentisphaeria bacterium
TGGAAAATGCGATGGAATGCATCCGCCGGGTTTCCGAGATGGTCGGCGGTGATGTCAATCTGCTGATCGAGGGGCATGGCAGGTTCGATATTCCAACCGCAGTCAAGATCGGTCAGCGCCTCGAGGAGTTTGATATCTTCTGGTTTGAGGAGCCTATTCCGCCGGATGACCTGAATGGACTTCGGGAGGTCAAAGAACGAATCAGGGTTCCGCTCGCTGCCGGAGAAAGGCTTTATAATCGCTACGAATACCGTCAGCTCTTCGATTTGAATTGCACCGATTATATTCAGCCGGATGTCTCTCACGCGGGCGGCATCATGGAAATGCGTTTTCTCGGTGCCGAGGCGGAGGCCCGGCATATCGGGTTCTGTCCGCACAATCCCTCCGGTCCGGTTGCGCATGCCGCTTCTCTCCAGCTGGCAGCCTGCATTCCGAATTTTATCATACTGGAAATGATGATGACCGATGTGCCGTGGAGACGCGACATCTGTGACGAAGACCTCCTGATACTTGCCAACGGGGAAATGCGCATTCCGGATCGTCCGGGACTCGGCATCGATCTGAATGAGAAGGAACTTGTCAGGTATCCGTTCGAGCCGATTCAGTTACGCCATTACCGGGGTGATCTTACCAATATCCGACCGGCGAATGCAGTCAGATACTATGAAATGGAGGCTCTATAAAATGAACAGGTTTCAGGGAAAGATCGTTCTGGTGACCGGCGGCAACCGCAATACGGGGCTGTCCATCGTCGAGAAATTTGTGGCGGAAGGCGCCCGGGTCTTCATGTGCGGCTCGACTCCGGAATCCACGGCGAAAGGCGCTGCCGCGCTGGCAGCACAGGGCTGTACCGGAGTTCGGAGCATTCCCTGTGATGTTTCCGATCTTGCACAGGTGAAAAATCTTTTCGATATCATTGAAAAGGAGGCCGGACATTTGGACATTCTGGTCAACAATGCCGCCCATCAGGGCATCGGAAAACCTTTTACGGAGATGGACCCCGCCTATGTGATGGAGGTGCTCGGCGTCAATGTCCAGGGGGGATTTCAGGTGACGCAGCAGGCGGTCAACCGCTTCTTCCTGAAACAGCCCGAGCGGGGAGTCGTGGTGTTTCTTTCATCCAACACAGCCATGCGCGCCATTCGCAACCGCACTGCCTATTGCGCCAGCAAGGGCGCGATCAATTCCATGGTAAGAGCCATCGCGCTGGACCTTGCTCCGCTGGGAATCCGGGTCAATGCCTGTGCGCCGGGTTATATCTACACGGAGCGCTGGGATGTGCTGCCCGAGGAGAAAAAAGCAAGGCGCCGCCTCAATTGCCCGCTGCGGCGGGAAGCCACGGGTATGGATATCGCCAATGTCGTGGCCTTCCTCGCCAGTGAAGACAGCGCCAATATGACAGGAGAGATTGTCACCTGCGACGCCGGATGTTCCTGCCAGCATATGCCGGAAGACGTGGACCTGTAAATAAGCTATTTTTTAACAACGAAAAGGCACGAACAGACTTGGCGTGGGCTAACGCCCATAACCCATTTTTTGTCCACGGAAAGCACGGAAAACTCGGAAAATTTTTTCTATGGGTTGCTGCTCTGACGGATGAGCCTGCTCTGCCAAAATTCTTGCGTGTCAAGACCGGCTTTACTTTTTCGGTCGGAGGCGATATGGAGCGCCGGCGGCTCGCCGGCATGAAGCCGGTTTCCCTCTCTCATCACTGAAAAATCAAAAAGTTCAAAAAAAATCTCAAAAATGAGAAAGAGCCTCAAAGCCAGTAACTTGCGCATCGGTTTTTTGAAAATCTTTCACAACAAGATTCTGGGTGATAGTAGTACGAAAATTTATAGGGTTGCTGCTTTGACGGATGGGGCTGCATGCGGTTGAAAAGCAGCGCAATCGTCCCGGTTGTGACTGTCCACGCTCTACGCTTTTGACATTTTTTTAATAACACGTATTTTATATATCATAAGACACGTGTTGCACGGGCAATGTACATGGAGATGATCATGGCGAAGATAAAACTTACATTAACTGCACCGCCGGAAGTGATTGCCATGGCGGAAGAACAGGCTAAAAGCGAGGATACAAGCATTTCATCGATGTTCGTAAATTTCGTGCTGGCGAAAGAACGTTTGAGTACACACCGCACCGCACGGAGCAAAATAGGGCCGCTGACAAAATCAGTTACCGGGATTGTCAACTTGCCAGATGATTTCGACGAAAAGGAATTCACGGGATTGGCTATCAGGGAAAAGTTCGGGCTTGCCAAATGAAGCTTTTTATCGACACGAATGTTGTGATCGACGTGATCGCACGGCGGGAGCCTTTTGTATATGACTCCCAGCAGGTCTTCCACCTC
Source organism: Lentisphaeria bacterium (assembly GCA_033809415.1). Classification (GTDB taxonomy): domain Bacteria; phylum Verrucomicrobiota; class Lentisphaeria; order Oligosphaerales; family Oligosphaeraceae; genus JAQVUB01. The sequence goes on from JAPXLT010000015.1 coordinate 12,223, forward strand.
TGTGAAAGCGGCAAGGCGGACGGGTTCGTTTCCACCTTGACACTGTGCACGGTGTCCTATATTCTGCGTAAATATCTTGCACCGGGCATGATGCGCCAGAAGCTTCGTGACTTCCGCAATATCCTTTCGCCCGTGGATTTGTCCGTCTCAATCATCGACAAGGCGATCGACTCCACAATGAACGATTTCGAGGATGCGGTGCAGTTCTACACCGCAATCTACAGCGAAGCGGATTATATCATTACACGAAATATAAAACACTTTCCGAAAAACGATATTCCGGCACTGACTCCGACAGCTTTCCTCGCACTGAAATAACACAGCCATCCCATAGGATTTTTTAGCGATAATCTGCTCGACCATCTCGATGTTGCCCCACCCCCCTATGAACAAAGAAGATTTTGGGCAAGTAGTACGAATTTTTTTTTCTATGTGTTGGTATTGATGCGGCCAATTCTGCTGTTTTTTTAATAAAAGCCCAGTTTGAATTGTGTTTTCATGGCTTCTTCGAAGAGTGCGGCTTCTTCCTCATAGACCTCATCGGGTACAGTTCCCTGCCAGGTGGAACAGGAGGGCAGCAGCTGATCGCCGGCGACAGCCGGATCGGTGCAGGCAATGTCGTTGCGGTAGCGTTCGCGGACAGCAGGATCACGGAAATCCGGGACTTCCATGACGTTGCCGCCATTCAGAATTGAACGGTATGCCTGCAAACCAGGAATGGCCATATCCAGTGCCGAATACACATCAATCCCCATGGCCATCGCATCGCGATCCCCTGATATCGCATTCAGGAAGAAATCAAGCATGTACGCGATGTCAGGGGCGTGCGATGCCGCGTATCGTTCCGACCAGTAGGGACTGCGCGGCTGAATCTCCGAACAGGCAAATGTCCCTGAACCGACAGGTTCTTCCCGTATCAGCTGCAATTTATCTTGAGAAGAATGCAGCAGAGAGCCTTTTTCGCAGAGCAGCCTGCAGGCCAATCGGTATGGATGCTTGTAGTTGCCCATAATAATTCTGGCAATCGCACCACCTGAAAGCTGCATGTTGAAACAGGATGCCGACCCGCTGCGGGCACCACGACGAGCCAGATAGGGCATGCGCGGCACTTCCATGCCGGTGACCGACACCGCGCGTTCGCCCGTAGCGTAAAAAATCGGCCCGAGGCTGTGGGAACAATAGAAAGTGCTCGGCACAAAATTGCGCCAATGCATGCGTTGCCCGCGGGTCAATAGATGCCAACGCCCGGAACAGTCATTGAAAAACTCCCCATCCGCCTCGACAAGGACACCGTATTCGCCACTGCGGAATTGACGACGGCTTTCCAGAGCCGCTTCGCTGAAACAGGCGTTTTCCGCATAATGATAGATTTTGCCACTGCGTTCTACCGCTTCACAGAGCCGGACAGCCTCCGCCAGATTTTGAACAGGCTGCACCTCGCTCAAGACATGCTTGCCCTGCTCGAGGGCTGCTATCGCGCAGTCCGCATGGCGGTTGGCATAATTGGCGATGACAACGCATTCGCAGTCGCTGCTGTAAAGCTCGGACTCATGCTGACAGTAGCGGATACCGGTAATCCCTGCCGCATTCAGTTTTTCCGATACTCGTTGCAACTGCTTGCTGTCCGAGTCACAGATAACCGCAAGCTCGGCTTCCGGATGACCAAACAGCCCATCCATGGCAAAATTCATCCCGCGTGTCGCTCCCAAAATCCCAACCCGACGTTTTTTCATGCGGCACCTCGCATATTCTTGTTTGTGATTAGACTTCCTCCGTCTGAAATTATACTATAGCTGCAAAGCACTGGCAATTTCTTAACAACGAAAGGTACGAAAAGGTACGAAGATTTTCTCGTTGTTCAAGCTTGTTTTTCGATGGTTTGTTTTTTTATCTTCAGGAATAGAATATCATCGGAGTCTTTGTCGCGTGCGACTGCGAGTTTCGAACTCAGCAGGTCATCCAGGCAGAGATATCGCACCGGAACCCCCTTGTAGTCATGCGTGACTGCCCGGGCTTCTACGACATCGAATTTGGGAAGACCCAGGACTACTTGGTGAAATTGAATAATTCCTTGTTCTGTCTGAAAAGTTTGAACAAAGCCTTCTCCTGTTTTTACATCAAAAGGCACCAGATCAATGTCCAATTCATCGGCAAGTACCTTGTTGATCTTGCTGAAATTGGCGGCATCATTAGACGGAATGAATAAATCCCAGTCCAGGGTAAAGCGGGGCATGCCTTCCTGGAGCATGGCCTGCCCGCCGATGACGATATAACGCACCCCGGCCTCATTCATCCGTTTCAGTTGAATTTCCATTTGATGCCTCCCTGGGCGGCAATCTGCTTCAGATATTCCCGTTTCCACGCATTCATTTCCTCGTAGCTGCGAAAGGACTGCGGCGGGAAAGCGGGCAGGTTGACCGGCTCGGGAAATTCCATCTTGGGCGGTTTTTTCAGCCAGAGTCTGATTTTCTGTTCGCGGATATCCATGATAGCACCTCTCCTAGTTTAAACTATATTATCCAATGACCTGAAATCAAATCATTGAGGTCCTCAATAAATTTTCGGCAAATCTTGCAAACACGATGATCATAGCATGGGAGTTTGGGGATTATGAATAACAAGGAAAAGTTTGTGCTGTCACGAGTCATTCCTGCCCCTCGCCGGATTGAATGCGTAGCCGGAGGAATGTTCAAGCTGACGGATGGTTGCCACATCAGCGTCATTTCCCCGCTGACGGCAGCGGAATTGTCAGCCGTTTTGCATGATACATGCAATGCATATTGGAAGATCAAGCCGACTTTCTCTTTTCAGGCTGGCGGGGACGGGGGCGTCGAGGATGGGTACCGGTTGCAGGTGACGGCAGAGAGTTGCGAGATTGTTGCATCCGGGCTGAACGGCATCCGCAATGCGTTCAAAACCTTGCGCCAGCTGGCTGAGTCCGAACGCGGCGTGCCCAAATCCACCTGCTGGCTGCTGCCGCCCGTTGCCATCGAGGATGAACCCGCCCTGGCTTTTCGCGGTATTCATCTGTGCTGGTTCCCCGAAACCCCAATCTGGGAGATTGAGAGGAATATCCGCCTGGCTGCTTATTACAAATTCAACTATGCCGTCATCGAATCCTGGGGCGTGATCCGCCTCGAGTCGCATCCGGAATTCTGCTGGGATGAGTTTGCGGTTGATAAAGCAGAAGTGGCACGTCTGGTCAAATTGGCGGCGAGCCTCGGGCTGACGTTGATTCCTCAGTTGAATTTATTCGGGCACGCAAGCTCTTCCCGGGGCGCTGCCGGCAAACATATGCTATTGGACCAGCACCCTGAATATATCTCGCTGTTTGAACCGGATGGATGGACATGGTGCATCACCAATCCTTATACAAGGCAATATTTGAAGGAATTGGCAATCGAATTGCATGATCTTTTCGGCAAGCCGCCTTTTTTCCATATTGGCTGCGATGAGGCGCACAGCGCGGGGAGTTGCTCGATTTGCTGGGAAAATTATCCGGAGAAGCTGAAAGCGCACCTGTTGCATTTTCATTCCATCTTTGCGAAGCGTGGGACACGTATTATGATGTGGCATGACATGCTGCTCAACGAAGAGGACCCCCGCTGGAAGGGCTATATCGCCTTCGGGCATGCCGCAGATGGGCTTGGCGAACTGTATCAGGAATTGCCGAAGGATGTGGTGATTTGTGACTGGCAGTATTACTATCCGGAAAATGACGGGAAGGAGCCGGATTGGCCAACGTCACGTTTCTTCAAGCAGGCGGGATTCGACGTGCTGGTCTGCCCATGGCTGGACAAGCGGGGCGTCAAAAGCCTCGGCTGCCACGCCAAACAAGAAAAACTTTTCGGAATGCTCGAGACTACTTGGCACCGGTGCCGGGGCTCCCAGCGCATGGAAACGCTTTTTCTCATGGCTTCCAATGCTGCATGGCATCCGGACTGGGCACCCAGAAAAGATGTCGTTTATATTGGATATCTCAACCAGCATTTAAGGGAAGTTAACCAGGACATGAATGTAAAAAAGTATACTCAATTCGGCAGCGTTCAGTATCAGGTGGACCTTACACCCTATCAGGAATGACCCGAGGTTGCGCACAAAACCCATTTTTGTCCACGGAAAGCACGGAAAGCGCGGAAAGTTTTTCTAGGGTTGTTGCTCGGCGGATAGGGTGAAGGGTGCGGGTCGGAGTGCTCGTCTGTGTCCAAGGCTTGGGCGGTTGGCATGTTTTCTTTTCCATATTACAGTATATTTATCGGGGCATCTTCATGTATTGGAGGATTCAATTATGCAAAAACTAACCAGCAGCGTGTATACATTTGAGAAACTCATTGATAATGATTTCCTATATGTTGATAAAACGGAATACATCTGGAAATTGATTTCGGAAGGACCAGCGTCTTTTTTCATGTCCCGTCCGCGCCGCTTCGGCAAGTCGCTGACCGTCTCGACGCTCAAGGCGGTGTTCCAGGGGAAGAAGGAACTCTTCAAGGGGCTTGCCATCTATGACAAGGAATACGACTGGAAGGAATATCCGGTCATCCATCTGGACATGGCGAACTGCGATGCCAAGACGCCATTGGCGCTACGCAAGTACCTTGCCCGGGTCTTGACCGAATCGGCTTCCTCGCACCGTGTTTTGGTCGACATCCATGAAGACGAGCTGGCCGCCTCGTTCGAGTCCCTTGTCCGGGCTGTCGCAAACACGAAGGACTCCCCGGTCGTCATCCTTGTGGATGAATACGACAAGCCGATCCTGAACGCGCTGGCGACTCCGGAGGCCGCGGCATGCCGTGATGTCCTCAAGGGGTTCTACTCGACGATCAAGAAATGCGAAAGCCTCGAACGCTTCGTCTTCGTCACCGGCGTCACCAAGTTCTCGCATGTGTCGCTCTTCTCCGACCTCAACAACCTGACCGACATCACGATGCATGCCGACTACGCCACCATGCTCGGCTACACGCAGAGTGAATTCGAGGAATCCTTTGCGGAGCGCCTGGACGCCGCCGCAGGCAGGCTGGGCATCACGCACGAGCAGCTTCTCGCCGAAATCAAGGCGTGGTATGACGGGTACCGCTTCCACGGAAAGTCGGAGACGGTGTACAACCCGGTGTCCCTGGCGCAGTTCTTCATCAACGGCTGCGAATTTTCCAACTACTGGTTCTCGACGGGTACGCCCTCGTTCCTGCTCGAGGTGATCCGGAAGACGAACTTCAACTTCGAGCGGGCGCTGAGCGAGCCGGTCCTGGGCTTTGCCTTCAACGCCTTCGAGATCGACCGCATCGACCCCCTGACGCTCCTGCTGCAAACCGGCTACCTGACGATCAAGAGCTCATTCGTCGAACTCGGCACGACGCTGTACTACCTCGACTTCCCTAACCGCGAGGTGAAGGAGGCCTTCAAGACCTACCTGATCAGCGACTACAGCGCCATCCCGCAGGAAGTCGTCGGAGCCAATGTATTCCAGATGGCCGGGGCAATCAAGGCGGGAAACATCCAGCATTTCATGGACTTGCTGAAGACCTTCTTCGCCGCCGTGCAGTATGATGTCGCAGTCGACACCGAAGGGCGCTTCCAGCTGCTGTTCTACTCGGTGTTCCTGCTTTTAGGCGTGCGCGTCGAGGCGGAGTCGAGGACGAATGACGGCCGCATCGACGCCGTGATCCGGGAAGGAGACTGCATCTACATCTTCGAGTTCAAGATGAACCAGACCGCCGACGCGGCGCTGGCGCAAATCCACGAAAAGGAATATTACCAGAAATACCAGCACTCGGGCAAGAAAATCGTCCTCATCGGCGCGAACTTCGATGCGGCCTCGAGGCAGATATCCGACTGGAAGATCGAAGAGGCGTAGACCTAGCGGCTTGATTTTTAACCACGAACCACACGAAAAGACTTGGCGTGGACTGATCACCCGCATCGATTTTTTGCAGGAACTCTTCATACAGTTTTCTCATTTTCTTCAACCTTTATGGCAGTGAACTTCCTGGTGCATTGATTTGATTTTAAGGTGCATGATATGGATAATTAATACTGCCGAACAGCGGCTCGCTGATACCGCCGCCAAGAATTGTTGCTTTCAGCATGATCTCGCCTTTTTTGAAACTGCTTTTGCCGCGGGTAACTCCAAGGCTTTCGATTTGCACAGAGGCACTCCAGATTTTCTGTTCAGAGTCTTCAGGTTTGAGTTGCAGTTTGCCGCGTCCATTGAGTGGAATTTTGTAGAGTCCGTCGGTATAGAGAAGTTGAAGGGAGACGTCTTCGGCGGGCTCCCGCAAATATGCCGCAAAACGGATTGTGTCATTAACCGAAAAGGATTTTTTAGCAGTGAAAGCTTCGGATTCTGCGACAAGGTAGTTTTCCGGCTTTTTTACCATGCTGAGGTCGCTGAAGACCAGACGCAAAGTGTACAGGTAGAAATACAAGGCACTTTGTTTCGGCATTTCCGCAGGATCGGCTCCATCAAAGCAGTTGAAGCTGAAGATGCCGGCAAGCGGGGTATTGACCTGCCCGATTTTAAAGGCTGGTTTTTTCAGTATTACGCACCAGCTTTGGTAGCCCGGGTGCAGTTGAATTTCTTCAATTCGAAAAGTCAGCCAGGGATATTCCGGATCGCAGGGAACATTCCTGAACGTTGAATGCCCTTTGGAGGTATCTTTTTCTCTGCATTCCAGTTCAAAACCGGAACTTCCGGAAGATTCCCGTATCTGTAAATTGACAGCGAACCAATTTTTGCCGGAAGTATCCAAACTGGTTTGTATGTTTTTCCCGGTTTCCCTCCAGAGGGTATTCGGATCGGGATGAAGCTGAAACTCTGCCAGCAGCAAAGTTTGCCAGGCGAAGATAAAAAAGAGCAAAGACTTTTGCATGTTGCACCTTTCTTGAGACATGTTTCAGGCATTTATGAAAGCGGTGACGTTATTTCAGCAACTCGATTTCATAGAGTTCAAGGACTTCACCTTGTTTGGGCGGAGTGAAGTCAAAACGGATTTTTACCGTGCGCAGAGAATTCGGAAAACTCCATTCCCGGGAGAACAAGGTTTCTTCGAGTTCTTTTGCTTCCGGTTTCAGCCAGTCTCCTGCTTTCCAGATGGAGACCGTAGCATTGTCTAGTCCATGGCCATGTATGCGGATTTTGCTGAATTCAGGCACCCATTTCGGGAAGCTTATTTCAAGCCAGGCTGTTTTTGGTCCAGGATATTGCGACCAGCCCAGCACATCCAGGGTGCCATCGAAAAGCTTGCCTTGTTGCAAGAGGCGGTTTCGAGGAACCGGCCCTGATGAATCGATCTCGATGGTGTAGCCTTTGCCAAACAGCAGATTGCCTCGCTCGCCACGGGCTTTTTCAAGAGCTGCAAGCCGTTGCATAAAGGTCTCCCGGGTTTCCAGGTCAGTGCCGATTCGCTCCTTTGTCATAATGACTACCTGGTAGGGAACCAGAGTTAGTTTCAGGAGGCCGTTGTTAATGGGATAACGATTGTTTTCCCGGTACCCATGTAAAATGGATACGTTGCGAAGCATTTCGGATGAAAGTGTGACTTGCGCAGCGGCATTTTGTAAATTAACTACAATCAGAGTGAGATTTTCTTCCCGTTCCAGCAACTGAACATCGAGCATATCCTTGTTGCCCTCAAGAATGTGAACTTCCTGTGCTTGGCCAAGCAACAGCTTTTCTTCGAGATTTTCAATCGACTGATACAGAAAACGCATCCCTTCATAAAGAGTGGGCCGGTCTCCAAGATCATGATAGGCATAGGCCCACATCATGCGCGCCCCGTTGGCAATGCCACTCCAGATTGAACATTCCAATTCGCGGAAGTCAGGGTAGTCGCCAAGGTAGTTGGTTATGTTCCCATAACTGAAAAACTGGGGGGTGAGACCGATCATCTTATCCGGTCGTTTTAAATTGCTGACCGGCCTGACGAAATCACGCACCCGGTGCAGCGGTACATTCAGAAAGCGATTGCCACGACCGTCGCTCATTGGACCGAGGTAGGGATGCGTGGAAATGACATCTGCACAGGAAATGAATTCCCCGGCTGCTCTGCTGCCGATCAAGACAGGATGAAAAGGGTCTTTTTCCTTGACAAATTCATAGAGGTGCCGGAAGTATACCGCAGAGAGTCCACGGCATTCAGGCTCGTCGCTGAGATAATAAAAGGTGAAATCCTTATCCTGCATGGATTGCATACGGGCAGCTATTTTTTCAAAAACAATAGGACTTGGGCGTATGTCTTTGACAGCTTCTTGCTCGATGTGCTTGCCAACCAGCCGGAATGGTTCGAGAACACAGATCAGATTTTTTGTTGAAAAAAGATGATCATTCTCGAAGCGTCTTTTGAAAGCAGTTCCGCCTTGCCATCCAATGGCATAGATGTCTCTGGGGAATAATGGCTTGCCATTGATGACCAGGTGCCCGTTTTCCAGCCAGGCCATTTGCTGTTTACTCGGTGCCGGAATGCGAATGCGGGCGCTGGCAGAGGCCACCTTGTCATTTTTCATGCGTATTTCGGCGTTTATGGTAACCTGACCTTCGGGCAGTCCCGGCGTGGCGAATCGAAACGGTATGGATTTGTCCAGAGATCGTATGTCTAATTGCTGTTTGGGAATTTCCGTGCCGACAAGTTCAAGGAAAGCAGTACCCTGTGCTAAGGTTGCTTCATCCATTTGCAATTCCAGCCGCCCGCGAATTTCTGATCGGTCCTGCCCTGGGAAAAAGGTCATTGCATAGGTCGGTTGATCGAGTTGTATTTCAAGAGGACAATAGCTGATCTGTACTGGATAAATGCGCCCGGCTGCAAGAAAACCATTGGTGGCATTACGAAACTCGAAAACCATGTCGTTTCTGCCCAGGATGGCAAAGGGAACAGCAGGGACAGTCACCCGGTTGCTGCCGGCACGTAAAGAGACTGGATGATTTTGAAAGCTGGAGGATTTTGCTATTCCACATGAAAGCGAATACGCCCCTGCCGCCGCCGGATTTGCCAGAATCTCCAGTTCGAGATCGCAAAGTTTTTGACTGGCATTTATACTTTTGTCGGCTGCCTGCACAGATTGGAGATAGATATCCTGTGTCGGCTGACGCACAGGGAACCCCTTCAGGCGTTTGAAACGTGTGGTCTCATGAAAGCTCACCTGCAATGGACTCCAGCTCGAGGATTCATTGACCGGCCTCCTGCATCTGCCGATGTTGAAGAGCCATTCAGTGCTCCATTTCTCTGTTCTTGTCATATAGAAGGCGGACAGCGGAATACGCACTTCAGCAGACCAGAAATCATCACCATGAAAGACCGAGGACTCCCACAATGGTGCATAGGGATCAGGTCTGATGTTGCCGGATTCCGCATAATACATGCACCATTGCATATTGCCCGCTGTTACCACAAACTGATAAAATTCATCGGGCTGTCCCCCTGGTGCCATGAATAATTCGATACTGTCGACCGACCAGGGCGGACCTTGCGGCGGAGCAACGATTTTATCCATCAGCGGTTCCTGGCATCGGAAACCGATATAAAGAGTGTCTCGGTCAGTGGCGACGCGAAATTCTGTGGGTTCAGGGAGTTTTTTTGTGTTTGCGGCTTCCAGGCGGGTGAAACCCGAGTGGAGAGGGCAGTTTTGCCAGGCTGCTTCATCGAGTATGCCATCCAGCTGTATATTCCCTGTGAATTGACCAACTTGTGCAAGCAGAACACCGCTGCAAAGTAATGCGACCTGAAGGGCTGTTTGCAAGATTTTCATTTCTAGTTCCTTTCTCTGCACGCCGTTACGTTCAATTCTCCTGTGGCAATCTCACCCTCTTCATATAAATCCGCCGGGTAAAGTATTTCCTGCGGTTCGAACTGGCCTGCCAGAAGGCGTTTGACGGAATCGTATCCGATCTTCACTTCGTCAAACTTATAGTGCAGCGGATTCCGGCGAATTCTGTTATACTCCGGTTGAAATCTCATCGCACCGACTTGGATGTCGCCGTGCACTCCCAGGCAATCGTTGAGTGATTCGCCGGTAATTCCAAGCATATGGGTGGCATTCAGGACCACTGCATCGCAACGGTTTTCCGAGAGGAAACGCAGCTCTTCAGGAACCAATTTGTCAACTGTGGCGCTGCTTTTCTGATCAAAAATGAACTCTTCCAAGTGGTTAGTGCGGATTGCATCATGGTAGCCTGCGCTGATAGGATGCTCCGGCTCATATAGGTAAGGGGACATCAGGGCGATCCGGCGGCATCCGCGTCGATAAAGGCGGCATGTCAATTCATAGGTCGCCTGCCTGCGGTCCATTTTACCGGTCGGCCACTTTTGTGCGTATTTTGCCTTGGGTCTGTCGCTGTACAAAGTCTGCCAATTCAGCAGGATGACTTTGCAGTCACGTTTTGCCAACCGGTCAAACAGTGGGAAAAAACCTTCGTTGGGTACCAGAACCGGACTGCCTGGCTTCAAATGATTTACGACCGATAAATCAATGTTTGTCGGATCATTGGTGGGGGAAAGGGCGACAGTTTCAAGTCGTGCTCCACCCTCGTGGGCCGCCTCGAGTGCCCCGCTGAAAAGATTGCGGTATGCGATGGAAACATAGCCGGTTCTCGTCAGAGCATCAGGGCAGGGCAGTAAAAAGGTCACAACTTGCCTTAAAGGAATTTTTTCGCAGACAAAAGTCCCTTTGGGACGTGAACGAAACAAATATCCGTCGGCAGCCATGGTGTCGATCACCTTACTGATGGTCATCCGGGAGACGCCAAATTCGGCGCACAACTCATATTCAGTCGAAAACTTGGTGCCGGCAGGCAATGCCAGCGCCCTTTCCGTCAGAATCCGAAGTATGCGACTATGGTTCGATTCTTTCAATGCCATTCCAAAACCCGTTTTTGCCATTGCATATGCAATATATTAACGGCATTATTTGCTTTGTCAAACGAAAAAAATATAATTTCAGACCCCGATTGCTATTTTTTTTGTTAATGGGTCAGTAGTGTGGTGTGCGTAGTGCGTTGGGAACGGATGCAGGGGGTGCAGATTTAAAAAGTAGCGCAACCGTCCCGGTTGTGATTATTCTGACTGTCGTGGGGTGCGGGGGGATGTCCTTGCCCTGTCCACACCGTCCACACTGTCCACCACGTCTGACCCGCACCACGCACCACGCACCACGCACTACAGAAGACTGACACATTACATTTTTTTATAATGGAGAGGGCGTCAGTAAAGATTGGTATCCGAGGATTTTTTTAACAACGAAAGGCACGAAAAAGTACGAAATTTTTTTTGGGTTTAAGGTTTTCCGGATAACCTTGTTTCAGTCACTGGGTGTGGTTGTTTTCTGTTTTTTGTTTCTGCTTCCACAGGTGGATGACTTTCATCAGTACGGCTGTTGCAATGATCGTGAAAATGAAGTCCCAGACAAATATAAAGCGATACCCGAAAAGGTCTACTGCTTTTCCAGCGCCCCAGGTTGTGACGGTAGAAATGGCGCAAAGGAAAATGCTCATTGCACTGCAGAATTGGCCATATTTATTCTTGGGATAGAGCATGACGTATATTTTGCCTTGACAGAGTTCTTGCGTGGTATAGATAACCACCAGCAATAGTCCTACAATCATAAAAGAGGAGTAATCGGCGGCAAAAAAGTATCCGATCACATTCAACAGGATGATCACGAACCCGATATAGGTATAGTACTTAAGCGGATTGATCCGGTCGATCCAGAAGGAGGAGAGGAAGGCGATTCCCAGGCCCAGTAGCGATCCGTATCCCATGATTGTCCCGTACTGCCCGGTTGTTAATCCGAGGTCCTTTGTTGCAAAGAGAATATTGAACATTCCGCGGCATTTGGTTGATACGCAGGTCAACGAATAGCCCAGGAAGAAGAGCAGGATAAGCTTATCGGAGTAAGAGTCGCAGAAAAAGTTTTTTATTGCATTGGCACTGCGGCAGATGAAATTTCCGGTTTGCTGCGGGACGGGTTCCACAGGAGGATATTCCCCTTCTTTCACAAAGAAAAACATACCGGTCAACATAAAGGCGAAGAAAATTCCAATTGCTGTGAAAATCCAGGTATTGTATTGTGGTACGAAGCGCAAGAAGAAACGGTTGAATATAAATCCGGCCAATGCTCCTGCGATGGAACTGGCGGCGGAAATTCGTCCGATGAATTCCGGCGGGATGACATCGGGTGCGAGATACCAGATTGTCGAGCCCACTCCCATATTCACCGTGTAAAACAGGATATAAACGGTGCCGTACAAAAGCAGCATAAAGCGGTCAATCGGCATCCAGTGAATATGTGCGCTGAAAAAATCCTTCATTTCCGGCAGCCAGCCGATAAGGATTGTGAAGAAAACGACCAGTGGACCACTTAGGATGATATACGGCATCCGCCGTCCGAATCTGGTTCGTGTGCGGTCGCTTGCTGTGCTGATGACTGGGGACAGCATAATATTTATCAGCATCGGGATTGTTCCGATGATGATTCCTATTTGCGCACCGGTTGCTCCGAGTTCCTTCAGAGCCAGTGGCATGACTACGGTGACCAACTGCCATCTCAGCAAGAAATAAGAGAAGAAGCCAAGTACTATCCAGAAGCTGACGCACAAAAGGTGTGCAGGGGTGTAGACCAGGGTGCCTACGCGGTATACCTTTGTGCTTTTCTTTGCGACGTTTGTCATGAGTATTCCTTTCCCAAGTAATGCTTGGGAGGCATTAAAAAATCACGTTTATATTTTCTGTAGCCATACAGGAACTTACGGCTATGTGCAGGCGGTTTATTTTTGGGAAATTGTTTTTTTGCTGTCGTTTAGAGTGATGATGGCGTATTCCTCATAAAGATGGAAGTCCGGGCAGGAGAGTTTCGGTACGGAACTCAATTCTTTGAGCGGTAAAAATGCGGAGTAGTTTTGCCGTCCAATCATGATGGACCATTCTCCTGTCTTGAATTCCAGTCCGTACCGGGTCAGCATGGCAAGTGGTATTTTCATGATCATATTCCAGCCCGTGTCCTTTTTTCTCCAGTCGTTCAACGTACCGAAAATTTTTGTGCAGACGATGATTTCGTTTTTTTGCTTTGCACAGCTTGGCAGGAAGAGATAACCCCGCGACGGGTAGAAAAAGACGGTTTTCAGGTTGTTGGGTGTTCCGTAAAGCTCCCAGTAATAATTTGCTTTCAAAGGCTTTATAAATACTTCTATGGTGTCTCCCTGGAGATATAAATGGTCTTGATTCCTAGTTCCTTCCGCCACGACGTCGGAATCTTCCATTTCGACTCCGACGGCAAGGTACGTTTCATTCCACAGCAGCCTTGCAGAGGCCTTTTCCCGCAGCCTTCGCCCTATGTTTTTTTGTTTTTCCCTAGGCCATGATTCAAAGCCGTTCGGTTTTAGCCAATGCAATGGATATTTCCGGGTTTGCCGCCATGCATCATCGAGCAATGCCGGACCCATGGGTATGTCTGCCGCATAGTCGGCTTTCATTCGTTTTCTTATCGTTTTTTTCATGGTTTATGTAGAGGGCATCCAGGGCGTTTTCATTTATTTTCATGGACATGGACAAGAATGGACAGGTTCAAAGACGCCACCTGCTGCACGTGTCCATTCCCGATGTGGTTAAGGAGCTGTTCAGCAGCCGGAGTTATTTGTCTTCTTCCATGATTTCCAGTTTCAGGTCGCGGAAGGATAGCGGCTTTTTGCTGATCAGCATAATTTTGAAGGTTTTTGCTCCTGGCCACCAGTTGATTTTTCCGCCATGGCGTACAAACTGTTTGTATGTTTTGGCTGAACAGGCATAGGAATGCGTCGCGGTCGGCGTATGAACACAGACGGCAGTGCCGGCCGCATAGCTGTTTTCCAACGGTGAGTTCAGCGTGACTTTCCAACCCTGCTCGGTTTCCTCCAGCTCCTGGATTGGCGCACTCAGGGCATAATAGGGCAGGTCGCTGCGGTCTGCGGCGGGTTCGAACGCAAGGCGGGCACCTTTCGTCCACTTGGAAGCATCCTTCACAAAAAGCTCGCTGCTGCCTTTACTCACATCTTGCAGCAGGGTTGTTTCGCTGCCATCTTTGCGGTTGATATGAGTGCTGATGATCATTCGTCCGTTGGCATCATACTGCAAAACCCCGATCTGGAAGGTTTCGCATCCATCTGCCCCGGCCATAAATTCGCCGGACATGATGTAGCGGTAATCCCGCTCGATGGGATATCTTTGCGAGTCGCTTGCCAGACCGCCGCCGGCATAGGTATAAATGCCATCCTCGAGTTTGAATTTATCGCCAGCCCATTGTACAGTCAGCTCCTTGACCACCTTGCCTTCAGGTTTCTTATACGAGGGCGGTGGATTATCAGCAGGGTCGAGGAAGTTTTCCTGAATCTGGGCTATTGTCATGGGCAGGAGCCGTGGTACGCTGATCCATTGCCCGTCAGCGTTATTGCACGCCTTGTTATCAACCTGCACCGTCACCAGGACTTGTTTGCCGGTATATTCTTTCAGCGGAACCAGCCATTGCCGCATGCGCTGATCAAAAAAGTGACTGGGCACTCCATCCTTGTACTTGGTCCATTCCGGGTTAGGCTGCGTGCAGTCAAAAGAGCGGATTTCCCTGCCGTTGACCAGCAGGCGCACAATGCTGCCATTGCCATGCCTTACCTGGGTGTTGACCAGGCAGAGTTCAAGGGTATTATTATCTTCCGGAACCGTCAACAGATAATCCAGGCTTTTTACATTGAAAAAATTGACAAAATACATCGTGCGCCCGGCCATCTTGCGTTTCCTAACGGTCGCCAGCGATTCGCCCTCACCATGTTGAAAACCGTCATCGGTGGAAATGTTGCGGATGGTATCCGGAGCAGTGTCCCGACCACTCGAGATGAGCAGCCTGGCCGGTGCTGGACAGCGGATTGACAATGGATTGGCAAAGGGAATTTCCTGATCGTTCAGATAAGCCTTGCAGTAATTCTTTTCGTTGATCTGGAAGGTGGCACTAATTTCCTGCTCCTCAGCCGCATCCAGTTCAACATAGGCGAAATTTGTCGTTGTATAATATCGTTTCAGCAAAATGCCTTTGGGCAGTGGCAGTATGCTGACCGGAAGATTTAGTTCCTTTTTGGGGAAAAGCGCATAGTGTTTAGCTGGATCGAGATTGTAGGCGCCGTTTTCATCCTGAATGGGATATCGAGGAATATAAAGATCATGCTCCGTCAGGCTGCTGGCACCATGCAAACGGCCATAGACAGCGCGCCCTTCCGGATCGAGCATCTTCTGCAGTTTCCCGTCATCGTAGTAGCGGTAAATTTTTCCGTCCTGATCCTGATACATGGTCCGGATATTTTCCGGATAGCGGTTTTCCGGGTACCAAGGGCGCAGTTTTCTATCTGCAAACAACTTGGCCCGAAGCAGCATCTGTCCCAGGAAACCATATTCGGTCTGATTTGGAATGTCAGTGCCTATCATGCCGAAGCCGGACAGCGCATCGGAAACAGCAAGAACCGTGTGGCGCACTTCATCGTTCTGATGACGGATCGAGGAGACCCAGGTGCGGTATCCAAACAGGAACGGCGAAATGGGGTGCTGCCGCGAACGCCTGTATGCGCGGAAGCGCTCGCCTCCCCAGGCCCGTGCGGTATTGAGCGGCCAGCGCACGCCGAACGCAATGGGCGCCGAACCGAATTCGGCGGCCATCGGCACTGCCACCTTCTTCTGCAAGTCACGGGTAAAGGCGGCATTTCCCTCGGCACCGGCCAGCCCGTCTACAATGCCATTGCCGACATCGGCGGTGCAGCCCAATGTATCCTGGTAATTCGCGTCGGTGCCGCAGAGTTCGTTCATGTCCTTGATGACCCGGCAAAAATAGTCACGCCAGCCCCTGGACAACGGGTCGCCGTAGAGGAATGCGTTGGGCTTCAAATGGGCGTACTGGTCTTTGCCCTGTGCGGCGCGAATGGTTCCGACCAGGTTCTCATCAAAGGCGTGTTCATTGCCGTTGTAGTTGGTAATCGAGTTTTTGCGGGTCAGGAAGAACTCGCCGACCTGGTCGCGTTCCCATGCGGGGCAGCGATATACGGCGCACAGGGAGCAGACATAGCACATCACCTTGAACCCGGCGTCATGCAGTTTCTGAACCAATTCCGGGTAATGATCCTTTGGCGTATAGTCCGGAACCCCCGTGGTGAATCCTAGCTTTCTAGGCTGCCAGATTTGCACGAGCAGGTTTTCAGGTTTGAACATGTCAGGAAGCCTTTCAAACCCGGGGGCTAGGTTGCCGCCGTCGGCGATGACCATGATGTCGTCAGCCCAGGACGACGCGTCCCTCACGGCGATCTCTTCAGCAAAGGTCTTCTGATACCAATTGCGGTAGGGCCTTGCTGCGGCGATCCAGCCGCTGCCGTCAAACAGGTCGAATTTGATGGGCGGCGGTGCTGTTGTCTTATGGCTTTCGTAGGGGATCAGGTTGAGTCCCTCCAGGGAAAGCGCGGCGCCATGCGGTCCGCGCTCGATGAAGGCGAAATAGGGGCTGAAGCGTTCGTCCTCGACCCACATGCCAAAGGCTGCATTCTGCCCGACGTAGATCATCAATGGCGCTTCGATGAAAAGCGTGGTGTCTTGCAGTCCTATCAACTCCTCGGTTTCAGCCTGCGCTTCGTATTCCAGGCCTCCGAAGGAAGGCAGATATATTTTTCCTGTCGGCGCAAGGTTTTCCACCGGGACGCTGAGTCCAAAGACTCCCGGACGGCCACGCCCTTGCCGCTGCATGACGATGGCGCCGTTTTGGTCTTCCCGGAAAATCAATTCTATAGCGTCATCGGGATGGAATTGATCGGCATAGTATAATCCCCGCCAGTGCGCCACAATCTGGTCTTGCGAGACTTCGAGTTGTGCAGTTGTCCGCGGACCGCATACCCCATAGAGCGGAGTCGCCTGCCTTTTGGCATTTTGCCCGATTGACGGCTCGCCCCAGGGATAATGGACGCGGGACAGCTCTTCAGCCTGTCCTGCCATATTCCCCAATCCGGCTGTCAGCATATTCATCCCGGGGCTTGGCGTGGTCAGCTCGATGCCGCTTTGCACGCTTTTAACGGCGATGATGCGGGCGTCGCGCACGGTAAGCTGGACCCTGGCGCCGGCAACGGTGAATTGATCCGCAGTAGTCTCGATGCGCAGTGCATGGGCAGATATGGCGGTCATCATAAGTAGTACGGCGAAAAATGCAGCTCTCATTGGGGAGTCTCCTTCTTTGGGGCTTGACGGGAACCTGTGATTTGGATGTATTTCAACGTTCATTGATGCCAGCTGTATGGGATGTATGTCAATCAGAAGTAATCGTAAAAGGGATACAGTCCGCAAATTCGCATGCAATCCTATCGTATCCATAGATTACGCAGTTTTTAGGAAGTTCTATTCTGCCAGATTTTTAGGGAAGACTTCGATGTGGACATCTTGGAACAGAATCGGTTGCGCAGCCATGATAAAGATTTGTGCCCGTATCGCCTTTGGCAATACTTGGATACGCCTTCCGTCACTCACCCATTCATTTTTCGCAGTGATTTTTTTGACATGTTCAGAGCTATCACGTGGTAAGTGCATGCGCACTTTCGTTTCTGAGGCAATGTCTTTTTCCAGCGGTTTTTCCAAGTTGACCAGATAGTCGCCGCCCATCAATTTTATGCTGGTGACTGGTCCTATCAGGTTGCGGTTTGGCATGTCGCTGCCGTCTTCTGCCACATCAAGAGCAACCATGCCCTTGGGTGCCCAACGCGAAGCATCAAAGACCAGCAGTGAGCTTTCACCCTTTTTGGCTACATGCGACAACATGGACTCGCTCTTCGGAATGTGATTGACATGCACAGCATGAATCTGACCAAGCGCATCATATTGAATCAAGCCAAGCGTAATGTCAACGGATGCACCATTTTTACTGCGGAAAGAACCGCTAAGGTAATACTCTTTATCTGCGTCCAACTCAATGAAGTTTCGGCTCGAAATCAGGCCGGGGTTTTCCTTTATCCCCTCAGCCGAATCCCATTGCGCTGACCATGTTTTCTCCGGGTTCCCTGCGGGGCGTTTATCCCGCTCCTCGAATATGTCTTTTACTTCCTCGATGAACTTTTGTGCCGGGTCAGAAACAATTTTAGGCAAGGTGATAAACTGCCTGTTTGCATTAGTGCCACTGTTGCAATCTACTGCCGCACTTATTAGAACATGGTTTCCAAGATATTTGCCCAGTGGAATACGCCAGATACGGCAGGGATTATCAATGATGCAATTGTTTTCGTCAATACGGCCTTGCCCAGCCTGGACGGCACTGTCGGAGGAGCGTATCAATTTGCCGTTGATAAATAGTTCGACAAGGGTGGCATCGCCATATTGTTCTTGCAGGTTGACCATGGCAAAATCTACAGCCGCAGTCGGAGAATCTATTTTAACAATGCTGTTGATAATCTTTTTTTGTTGAAAATTGACTGGATAAAAGAGCCGTTCAAACCATTTATGTGGGGGCGGGAGTGCTTCCGGCTTGCCGTCTTGAAGTCCGGATAAACGGTTGATTGTCCGGATTTCATCGGCAGGAAGTTCCTGTCCCTTGAAGAATATTAGCCTAAATGGTAAGGCTCCTGTAATGGTGATTTTGCTGGAACAGGGTTGTTCAATATCATTTACAAGCACCCTTGTAAAGCGTTCATCCAGATTAAGCGTTACGCTTTTTTTGCCTGAGCTTTCATTTTCATCTAGTTCCATATAAGCATATTCCGAGGTTTCATAGTAACTTTTTAGCATCATGTCGTCCGGTAACTGTCCTGTATGAACCAAGGTCATAGCAGCTTTACTTCTGGGATACAACGCATAGAAACCATCGGGATTCAGATTATATATGCCGTCATCATCCCAGATGGGATACCGAGGAATCAAAAGCTCATGGTCAATCAGGCTGCCGACGCCATGCAAACGGCCATAGACAGCGCGACCTTCCGGATCGAGCATCTTCTGCAAAGTTCCATCATCGTAGTATCGGTAAATTTTTCCATCCTGGTCCTGATACATGGCCCGGATGTTTTCCGAATAGCGGTTTTCCGGGTACCATGGGTGCAGTTTTCTATCTGCAAACAACTTGGCCCGAAGCAGCATCTGTCCTTGTAAGCCGTATTCGGTCTGATTTGGAATGGCAGTAGGTATCATGCCGAAGCCGGACAGCGCATCGGAAGCGGAGAGATTCGTGTGGTATAGTTCATCGGTATAAAGACGGTTTGAATGCACCCAGGTGCGGTATCCAAACAGAAATGGGGATATGGGGTGCTGCCGTGAACGCCGGTATGCGCGGAAGCGTGCACCACCCCAGGCCCGCGCTCCGTTGAGCGGCCAGCGCACGCCGAACGCAATGGGCGCCGAACCGAATTCGGCGGCCATCGGTACTGCCACCTTCTTCTGCAAATCACGGGTAAAGGCGGCATTCCCCTCGGCACCGGCCAGCCCGTCCACAATGCCATTGCCGACATCGGCGGTGCAGCCCAATGTATCCTGGTAATTCGCGTCGGTGCCGCAGAGTTCGTTCATGTCCTTGATGACCCGGCAGAAATAATCCCGCCAGCCCTTGGACAACGGGTCGCCGTAGAGGAATGCGTTGGGCTTCAAATGGGCGTACTGGTCATCGCCCTTTGCGGCGCGAATGGTTCCGACCAGGTTCTCATCAAAGGCGTTTTCACTGCCGTTGTATTGGGTAATCGAGTTTTTGCGGGTCAGGAAGAATTCGCCGACCTGGTCGCGATCCCATGCGGGGCAGCGATATACGGCGCACAGGGAGCAGACATAGCACATCACCTTGAACCCGGCGTCATGCAGTTTCTGAACCAATTCCGGGTAATGCCCTCTTGGCGCATAGTCCGGAATATCCTTGGTGAATCCCAATTTCCTCGGCTGCCAGATTTGCACGAGCAGGTTTTCAGGCTTGAACATGTCAGGAAGCCTTTCAAACCCGGGTGCGCTGTTGCCTCCATCGGCGATGACCATGATGTCGTCAGCCCAGGACGGTGCGTCCCGCACGGCGATCTCTTCGGCAAAGGTCTTCTGGTACCAATTGCGGTACGGTCTTGCTGCGGCGATCCAGCCGCTGTCGTCAAACAGGTCGAATTTTATGGGCGGCGGGGCTGTTGTCTTATGGCTTTCGTAGGGGATCAGGTTGAGTCCCTCCAGTGAAAGCGCGGCGCCATGCGGTCCGCGCTCGATGAAGGCGAAATAGGGGCTGAAGCATTCGTCCTCGACCCACATGCCAAAGGCTGCATTCTGCCCGACGTAGATCATCAATGGCGCTTCGATGAAAAGCGTGGTGTCTTGCAGTCCTATCAATTCCTCGGTTTCAGCCTGCGCTTCGTATTCCAGGCCTCCGAAGGAAGGCAGGTATATTTTCCCTGTCGGCGCAAGGTTTTCCACCGGGACGCTGAGTCCAAAGACTCCCGGACGGCCACGCCCTTGCCGCTGCATGACGATGGCACCGTTTTGATCTTCACGGAAAGTCAATTCTATAGCGTCATCGGGATGGAATTGATCGGCATAGTATAATCCCCGCCAGTGCGCCACAATCTGGTCTTGCGAGACTTCGAGTTTTGCAATTGTTTGCGCACCGCATGTCCCATAGAGCGGAGTCGCCTGCCTTTTGGCATTTTGCCCGATTGACGGCTCGCCCCAGGGATAATGGACGCGGGACAGCTCTTTAATTTGCCCTGCCATATTTCCCAATCCAGCTGTCAGCATATTCATCCCCGGGCTTGGCGTGGTCAGCTTGATGCCGCTTTGCACGCTTTTGACGGCGATGATGCGGGCGTCGCGCACGGTAAGCTGGACCCTGGTGCCGGCGACGGTGAATTGATCCGGGGCAGTGGTCTCAATGTGCAGTGCATGGGCAGATATGGCGGTCATCATAAGTAGTACGGCAAAAAATGCAGCTCTCATTGGAGTATCTTTCTCTTTGGGTCTTTACGGAAAACTGTAATAAGCAGATCACAAATTTGCATGCCATTCCATCCGTCGAAGCAACAACCCTGTCAAGTGTCTTTACGGGAACCTGTGGATGTTTTTTTAACGGTCATCAATATGTCCAACTGTAAGAGATGTAGGCAGCTGCTGTGCTAGCATAGAAGGGATTTGGACGACTCAGCACTAAATCGGTGATATTTGGGTCCGTCCCCTTGGCCTGTCCCAGATGCCCATCAACAAAAATGACATTGGCAGTCATACCGGGATGGGGAAACACTTGCAGCAACATGTTTGCCTGCGTATTGGCATAGACATAATATTGGTAATATCCGTTGTCGGCCAACCTGGAAGTAAGGGCAGGATGGCGCAGGCGGCTTTTCAGCCGCATGGTGCTACCGGGGAAGGCTGCGCAATGCAACCTTATATTCAGGCCATACATATAAGTGGCGACGACATCCAGACGAGGACCAGGAAACGTTTTGCCGCCGCTGGTTCTGACCGAATCAGTATTGGACGGGCAACGGAAAGGCTCCAGATAATATTGCGGTGCCGAATTATCATGAACTGTAGCACGCTTGAAGCCATCGAGATAACCGGCAAAGTACATTCTGAGACCCCAGTTCTGATTGCCTGTTGTTGCATCGGAAGCGGTTTTATGCAAATATGGCATGAAATAATCCTGATCCTGGTCATCTTCATAAAATACTATCGCCATATTTATCTGACGCAGGTTGTTGCCGCATTGAAGTGCGTGCGCCCTGTCACGGGCCTTTGCCAAGGCAGGCAGCAGCATCGAGGCCAGAATGGCGATAATCGCGATGACTACCAGCAGTTCTATCAGGGTAAAAAGAAGTGGATTGCTGCTCATTTTTCTGGGCTTGTTCATGACCAATTCCTCCATCTGAGTTTTGTCAATATGATCCGAATGATTGTGGTGCCTTTACAAGG
>JAPXLT010000016.1:0-16885 GCA_033809415.1 Lentisphaeria bacterium
GGCTAAAGCCAGGGGTTAAGCATAGTCAAACGCCTACGGCGTAATACGTTATGCCAATCCGCCGATCTGTCAGATAAAACAACCAATTCGACTGCAAATTCGCGTGCAATCCCATCACTCGAAGCAACAACCCCCATAAAAAATTTTCGTGCATTTTCGTGTTTTTTCGTTGTTAAAAAATGGGTTGTGGGCGAAGCCCACGCCAAGCCTTTTCGTGTGGTTCGTGGTTAAAAAATCCTTTTTGGACGCGGCCTATATATAATATATCGGCATTTCAGCAAAATAGCAGCATATTTAAAAAAATGGACTTGACAAATGCGGAATTGCAACTATATTTTGGTTTATACAGAAATAAAATTTGGTCTGTTTTTGTTATATTTTAGGGTTTTGCCTAATGTTGAAGGTCGATATCATCAAGGGGCAGCTGCTGGACTACATCCGGCATTACCGTTCTTCCGGGCAGATACGTTTACCGACGGAGCGTCAGCTGGCGTTGGAATTGGGCTGTTCGCGTTCGACGGTGGGGAAAGCTCTTGGGGTATTGGCCGCAGAGGGAATCATTGATCGGCGTCCGAATTCGGGTTCCTATATCAATCAAGCCAGTCCTGTGTGCTCGACGATAGCGGTTTTGTTGCGGAACACCTATCAGTGTACGGATGCGTATTTTCGTTTGGTGATTGATACTTTGTCTAGTTATGCCGAACACTTGGGGTTGCAGATAAAAATTTATGATCATTTGAGTGCGTCCTTCGAGAAGCCGGGTTTTTTCGAGCAATTTAGTTCTTTGATAGAGGATGGATCGATATCAGGTTTGCTGATTGCCAGCCGCATGCCGATTCGTATTCCGGCTGCGCTGTATTCTCTTTGTCCAATTGTATCGATCAACAATATTTTTACGCAGGGACATGAGATTCCCGCCATCTCCTGCGATTATTTCAGGGTTGGTTTTCTGGCTGCCAAGCATCTTTTGGAACAGGGGCACCGCCGAATTGCTTTTTTGACTGAAAGCATGGAACATCCGGAAACCGGCCTGGATTTGTCCGGTTTCCGTTCTGCAATGGAGATGTATGGGCTCGAATTGGCTTCGTCCGATATCTTGGAAACCCGTGTAAATCTGAATTCACTCGGTTCCACCATCAGAACCTTTTTTAAGAAGCGCCAGCACAGCGCCTGTTTTGTTCGCAGCACCAGTCTGGCTTTGCAGGCTATTCCAATTTTGCAGCAGGCTTCCATCCGGGTGCCGCAGGACATTTCCGTCATCGCTGCCGGTAACTATCAGCCCGAACGTCAACAGCAAATGCAGTTGACGACCATCGATAATCGGATCGAAGAAATGTGCCAAAAAGGATTGGAATTTTTAAAATTAAAAGTTGCAAATCCTGGAATGAACCTTCCTAGCCTGACTCTGTTGGAACCGGAATTGCAAATTCGAGATACCGTCCTTCCGCTTTTAACCACGGATCACACAAAAGGACTTGGCGTGGACTAGCGTCCACAACCTATTTTTTATCCACGGAAACACGGAAAACTCGGAAAATTTGTAGGGTTGCTGCTTTGACGGATGAGATTGCACGCGGTTCAGAAGTAGCGCAACCGTCCCGGTTGTGATTGATGTTTCCCCTCTCACGCTCGATCGCTCCCATGTGCAAGAAGCAGGAATACAGGTTGGATAGATCGGCGAGGTCTGCATAACGAATTGCTTCGTAGAAACTTAAGGAACCAACCAAAGTCAGTGCAATCATTCGGATCAAACGTCAAATGTTAGAAATCCAAAAAAGGAGGCGAAGATGAAACGGGAAAAAAGAAGCTGTAAATTATTTACCCTGATCGAGTTGCTAATAGTCATTGCGATTATTGCCATCCTGGCGTCGATGCTGCTGCCGGCTTTGAGCAAGGCCCGTGAAAAGGCCCGCACCGTCAGCTGCACGTCCAACCATAAACAGCTGGCCTTCAGCTGGCTGATGTATGCCGACGATCATAACGGCACACTTCTGAGCCACGCCTACTACTATCCCTCGGACTACATCTTGCCGAACGGCACTACCTGTAGCGAAGACTACAAACTCTGGCAGACTACCCTCCATCCTTGGCAGCCGGAATTCAAAGTCTACAACTGCCCATCCAACTTCAGTGCTGACTGCATCTACACAGGACAATACCTCGGCAAAGCCCCCATCGGCTACAACGCCTACGTCCCCCGTTACGGAATGCACCTCAGCAAACTCCGCCGTCCTGCAGAGCTGATGGTTTTTGCTGACGCCAATTCCAAACCGAACGGTCCAGGCACTCCCACAGTCGCAAACGCATACGCCCTGGCCGACGTCGATCACGTTCGCAAAGTCGGGCGACACAACAACACGGCTAATATCACCTATGGCGATGGGCATGTCGGCAGCCGCCGAGGGCCGTCCATCCCCAACCGAGTATTCGAAAGCATTCTTTGGTACCCGACCTATGACGGGAACAACCCCTAAATCGTTGCAAAGGGTGAAGACGCATGATCCTGAACTACATGGAGCACCCGCAATCCGTTTTTGTCCACGGAAAGCACGGAAAGCGCGGAAAATTTTGTAGGGGTCGCTGCTTTGACGGATGAAATGGCACGCGGAGTTACGGTCTGGTTTGTTATTTTCTCTATCCGATCCGACCGATGCAGCATAAAGTTGCGGTCATGTGCCGGCGACCTGGCTGGCGTATGTTCTTGATTCAAGGCAATTCAGGAGGATGACTCATGACATTTCAAACTCAAACGGCATTGCGGGCAGGGCGGTGTTGCTTGGCGGCGATGGTGTTTTTCGGCATCTGCTTGTGCGCACAAGATACCATCATGACCAAGAAGGAAGGGCAGGAATTGCCCTATGTGTTGACAGCGGCGCTGCGGACGGCGACGCCGCCCGAGATCGACGGGCGGCTCGACGACGCCTGCTGGAGGGAGGCCGCAGTCGCCGCCGACTTTGTCCTGCTCGGCGGCAGGGGCTATGCTACCGCAAAAACCGAGGCGCGGGTGCTCTGGGACGCGGACAACCTCTATATCGGCATGCGCTGCCTTGATGCCAATCCCGCCCTCCTGAAAAAAACAGCGGACAAACGCGACGGATTGGTCTGCGCTGATGACTGCGTGGAAATTTTCTTGACGCCGCCGAATAATTCCGTGCTGGCGCGTTTTCCCGCCTCGAGCCGTTATTTCCACCTTGCGGTCAACGCGGCCGGCGTACGCTTGGACGAGATCGGCTCGGAGTCGCCGACGACCTGGAACCCCCGCTGGACGGTGCGCACCTCCGTCCACGGCGACCGCTGGGAGGCGGAGCTGTCCATCCCCTGGGCTGAATTGAAGAGCATGGGGAGGCACCAGGATATCTGGGAGGTCAACTTCAACCGCGGCCTGCCCAAGCGCGGCCAGGCTGCCGCCGAATACAGCGGCTGGTCCATCACCTTTGCCGGCTTCCATGAGCCGGATCGTTTCGGCAAGCTGGTGTTTTTGAAACGCTGGCCCGCCGCCGGCAAGAAAACGGTCGATGCCGAAATAGCGGCTGACATCGTCCGCAAGACGGAACTCGAGCCGCCGCTGAAGCAAGCCGAGGCCGCCTTGAAGAACGCCCAGGACAAGCTGCGGCAGCTGGCGGGCAAGTCGGAATTGCGCCAGGTCAAGGACGCCGCCGCCGCCGTCAAGGAGCAGCTGCCCCAAGTGGCCGGACATGTTCAGGCATTGGCAGAGGAAAGCGCCGTCAACCTGCTCACGCAGCGGGAAAAGCTCCGCGACCTGTTCCGCAAGTGCCGGAAGGACGCCGCCGCCCTGCTGGCCAGGGCGGACTTCTATGGCGGGCTGACCCAGGCCCAGCTGCGCGGAGAGGCGCCGATCCCGGATTTCAAGGTTTTCCTGCTGCCGACCATCACTGACGAGAAGCGCCTGCCGCATCAGCTGCCGCCGGACGCATTGCCCGGACCGACGATGGCTTTGACCGCCTGCCCCGGCGAATATGAATCGGCCAGCTTCGGCATCTACGCCTTGCAAAGCCTGAACGGGATAAAAATGTCCGCCAGCGACCTGGTCGGCCCCGGCGGCGTCGTCCCGGGCGGCGCCCTTGACCTCCGCGTCGTCAAGGTCTGGTACCAGTCCGGTCGCGATGTCGATTTCCAGAATTTGAAGCTTCTCACCCCGGAGCTGCTGCTCAAGGACGACAGCCTGGTGCAGATCGACGAGAAGCGCCAGGTCAACATCCTCAAGATGGACAAGGACGCGATGCGCGACGCCGATGTCTTGCAGCCGTTTGCCGTGGCCGCCAGCACCTTCAAGCAATGCTGGCTGACGATTCATGTCCCAGCGGAAGCCAAGGCCGGCGTCTACCGCGGAACCATCACCATCGCCCCGGACACCGGCGCGGCGTTTGCCCAGCCGGTGGAGCTGACGGTGCTGCCCTTCACTCTGGATGAGCCGAGGATCATCTGCTCCATGTATTATCGCGGTTGTCTCAGCAAAGGGGCACCGATCTGCCATTCCGATCACAAGACGGAAGAGCAGATGTTGGCCGAGTTGAAGGACATGGCCGCGCATGGGGTGACCAATCCGACTGTCTATCAGGAGCCGGGGCCGTACCTCGAGCGCTATTTCCAGCTGCGCCAGGAGGCCGGCATGCGTGGCGGCCCGCTCCTGTTCCTGGGCAGTAGCACTCCCAAGGCGGCGGCAGGCATCGTTGCACATCCCAAGACAGCGGCAGACATCATTGCACTGGCGCGCAAATATGGCTTCACCGATGTATATTTCTACGGACGTGATGAGCGCAAAGGCGACGAACTGCGGGCACAGCGCGACTGGTATGACTGCATCCACGCCGCCGGTGGCAAGGTGTTCGTCGCCGGCTACACGGACTCCTATGAAATCATGGGCGACGTGCTTGACCTGCCGATTTTTGCTTTCAAGCCGGATGTCGCCATGGGCGAGGCATATCATGCCATGGGGCACCTGATCGGCAGCTATGCCAATCCCCAGGGCGGCGTCGAGAAGCCGGAGACCTACCGGCGCAATTACGGCCTGGGGCTGTGGAAGGCCGGCTACGACTGCGCCTGCACCTACGCATATCAGCATTCCTTTGGACATTCCTGGGATGACTACGACCACGTGAAGTTTCGTGACCATGAAATGGCGTATCCCACTGTCAACGGCGTCATCCCCACCTTGCAGTGGGAGGGCTACCGCGAAGGCTATGACGACTTGCGCTACCTGGCCACCCTGGAGAACTTGGCGGACAGGCATCAGCGCGCTCCCGGCAAGACCGGTGAGCTGGCCCGCGCCACGCAGCTCTGGATCCGGCGCCTGGACCCGGACGCCACCCCCCTGGATGAAATCAGGGGCGGAATCATCAAGCGCATCCTGGCCCTGCGCGAGGCCGTTGCCGCACCGTAAGCTCGTTCGCGAAGCCCCGGGGAGGTGCACGCCTCGCAAAGCGAAAAATTCTTTTTGAACAACGGAATGCCCAAAGGACACGAAAAAAATTCATGGAAGTGGCTTTTTATGCGCAAATGTGTTGTGTTCGCCATGAAATTTTTTCGTGTCCATTCGTGTCTTTCGTTGTAAAAAACTGTCACCCAGTTTTACTGACGCATTACGCACGCCTCTGTGTTTTTTAGGACGCACTTTGAAAATGTGCTTTCCCCCTAAAAAATCTGCGTAAATCTGCGGATAAAACCAGAATCCTTCACTAACAAGAAATTGGAGGGTAGTAGTACGGTATGATAGCAGTGACTACCATGGAAGCCAACGACCTTTTGCTTTTGCAAGAGGACATTCTCAATGCGGCTGGAATGGATCGGAACTCTTTGCGGGAGAGTTTGCGCGCTGCACTTTTCTGGCTTGGCGACCGCGCACAGGTGCAGGATGAAGCAGAACCGGTTGAAAAGAGACATCACCAGCTTAGCTGGAAAGGCGCCATCAAAGGAGAGTATTCTGCTGCGCTGCGGAAATGGCACTTTTTCTGCCCTGTATGGCATACCGGGCAGGCGGTGAAAGCCTTTACACTCGGATATCAGGCTCTGGGGGAACCTGGGCTTCTGAAAAATGCCAGAGCAGGCGCGGATTTCATCCACGCCAATAGCATCGATGGAGAACTGCCTGACGAAAAAATTATTCTTGCTTATGAGGACTTTGACGATAAATTGAACACACCCGCAGTGCTGGAGTGTCTGGATGGATTGCGCTGTTTGTATGAATGCCAGGGAAAGCCTGAAGATAAACTGCTTTTGCTCGATGCCGCCCGATGGGTTCTTCGGCATGCCTGGCGTCCGGGGCAGGGATTGTTTCAGGATTTCTACGATCCTGTAAAGAAAAAATTTATCAGCCACAAAAACAACAGGGGGTACGGGCGTCCTCTGTTTGATGACGGGATTTTTCTGACAGCATTCAGGCTCAGCGGGCAGAGGCAGTTCCGGGACGCTTTTTATGAAACTGCCGAGCGGCTTTTAAACGACGAAAAGCCGGCGGGCAACTGGATTAAGTATCCTCCATGCCATGAGGGAAGAGGCCTGATTCACCCGCGGCATGCTTATTGGTGGGGGTTTCCGATGTTCATGGCTTACCGGGACAGCGGCGATGAAAGGTATCTGAACTGCGCATTGCGGGCATGCCGCTGGTATGTCAGCGCCCAACGCCGGGATGGTGGAATGTTTCGAGGCACTTACGAAGATTTCACAACGGAATCATTCGGCCATGCCACCTCCGGGATTGCCGCTGCCATGAGCATGTTCCTGGAGGCGATTCACACCACTGGTTCGCAGGAGTTCGTTCCGCCGCTGGCAAAAGCTCTGGCGTTTTGTGCAAAGATGCAATTCAGCAAAGTCTCCGATGATAATCTCCAGGGCGCCATCCTGGAAAAAATCCTGCCGCCGGATGGAACGGATCGCAGCCCCTACTATATTCGGGCTTTAGGCAGCATCTTTTACGCACAGGCCGCCGCCAAAATCCTGGCTTTGGAAAATGGGGAAAAACTTGTCTAATGAGAGTCCGTTCAGAAGGGATTTTTTAACCACGAAAGGCACGAAAAAACTTTTTGGACACCTTCTAATGAGCAGCCAGATTATCAAACAGATTGCATGTTCCGGAACGCCTCGCCAGCTGGGAGAACAGTACGGAGAAGCCGCACGAGCGGAAATCCAGACAAACTGCGAGTTGTTCCAAGCGCACTGGCAATCCAGTCAATCCCAGGAAGTTGCAAAGTTCCTCCGGGGGCGCCTGCAACGCTTTTACCCGGATATCCTCGTCGAAATGGAAGGGGTTGCCGCCGCTGCGCATGTCGATTTGCTGCATATTCTGTTAATGAACCATGTGCCTCTCTTGAAGCAAGCAGATAATTGCACTGTAATGATTCTGCGTGATACGCCTGATGGACCCATTATTGCGAAAAACAATGATTCCCCGCCGGATGAAAACTTCCCCTTTATCCTGCGAAAATGTCAGCCGGCTGAAGGTCTTCCTTTTATCCAGTTTACATATGCCGGTTGGCTGTCCGGCCTGGATTCCATGAATGCTGCCGGCCTGGCCAATACGCATAGCTCTGTCGGCTCCAAGTTTGCTTGCCTGGCACAGGGTCCGGATATCCGCTTGAGCGTCTATCATTGTTTGAAAACCTGTCGCAAGACCTGCGAATTGATTGAGGAATTACAGCGCATTTCCTGCTCCGGCAAAGGATTCAGCATTGCTGTCGGTGATGCGACCGGGCATACTGCAATTCTGGATGCCCCGGTACCATTGCTGGGGATCAGGGCGGAAAATCAAAATTTTGCCTTTTCGACGAATCTCTATATGACGCCAGGGTTGGAGGATGTCGATCTTCGACCACCTGCTAAACGTTCTATTGCTCAATATCGGTATGGTTATCTGCAATGGATTGCCACCGAAAAGCCGCCGCATGATCAGGCTGACATCAGAGCCTTGCTCAGCAGTCATGAACCATGGGCACCTTGCCGACATGGAGGGGCACACCAGTCTGTAACAAACTGGTCCGTACTCCTTTTGCCAGCCATGCATACGCTCTTTGTTGCCAATGGACCGCCATGCTGCAATCCATATATCGAATACCAGCTGTGAGGATCCGTTCATGAAAAACAAATTTTCGTGCCTCTTTTGTGTATTTCATTGTTAAAACTACGTCAAGTTTATCATTCTTAACCTAAAATTCATATTTGTGTAATCGGGGCTGAATGGTTCTGGTTTACGGTATAGTCAACAGCCGGAAAAGCTGTTTATTCCGAAACACAAACAAAGGAGAAAAGGAATGGTAACAACGAGACGAAGAGGATGTTTGAGTGGTCTTGCACGGAGCAGTAATGGAAAATTGCTGCTGGTTTTGTTCCTATGTGGCATGGTTGCCTCGAGCTACGGCCAGGATAATGCGGCGGTACTCCAGCAGATCGAGGCGATGAAACGGCAGATACAGCTGCAGCAGGAACAATTGAACATGTTGCAGAAGAAACTCGAACAGCAACAGAGTGCAACCGCCAGTGTGCAGCAGGAAATCAAAGCCGTCGCCGAAAAAAGCTCGGTAGCTGAGTCCGATCAGCCCCGCGTACTTCTCGGCAAGGGAATCGATGGATTGGCCATCAAGGGCGATCTCAGACTGCGCTATGAACACATTAATCATGATCCGGAGGTTGGATCAGACGTTCGCCGCAAGTCTCGTTTCCGCCACCGGGTGCGCCTTGGCGGCGTCTGGACGAATCCCGCAGAGGACTGGGAGATCGGGCTGGGCCTGGAAGCGGGCAGCAGCGACGGCACCAGTGCCAATGATAGCTGGAACAAGAGCAGTGCCTGGGAATCCGGCGACCTCTATCTGGATTATGCCTATGCCAAGCATACCTTTGGCGATACCGGCTTGAGCCTGACCGTCGGACAACAGAAGAACCCCTGGACTTGCGGCATGGTCAACTTTGACGGCGACCTGCGCCCGACTGGCGCCACGCTGGCTTGGAAGGAAGACTTCCTCTTTGCCAATATCGGCGCTTATAACATCCGCAGTGACGCCAATGTTTTCGGCTCGAGTCAGGACTTGGCCAATATGTACGGCGGTCAGATCGGCGTAAATTGGAAAGAAGACGATCTCAAGGCGGTGCTGGCTCTCGGCTTCTTCGCCTATGATGATAACACCTCCGAATATTATCTGGGTTCCGATGATGCCAATTACCAGATTGGCATGGCCTACGGCGAACTCAGCGGAAAATTCGGCGATGTCACTCTGAAAGGCTTTGGCGAAGTGGCGATGAACTTTGGCGCGGATGATGATCACAGCCAGGTCACCCCGGCGAAATACGGTGTTCCGGACAATTATTCTGCGGAAAGCAATGATCTGGCCTGGATGCTCGGCGTGGAAGCCAAGTTCGACCGCTTCAAAGCGAAATATTCGTATGTGCGCATCGAAGGTGATTCAGTGCCGTGGTTTGTCTCCGACAGCGATTTCGGTTCCGCTGCCCTACCGAATGCTAAGGGTTCCAACAACGTCAAGGGACATGTCATCGGGCTGACTTGCGATATCAGCAAGAACTTCTCGATTGGCGGCAGTTTAATGCTGACCGATTTGATCAAGTCCGGAGATGATAGCAATGCCGACGGCAGACTTTATCAGATCGATATGAGCTATAAATTCTGATGAAACTAATATAGGGTGCAGGGTGCAGGGTGCAGGGTGCAGGTTTTTCTCCTGCAGACGTGCACTCTGGTTTTGAGAAGAGGTTACTCTACGCTACCGGGAAGGTTGCGCCACTCTTAAAATCCATACCCCTGCACACTTGCTTCCCCATAACCCAGGTTTCGGCCTGGGTTTTTTTATGGCGTTTTTCCTCTATCAGATCAATAGGTTCCGCTCCGCTTCACCTAGTTGCTCATGGTGCTCCGCCTCCGGCGTTGGATGCATCCGAAGCAATTGCGTAAAGCCGGCCTTGGCACGCAAGAATTCGGTCAAAGCAATCTCATCCGTCAAAAGCTGCAACCCTACAAATTTTTCCGCGTTTTTCCGTGCTTTCCGTGGACAAAAAAATTCTGCTTGCCGATCAATGGAATTCCGTCTCGATGACTTCGATGTTACGGAATTCCGTTTCAGAACCGATCCCTTCTGCGGTTAGTGTCAGCAGCAATGCGAAACACTGACCGCTTGTATTTTCAGGAATTGGAAATTCCATGGTTTGTTTTTGCCATTCGTTGCCGCTGATTGCCTGTCCAGTTTTTGCGTGCAGTCCGGAAGCATCTCCATTGAATTGCGGTTGCAGAGTCCATTTTACAGCATTGCCGTTTGTTTGCCGATGCTCGAAGCTCAGGCTGTATTTGAAACCGGAACGCACTGGGACAAACGCCGTGAGGAGATAGGTCTTGTCATCGATTTTCTTCAGCTTGTGAATCCCGGTTTTCTGGTCAAAAAAGTATTCAGAGTTGCTTGCTCGAGCCGGATTGTAGGCCGATGCCTGGTAATCCAGTTTCCAGGTTTCCGGTGCCGGACTCCGAATTCCGATCAGTCGAAAAGAGCGTGAAGGTATGCTCAATTCGAAACTGCCATCGGTAACTGGAAGAATCCTGCCAAGATATTCCTCGCGTACCGAAGTCAGCCCTCGAGCGAATTTACCCAGATTGATCCGTGCGGAAACCTTCACCGGCTCCGTATTGCAAACTGCCGCTAATACATACCCCGCCGGTGAGACATAGTAGGATGTGCGTAGGCGTTTGTCAGTTGCAACAATATCAGTTTGCCGGTCAAAGCGGAAAAACTTCGTCCCCTCGTTCTCGACCCGGTAGCGTCGTTGGATGTTCCAGATTGATGCCAGCACTGGCTGGTAAGCGTACACGGTACTTGCGTCGATATCATGCAACAGCAGCATCGACTCCATGGCTTCGGTTCCACGCTTCTTCTCCTTAACAGGCAGTTTTGCCCGCTGCAGGGAAGTCACCGCCGTCCAGCAGATCACGCCCGTGCCGAGGATGTTGCGGTTGAATTCGCTCTTGAAGATCAATTCCGGAATTTCGTCCGTGAAGGGATAGAGCGTTCGAGCCATCAGCGCCTCGAATTGTTCCCCGGGGAAAAAGAAATCCGCCAGTCCATTCATCATCGGGAAGAAGCTCCGTTGTGCATGGATCCATACTTGTTTGTCGGCTGCGTGCGCCTGCCGCACTGTCCGTTTAATCAATTCACGCTTGTGCAGCAGGGCAAAGGTTTTGATCTCCCGTCCGAATTTATCCTGGAATCCGCAGCCATGCAGGCGGTTGGAACAAGTTCCATTGCCGCACAAATCGAAATATATTGCAGCAGCCGCAGCACCTTGAGGATGCGTCAGCAGCTCATGGATGTTGCGTGAATAAAAGTCGTTTATACAGCCGGCGTTGCATGCCGGTATCGAATGTTCTCCGGTGGTGCGGGTATTTCCGTCTTGCAGATATTCGGTGAACTTGAAAGTATATCCGCCTGCGCCTGGAATGTTCCAGTACTTGGCAAAGTATATCGGTTCCGGACTTTCCGAACTCATGGCATTTGCCATGCCGTAGATGCCGTGGGTATTCGGGGGCGTCTCTTTAAATTCGTACCCGAAGCGCCAGTTTGGCCGGTAGGTCGAGACTCCGGTGAAAGCCCTGCCGCCGAATGTGGTCATGCGAAAGCCGGGGAAAGTGCTGTCGTTGTGCCGTACTGCACGGAAGACTTTTGGGAATGGACGTGTTGGCGTCGCGATAAACACCGCCCTGTAGGGAGTTGCCTCCGGCATGCGAACTTGGCGGGTAATCATATCAATCGTTGCACTGCCGGTGTTCGTGTCGATATGATAGATAGGCTTTGTCTCATCGTAAATCCAGTTCGCGTCATTTTCGGGTGCGAAAGCGAAGCCGCCCAGTTCAGAGACTAGCCAGATCATTTGCAGCGAATCATCCATTCCGTTATGATACAGAAAATCGCCTTTGCCGTTACCGTTCCAGACGTGCGGCCCTAGCAGAAACTCCGAGTAATCCGAATTCTGTTTCCAGGCAAGCTGCATCGACTGGATTTCCGGCATGCCTTCGATTGTCCAGTCGAACTTGATCATTCCATCAAACTCGATGGTTGTGGAATAGGCGAGCGCCCCACCGTGGATTTTTGCTCTGCCCGTATATGTTACAGCGCTGTTTTTGCGAATGGTGTCTCCCACCTGCCATCCGGCAACCGCCTTTCCATCAATCAGGAGGGATGGTGGTTCGGAAAAAAGCGGCTTGCCCTTGATGTCAATCTGCTCAGGCAACGGACCATTGCCAAAATGATAGACACGGTTCCACAGCGAAACGGTACGCCCATTCACCGCAAAATCACGCCAGATTTCCGGGACGGTGTCATCATCGCCCCAGCCCGATCCGATAAAAGAAAGGTCCGGGCGGAGAATCTCCACAGAACTTTTGTCAACAGTGAGTTTGTATTGCCCCGGCACTGTAATCCCAGGGATGAATTTCACTGTCTCCCCGGCGGCAAAATGCCATTTGCCCTGTCGCGTCGATTGATCCGGCAGAGTCAGCACCCAGTCGAGTTCGAGTTTACCCGCATCATACAGCGCCTTCTTGTCCGGAGGCAATGGGGTGAAGTCGAACTCTGCTTCCAGCTGATCGCTGCCGCGTCCCTTGCCGCGATCGACACCGTGCAGGGTCACGCCAAAGTCCGCAATCACATTGCTTCCCCGGTCTGCCAGCAGGCGATTGTACTGGTTTGCAATTTCAATCGCAGTCAAAGCCCGGGCAAAAAGCTGAAAATCATCTATTTGCGTGATTTTTTTATGCTCATCGCCATAAAACCGGTTTTTAATTCCGATGAATGATTTTTCGGGCAGCGGCTTCAAGTCCCAGGTTTTTTCCACTTTTTGAGGGAGTTGTCCCTTGTTCACCATTTGCCCATTGAGGTAGATGGCCAACTCCTTATCCCAGGTGACTGCCATCTGAAACCATTCTCCCGCACGAATTTTTTCCAGGGAGGCGCACACTCTTCCGACATCCCCATAGCGATGTGGTGGTTCGGAAGAATACCAGTCCCAATAGAGCGTCCCGTCATATTCATAAAGGAGGAATTGGACAAAGCGTTTTTCCTCTTCGAAGCGCAGTTGTACATAGCCCACGTTGCCGCGCTTCTCTGCTTTTCCCGGAGCATAATCAACTGCCTTTGCCCACAGGATAATGGTGCCTTGCTGAAAATTCGCGTTTTGATGCGCCTGATAGGTCAGGCTTTCTCCCGGTTCCGGTTGATATGCCTGGCGTGAGTCGAAGCCCACTGCGCCGCGCAGCATGAAATTCACATCACGCATAGTGATCGAATCGCACTCTCCTTTTGCCAGGTCTGCCCTTGTGGTGAATCCATCAAAGGTCACTGCAAAGGTCATATCCGGATGTGCCAGTTTGTCCTCGAGCGGTATCTGGACAAACTTCGGGGCGGCAAATAATGCACCGGCTAAAAGCAGCATCGCAGCAAAAGAATACTTTTTCATGGGTGTTTTTCCTATTCCTCATCCTCGTCAATGGTAAAAAAGAAATCATCAAAAAAGGCCGATCCGGCGGCGGACGGGGGTTTTGTTCCCAGTGTGCAGATCAGATACTTTACTTCTTTCCATTTGCCAGTGTCGGGCACCAGGAAAGTCAGGATCAGGCGCTGCCATTCTTCGGATGCCGGTTTGAATGTTGAAAAAATCCCATTGTTCAAAAAATTCTTCTTGGCATCCAGCCCCTGAAATGAAAGCGATAGCTGGGTGTTTTTGCTGAGGCCGCTGCCCTTTACCCAGACAGTTGAAGTATAGCGTTTCCCGGGTTCCACAGGAAAATGTTTCAGAAAACAAGCGCCTTTCGAATTGCCATTGCCGAATTTCAATTCCAACGCACCGCTGGAGTCCATGCCGTCAGTTGGCGCATGGAGAAATTCAGCGTTCGCTTCTTTTGCGAGCCAATAGCTCCATTGGCACTTGTCAGCGTTGAAATCATTCAGGACACCTGCGTCCTCAGCCCAGCTTATACAGACCATGATGGTCAACAACAAGATCACTTTCATCATTCTGCTCCGTTAAAGCATATTGCATGGGAAAAATCAGTTCATGTAGGTAGCAGAAGCCGCCCCGGTCAGAGGATGACGTGACTTATGGTCGGCGGCATTGAATACGGTCGTTACATGATTGTCCAGCATCAGTATATTGGCACGCCGGTTGTGGCGAGGAGCCAGGTAGGACTGCCCGGCCGGCGCCCACAGGCTCGGAAGCGAATTCGGCATCCAAGCATTAGACAGCAACGGTGCAAATCCCCATGCGTAACTCTGATCCCACTTTGAATAAGGACGCCCCAGCACATCACCGACAACCCCAGCGGCAGAAGGGCGGCGAACCGCCTGCGTCAGGCGCATCTTGTAATTGCTCGTAAGGGTGGTGGTGCCAAACAGCATCTCCATCTGAAGGGTTATGGCCAGATATTTACCGTTCGGCAACAGGCGAGTGCCCAAACCGTAGGCATTGTTCTTCTCCTCCTCAGACGTGGATGGACAAAGGTAAATCCCGGAAAGCCGGTTGACATAGGGACTCAACTTGCCATCAAAACCACCGTCATTCTGAGACTGACCGGGAATGTAACCCGAGTAATCATCGATATAAAAATTCATAGCTATGCCAATCTGCTTCAATTGCGATATGCACTTGACCGCCCTGCTGCTCTCCCGAGCCTTCTGCATGGCAGGTAGAAGCATCGAGGCAAGAATCGCAATAATCGCAATTACGACCAATAATTCGATCAACGTGAAAGTACTTCTTTTCATTTTCTTCATTCTCCTGGTTGCTTGGTTTGGAACGGACCTTTGATTGAGCATTCAAGTTTTTTGACAAATTGGGGCGACTTCCAGTCTCCTGCGAGTCGGCGCTGTATAAAATCAAAACACGCTGCGGTCATTTCCGGCAGCGGGTGATGGATGGCGTAGCATGGCACGGAGCTGTATTCCGACACCCAGGTGTAGTCACTCGAGATCAGATCGAAGTCAACTCCGCACACTTTTCCTGCACGTGCGGCAGCACATAACACGCCATACGTCTGAATGCAGTCCAAGACAAAAAACAGATCAGGCTGCGGATGTTCCGAAAAGCGTCGGCGGGCCAGTTCGAATCCATCACGCGCCGGATTGCCTGAACTCTTATCCAGACGAAGAAAATCACGCTTAACCTGAAAGTCAAAACCAAGATCGGCAAATGTTTTTCCGGTAACCTCAGCGACCCAATCCAAATTTGCCAAAGAAGACATACCGGCTATAAACGCTGCCTGCTTCCTTCCCCGTTCGCGCAACGTCATTAATAGTTCAACCAATGGCGCAGAGGCGGATGACAAAGACGAATTTTCCACGCCGACGTAATCAATGGGATGTTCTTGGTACCCCATAGTCCCTACTGTTACCAGAGGAATCCGCATCCGGTGAATTCGCTCCACCACTTTAGCATTCGCCTCGAGGTCCGAAATGAAGGCAGTCGCCCCATCGCAAAAGCCGGTCAGCAAACGCTCCAATGCCTTGCTCTCCTTCTCACGGCATAATTCGTAATCGTAGGCAATAACCTCATAGCCCGATGCAGCAGCCTTGAAACATCGTAAAAATTCCGCATAAAAAGGATTTAACAGATTCGGAACAATGACCGCAAGAACACCCGTGCGACCCGTCTTCAAGGCAACACCAGCAAAGTTCCTCCGATACCCTAAACGCTCCGCTGCAGCACATATCTCCTCACGAGTACGAACACTGATACGAGGATGCCCATTCAAAGCACGACTGACAGTGGGATAACTCTTGCCAGTCGCACGAGCTATGTCCAAAATCGTTACAGACATCAAAAAAAACTCCAACAAAATCATAGGTTTAAACGTTTGCACTAATTAAAATATCATGATTTTTGGCCGTGTCAATCCCGAAAGCTAAAAAAATCGGGGAAAAATCGGGGGTGTGACTTGAAAAACTAAACGCACCAGCTGAAATGTTCTTCAGCGCATTTAATCTGACAAAAGCAGGCATGCGCATTTAATCTGTCAAAAGCCATGCCGTGCGTTTAATCCGCCATGCCCGATGGCAATGCTTGGCGATTATGGTTTGGTTTTTCTTCTGTCTTCTTCGCGGATTTCCAGGGAAAAGAATCCGTTTCTTCCTTTGGTTCCCGTTTTCTTCCCCCGTTTTCAGCCCCGTTTTTTGCCTTCCAAGTACCGGAGTCCGGAGAAACTTCCCCCTGCTGAGTTGCTTTTTCATTGTGAAAATGCAAGGGGCGCCTCTTAGCCCGTAGGGCTGCACAATAATAACCCCCGGTGACCGAGCCCGGAGGGCGAGGGAACCGGGGGTGGGCGGCACCCCGAACCAGCGCCCGGAGGGCGGCACAAACGCCATTCCTGCCGAAAGCATTTAGCTGGGTCAAGCCCACTTCCCCCTGCCGTGGCGCCCTTGCGGGCGCTGCGCTTCTTGGGGGGAGTCCCCACCCCGGGTTGCGTCGCGCTCCGCGCTTCCTCACCCGGGGTTATTTTTGTGTGGCGCTCCGCGCCGGCCGATTTGACATCCAGAGAAATCCATTCATGTTATTGACAACGAAATATTCAATGCAGAGTCCGCCAGACGGCACACAGCTGCATCAATTGAGGTTGCGGAAAAAAGGGGGGTGCGTTCAGTATGTCCGAAAAACGGCTGGACGCTACCCTCAGGGGGAAATCCGCTTTTTTTTCGTTTTTTGTCAGATCAAATGCAAACTTTGTCAGATCAAATGCAACCTCCAAGCAGCCAGTTCGGATGCCAGGTGAAAATTCATGGCAAATTAAATGCACAATGTCAGATTAAATGCACCGGTTTTCCTGGGGAAGGTGCATTTTGTCTGACAAATGTGCATTTAGTTTTTCAAGTTGCCGAAAAATCGGGGGGAAAAT